>DASSJE010000001.1:0-5176 GCA_035691365.1 Terriglobia bacterium
CCTGGTTCGCCGTGAGCGAATTCGCGAAAGGGAAACCAAAGGCCTGCAGAACCTTGCCGGCTGGCTCCTGCAGGCTGCTCGTCTGCCCGCGCTTGAAAGGCGCTTGCGCGGTGCGATACAGATCTCCCCGGTGGTTACCACAGCCCCTGTGCATCTGGCACGACGCCGGCCCGTGCAAGGCGGGGTGCTCATGGCGGGCGACGCCTCGGGCTTTCTCGATCCGTTTACAGGTGAAGGAATTTCCATGGCTCTGCACAGCGGCCGGCTGGCGGCCCAGGCGGTTGCAAAATCGTTATTTGAAGGATCAGGTGATGAACGCGCGGCTGCAATCTACGCTGAAAATCTATTGCATGCCGTGGGCCGAAGTTACAGGATCGCCGGCATTGCCCGGAGCTTGTTGCATGGACCGCTATGGCTGCAGGGTCTGGTTGCGGCGCCGCTCCCCTGGATGGGAAAGCGGCTGGTGCGTGAAACGCGCTGGCGTGGAAATCCGGAAATAACTTCCGGCTCAGTGAGCTGAAGCAAGCGACAGCACAAGGCCCAAAAAAGAGCCCGTTGCGTCCGTCAGCTTGACCCTGATGATAAGCGGGTTACGCGCCACTCATGACTGACTACGCATCAGTTGTCTCTCAAACTTGGGGATGAGCGCGAATCATCGGATCATAAAGGACGCTATCATCGTAAAAACACACCCAAAAACAAAGTATCGGAAGGCAAACTGTGAGGCGGGCGGAGCCGTGAACTATGAATCTTCGCCATGCGGTGTTCCCAACAGGTTAGCTCGCATGGGTTGATAGTTGGGATGGATTCTAAAGTTACCGTAACAAAGCATTCGGAGTATAGGAGTTGGACGTGAATACCAACTAGCCCAACTTAAAGGGGTATCTCCGTTAGCGTCCGTCGCATCGATCTTGGCTCCCGCATCAAGCAATAGCTTGATCGTGTCTTCGTTTCCAAACGCAGCTGCACGGTGAAGTGGTGTCTCCCCTTTGGTTCTACAGTCGCGCATGAACCCTCCCGTTTCGACTCCATTTTTAGTCGCAACGTTTGGGTTAGCCCCATGAAACAACAGCACCTTGAGAACTCGGTCATAAGCCATACGGTCTGTGTTGCACAATGCGTTGTGGAGGGGTGCTTCTCCACTACTCGCATCCTGTTCGTCCACGTCTGCGCCTTGTTCAAGCAGAAACTTACATAAACGCCAGTGTCCGTGAAAGGATGCTGCGTTAAGACCGAGATTTTGCCCAAGAGAGTCCAGCGTTGCACCTTGAGACAGCAAAAATTTCATTGCGCTCACATCACCGTAATAAGCACACCACTGCATCAGTGATACCCCATTCTCATCCACGGTGCCAGGTGAATGGCCTTGTGCAAGAAGTTGGTAAACAAGGTCTGTTCGTCCATCCGCGAACTCGCTAAGCAGTGGATCAGCATTTTCCCGTGGCATGGGGCGAACACCTCGGTCAATAATTATCCCGCAAAACCGGCGGTTCGCATCAATCTTTGGGTGTGATCAATCAGAAATACATCGGCTTTTAGGCCCCCGGGTCAACATCCGTTGAGCCCGGGGAACTTGTGTCTCGATGACTCTTGCTGTCGCCGGAAGGTCTGCCCGCGAAGGCCCGACCTATCCTCAAAAAATCTCGAAGCGTTCCTGGTGAATGGACGGATCGCTCTTGATCACCAGATTTTTGTGTGTGAGAGTTTCGATTTCCCGCAAGAATGACCCTTCCTTGGACTTCAATTCCTGGGCGACCTCAGGGTTCACCCGCAGGGTGATCGTCTTGCCCTCGATTTCTTCAGCCATTTTGCGGGCTTCAGCCAGGATTTCATTGGTGACCGTGCTGACGGATTTCACCCAGCCTGACCCGTTGCAGTAGGTGCAGGGATCGCAGAGAGTGCGTTCCAGCGATTGCTTCACGCGCTTGCGGGTTACGGCCACCAGACCGAAATCGTTAAAGGAGAGCACCTTGGTGGGGGCGCGGTCCCGGCGCAGTGCTTCCTCGAGCGACTGCACCACCTTGTTCCGGTTGCGGCGTTCATCCATGTCAATGAAGTCGATCACGATAATGCCACCCAGGTCGCGCAAGCGAATCTGGCGCACGATTTCATTGACGGCGTCGATGTTGGTCTTGACGATGGTGTCTTCCAGCCGGTTGGTTTTGCCGACGTACTTGCCGGTGTTGACGTCGATGGCCACCAGCGCCTCCGTCTGGTTGATCACGATATAGCCTCCGGACTTCAACCAGACCTTTGGCTTAAGGGCCTTCTCAATCTCGTCCTCGATTCCGTGCTCTTCAAAAAGCGGGTTGGACCGGGTATGAAGTTTGGCGCAACCCACCAGCGACGGCTGCAGCCGGTTGATGAATTCAACAACTCGCTCGTAGTCAGCCTCATTGTCCAGCCAGATGGATCTGAAGTCCGGCGTCACCAGGTCACGCATCAGCCGCTGGGCCAGGTCGAGATCGCGGTAGAGCAGCGACGGAGCCTTTACCTGCTCCGCGCGGGTGCGAACTTCGTTCCACAGGTTTGTCAGAAACTGCAGGTCAGCCTTGATTTCCTCGTCCGTGCGGCCTTCGCCGGCTGTGCGGACA
This sequence comes from Terriglobia bacterium, assembly GCA_035691365.1. Taxonomy (GTDB): domain Bacteria; phylum Acidobacteriota; class Terriglobia; order UBA7540; family UBA7540; genus SCRD01. The sequence goes on from DASSJE010000001.1 coordinate 2,595, forward strand.
ATGAACCCGCCGCCCAGCGCGCCCTTGTGCTCCATCACGATGTTCCGCAGCCGCAGCCGTTCCTGTTCTGACGCGATCTTTCGTGACACGCCGATGTGGGTAATGGTCGGCATATAGACCACGTAACGTCCGGGCAAGGCCACGTGCGAAGTGATTCGGGCGCCCTTGGTTCCCAGCGGTTCTTTGGCGATCTGGACAATGATTTCCTGGCCCTCTTTCAGAAGTTCGGAAATCTGCAGGCCCTGCAGGCCGCCTGTTCGCGAGGACTCGCGCTCACGGCCGGGGCCCCGGCGCGAGTGCCTGCCTGCACGGCGGCGTCCCCGCCTTCCGCGGCGCGGGGCAAAGTGTGGGCGCGCGTGAGGTTCGCGCAGGGTATAAGACCGCTCATCGGAGCCTTCCCCGCCTGATGGGGCGCTCCCGTCCGCCTGTTCTTCGTTTTCAGGTTTGCCCTCCGGCCTGGAAAACTCACCCGGTGCGGTTGACGTTCCCGCTTGACGTTCGAATTCCTGGCCGGCTGAGGCCAATTCTTCGGCGGGCGGACCTTCTTCGTCTTCGGTTCCGGATTCGGGCCAGGCTGCGCTTCCTGACGCGGCATCCGCTTCCTCTTCCGAATCCGCCTCGTATCCCTCTGCTTCGTCGATGCCAGAAGAGGCCGAATAGCGGTCCGAAATGGTATCAGTTCGGGGCCGTTCCGGCGCGTTCTCGGAGCGGGTTTCGAAGCTCACTTCTTCCGCGCCATAGGCAGAACCAGCGGATGCTGCCTCTTCAACATTCGTTGTGGGCTCTGAACCGGGTTTCTCAACACCTCTCTGAAAAGAGGATTCAACCGCAGCGGGTTTTTCTGAGGACGGGTTCCTGTGCTTGGCCAGCGACTCACCGGGAAGAACTTCAAAATCCTCCGGCCCGGCGGCAACCTGGGGCTTCGGAGCTTCGGGCTTTGGGGCTTCGGCCTGCGGTTCAGGGTAATGGTTCTGGCGACGGTCCCGGTCGCCATGGCGTCCGTGACGGCCGCGGCGCCGACGGCCCCGATGGGAGCGGTGGCGGAAATCCTTTCCTTCGCCCGCGGGTCCCGCTGCGGAATCAGACGCTTGCGGGCGCGATGCTTCTGCGTAAGCAGGCATGGAGGCTTCGGACGGGACAGTTGCTTCTTCCGGCTCGGCTGGTTCAACGGCTTCACCGCCCGTGGCGGCCCGTTCTGCCCCCTCCGGCTTCCAGGATCCAGCGGCGGCCCCAATATCAGCGGCCGGCTTTTGAGGTTCCACCTCGATCGTTGCCGGCCGCGCATGGGCCTCATCCAGTACGCCTTCAAACTCATCCTGGTCCTGAAGCGAAAAGTCAGAAACGTACAGGAAGGCATCGCGCTCGAGTCCGATATCGACAAAAGCCGATTGCATTCCGGGAAGCACCCGGTTCACGCGGCCCTTATAAATACCTCCAACCAGGCCCACATCGGTGTCACGTTCGAAATAGACTTCCACCAGTTGACCGTCTTCGCACACCGCGACCTTCGTCTCGTGTGGAGACGATGAAATAAACATCTCCTTGTTCATGGAAACTCCTTTTTGTCGGGCAATCGGTAAGGATCAATCCGCAAGCGCGGAGATCAACTTCGATAGTCCCTGGTCCGGCCACAAACGCCATCAGCTTCACAGCTTACACCTCGCCCTTCTTTGTGAATCTCCTCGTGGAGATTCTGGGCAAGATGATGCGCTGCCGGCGAGTGTGCCCGGGCCATATTCTGCAAAATATTCGGCTGCTTTGAGCCGTCCCGGAAAATCCGGGTCCGAAAATTGATTCCAAAAGTTGCTGTCACTTCTTCTGCTCGATCTTCAGTTAATTCACAAATCGTTGCATCTTAACGCTCATCACAAGGCCCAGGCCCAGAAAAATAAAGAGCATGGAGGACCCACCCTCGCTCATGAGCGGTAATGGGATGCCAGTGATGGGAAACAGGCCAATCATCATTCCCACGTTTACAGCAACCTGAAAGAACAAAATGGAAGCGAATCCGATGAGGAGGAAACCACCCGCCTGGTCGGCCGCTGTCTTTGCGCCTTCAAGCAAACGCAAGAGGAGAATAACATAAAGCAAAAAAACCGCCAGTGTGCCAAAAAAACCCCGTTCTTCGGCAAACGCCGCAAAGATGGCATCCGCGTGGGAAACCGGGATAAATCCGAGCTGACTTTGCGTACCGTTACCCAGTCCTCTTCCCCACAAGCCACCCGAGCCGATGGCGATTTTCGTCTGGGTTACCTGGTAGCTGGAGCTTTGGGTGTTCTTCCCTGGATGAACAAAAGCTTCAAGCCGCTGGCGCTGATACGGCCGCATCAAAAACCAACCAACCGGTAACGCCAGCAATCCTGCCAAGCCCAAAACCATGATCTGCCGACGCCGGATACCTGCCAGAAACGCCCCTGCAGCTACAATCGGCAGGAAAGTCAATGCGGTTCCGAGGTCGGGCTCAATTGCCACCAAGATCCCTGGCACGCCGGCCAGGAGCCCCAGCTTGGCCAATTCTCCCCAAGTGAAGGCCTTGTTTCGCCTTTTGGCGAATGTGGCCGCCACCGCTAGTATTATAACCA
>DASSJE010000002.1:0-8368 GCA_035691365.1 Terriglobia bacterium
ATGGAACGCGCCGCCGTGCAGAAACGTGTCGTGGCCGTTGATGGTGAAGCAGTGCCCGTCGTAGCGGATGATGTCCGGGTTCTCGAATGACATCTGAGGAGGAGGAAATACCACGGCGTCGAGTTGCCCGGTGGCCGGACCCGCCAGCGCCAGCGCCACCGGCGCCGCCAGGGCGGATTGCAGAAACGTCCGGCGGTTCAGGGAAGATGTTTTGTGTTCGGTCGATGGCTTTTTCATATCAGGGGCAGTATTGTATCGCCGTTCGCGGGCAAAAGAGAGAAGGAAGTAGGGAGGGGGAAGCTGAAATGGGAAATAGGAAGTAGGAAGTAGGGGCAAGCGAATAGCGAATTAGGAAAGCGCGCTGCTGCAGGGGGCTCGCGAAAGGGCACGGACTTCAGTCGTGCCGCCTATGCCTGCAACAAGGATGCCGGCATCAGCCGCTGGCTTTCGCCCCTGTCATTCTGAACGCAGTGAAGAAACTCCGCATTTTTGGTTTTTTAATACAAATGCCGGGTTCCTTCGCGTTGCTCAGGATGACGGCCGGGGAGGCCGGGATGAGTCAGTCGCGAGTAGCGAATTGGGAAGACGTGCTGTACGGCCGCCCGGCTCATTGCTGTCTGCCCATTGCTTTCTGCCTGCTGCCTCCTCTTTGTGCCTTCTGCCATCTGCCATCTGCCTTCTGCCTCCTCTCTTGTGCCTTCTGCCTATTGCCTTCTGCTTTCTGCCTTCTGTCTTCCCCAGGCCCGGAGGGCCGAAAGAATTTAGCCCACGCGCGCGAGCCGTGGGATTCATTTCGCGTTACAATCCCGAAAGCCCCGGCAGGGGCGAAAGACATGCATCTGAGTGAATAGGTGCACATTGCCATGAGCACAAGCAGAAACGTCCCGCTGCGCGGGATCGCAGACACGGCAACGCGCGAATCTGTGCCACCTGCGTGCCCTAAGCTGCATTGCCAATTCTCCAACGGTCCATCAACCTTGCAATCGACATGGCGCCATCATTAGTGAATGTGAGCGGTGGGGGCCATTGAATCGTGCGAGTTGGGAAATGAAAAGGTATCAGGAGTTTGTCCCATTTTCCTGCTTTTGGATGGATGGTGTTGATGTCGACATTCCTGTGCCGGTGCTCAGCACGGACATGGATCGTAAGGACCTGGATTGCCAGGTGACCCACAATAATAGTAGTCACTGCACCCCTAGCCACCTTAGGGATGGCAGGAAGGTCGACCCAAATGTCGGTGCCAATCGCGGCAAGAGACCTGAGAGAGCAACGCCCAAGCCACATGAGAGTCTGGATTGGAATGGCCGAAGTTAAACGCAATTCCTCACGCTCTATTTGGTCATAACACGGAGTACGCTTGCGTGAATTCACTTGCTCAACCACCATTGCTGTTTTCATGCTCCAAATTGCAACTTGGGACTGCTGTGCGGTGTCGAGCCACAATGAAACATCATTCATCAATGCGCCGATAATTGGTTTACTCGCATTTTCAAGACGGCTCATCCAACCCTGGTTGCAATCGGAACACACGCATCTGATTATGAGCTCGGGCCTATCGAGAAGAATTTCCGGGGACCCTCCAATGTGGTGCCGCAAACGCTTTACGTTAGGGAGCCTCTGTAGAATCCACTCTGGCCACGCATGTTCCCTGCTATTCGCCTTGTTGCTACAGAAAATACATTGCCTCACGCCGAAAGCCTAACACATTTACCACATCCTTCTATAGGCGTTCTATACCCTCGGCACTTGCCCCGAGGGAGAGCCGCTAGCGCGGACGGCTGGCGCTTTTCAATCTCAAATCACAAATCGCCAATGACCAATTTTCAAAATCTCCCTCACCCGGATGGAATGCCAAATTCCAGATTCAAGATTGCAGATGCGCCCGCCGCAATGATGTTTGCGGAAATGCGGGATAACAGGCACATTTCCCATCCTTTCACATCGCCGGCTCCAGCCCTGGAGTTCAGGAACCGAGTCTCTGCGGGTTCGCCCGGCATTCGCTAAACCGTATATTGCATTATTACACGGTCTGGCGTATATTTGTTTCTTATGCGGTATGCCGCATAAGAAGGAGTCCTCCCATGGAGCAAATCACGCGCACACCGAAGCAGCTTGGCACGTTGCTGCGCCGCCGTCGCCGGGAACTCGGCATGAGCCAGGAAGCGCTGGCTTCACGCATCCATCTCCGCCAGGCGACCGTCTCCGCGCTTGAGAACTCGGCCACCGACAGCCGTCTCGCCACGCTTTTCGATACGCTATCGGCGCTCAATCTTGAACTTCTTGTTCGCCCTCGGAGCAAAGGATCGGCCCGGGAAATTGAGGAGCTGTTCTGATGCCCAGACATCGCCGCTATGAGCCGCTGAACGTCTTTCTGAACAGCCGTCTGGTTGGCCAGCTCCGCCGGGCGCCATCTGGAGCAACCTCATTCCAGTACGACGCCAGTTGGCTTGCGTGGCAGCATACGATGCCCATTTCGCTTTCCATGCCTCTGCAGGAGAACGCATTTTCGGGCTTGCCGGTCAGGGCCGTTTTCGAAAACCTGCTTCCGGACAATGATGAACTTCGCCGCCGTATCGCGGCGCGCGCGCGCGCGGAAGGAACCGATGCCTATAGCTTGCTCAGTGCCATCGGACACGACTGCGTTGGCGCTCTTCAGTTCTTGACCCCGGAATGCGACCCCGGCCCTGCCGGCGCAATCGACGGGACACGCGTCAGTTCAGGCGAAATTGCCGAGATTCTCGGCCACCTTGCCAGCGCTCCACTCGGAATCACTGCGGATGAGGAGTTCCGTATCTCGATCGCGGGCGCCCAGGAGAAGACCGCTCTGCTACGGTGGAAGAAGGCGTGGTACAAACCGAGGGGAACCACTGCTACCACCCACGTCTTTAAACCCTCCATCGGGCAACTTCCGAACGGAGTCGATCTGACACACAGTGTGGAGAACGAGTACCTTTGCCTGAGACTGCTGGAATCGCTCGGGCTTTCTGCCGCTAAAGCGAGAATGACTCGTATTGGGGACCGCCCGGTCCTGATTGTCAAACGCTTTGATCGCCATTGGGCCGAAGACGGGCGTCTGCTTCGCCTACCCCAAGAGGACGTTTGCCAGGCGCTCTCAGTCCCGCCCGCCCTCAAATATGAGAGCGAAGGCGGGCCAGGTATCGAAGCCATTCTCCGCCTGTTGCGTGACAGCGATATGCCGGCTGAAGACCAGCGTGCTTTTCTTAAGACCATCGTCGTTTTCTGGCTGATGGGCGCAACCGACGGGCACGCCAAGAACTTTAGTGTCTTCCTGTATCCGGGAGGGCGCTATCGGATGACGCCGCTGTACGACGTAATCTCGGCCCAGCCAAGCGTTGACGCAGGTCAAATCCGGAAAAACAGCTTCCGCCTTGCCATGGCGGTCGGCGATAACCGGCACTACCGAATCAACACCATCGCACCGAGACATTTTCTCCAGAGTGCACAACGCGCAGGACTCGGCGGCGAAATCGTGTATTCGATCTTCGCGGAATTGCGCGAGACCGGCCGGGAGGCAATGGCGCGGACTCTCGACCGTCTTCCGGACCGTTTTCCCGAGTCGGTCTCACGCTCAATACGAGCCGGCTTTCTTCGCCGTCTCGATCTGATCCAGAGTTGGAAGTAGGAAGTAGGGAAAAACAAAAAGCCCTCTCACCCGCATGGAACCTCAAATTCCAGATTCAAGATTGCAGATGCGCCCTCCGGGTTTGAATTGCCAATCGCAAATCGCTCAATCACCAATTCCCTAAATGACCCCTCACCCGCCCCGGCGCTGCGGGGCGCCCTCTCCCCTCGGAGAGGGCGTCGACTGTTTGAGGGGCGCGCACACTTCGCCCGGGGCTTGTGGCGGAGGCGTTCCAGCATGGGGTCACTGCACTAGCTGGTGTACTGGCGCATGTGCCAGTCTTTTTCCCACATGTTGAAGAAGCCTTCCTTGTAGGGATGCTCTTTGATGAGGTCCTCGTTCAGCTCGACGCCCAGGCCGGGCTTTTCCGGCGGGTAGAAGTAGCCGTCCTTGGGCCGGGGAGTTCCGGGCACGGCATCCACCACCCAGGTTTCGGAGAAATCGTCAAAGCACTCCTGGACTTTGACGTTGGTGGTGCAGAAATCGAAGTGCACGCTGGCGGCCGTGCAGACCGGGCCGTTGGAATTGTGGGGCGCCATCACCATCGAGCGAACGTCGCCCATGGCGGCGATCTTTTTCATCTCCATGATGCCGCCGGCGTGGATGACGTCGGGCTGGAGGATGTCGGGCGCGGTGGATTCCAGCACTTCGCGGAAGCCGTGACGCGTGTAATAGCGTTCGCCGGTGGCCACGGGCAGATTGACGTGCTCGGCCACCTTGACGAGCGAGGGAATATCTTCCGGCGGGCAGGGCTCTTCAATCCAGCCGGGATGGTAGGGTTCCAACATGCGGGAGATTTCAATGGCGGTGGCGGCGCTGAAGCGGCCGTGCATCTCGACAAATATCTCAACGTCAGGCCCGACGGCCTCGCGAATGGCGGCAACCAGTTCGACCGACTTCACCTTTTCGGCGTGTGAAATCTCCAGCCCGCCCGGCCCGAAGGGATCCACCTTGAGGGCGCGGTAGCCTTTGTCAAGCACCACCTTCACCCGCTTGCCGAATTCTTCCGGCTTGCGCTCCACCGTGTACCAGGCGTTGGCATAGGCCTTGATCTTCTCATGGCACCGGCCGCCCAGAATCTTCCACACGGGCTGGCCGCACGCTTTGCCCACAATGTCCCAGCAGGCGATCTCGATTCCGCTCATCACCGTGGTGGCAATGGCGCCGTTGCGCCAGAACTCGTTGCGGTACATGCGGAGCCACAGGTCTTCAATGTTGAAGGGGTCGGAACCGATCACGTGCCGTCGGACGGCGCCCGGCAGGTATCCCAGGATCCCTTCCTCGCGATTGTGAAGCGTGCACTCGCCAATCCCGACCAGGCCTTCGTCGGTCTTGACTCTGATAAAGATAAGATTCCGCCACGCGGCGCCAAGCACCACGGGCTCAACAGCGATGATCTTCATGCAATGTCCTTTCGGCAGGTTGATTGCGGCTGCGATGGCGCGCGCCATCCGCCTTTTGCAGAATTAAAAAGCAAACTGGCACTTTATCGCAAAGGATGGAGCATCACAACAGGTTGGAAAAGATGAACCGCGATTGGCCCACAAAAACTGGGGATTAGCCTCTACTGCGTACTCCACGACGGCAGCGGCAACGACTGCCCGGCTGGGCGGCGGACAACGCACCCGGCAAGACACATCCCCCTTCCCGCACATGGTGCAGGAATTTAATGTGCTGAAAAGAAGGGGGATTAGTTCCTGCTACGTAGTTCTTCGCAGTGGAGACAGCATTCAGCCCAGGGAATTGCCTTGAGACGGTTGGGCGAGATTTGCTCTCCACATGCCTGGCATTCGCCGTATGTGCCGCCTGCCACGCGTTCGAGTGCATAATCAATTTGCTGGAGCATACGACCGCGAACGCTGGCCGTCGTGACATTGACGTCCTGCTCGACACTTCGAACGGCAAACTCCATTTCGTCAGCCGATTGAACGGCTGATAGAGCTTCCGGATTGTTCCTGGTTCCGGCCAAAAGCTCCTGCCGCTTCTTCAACAACATTGCCCGGTACGCGGATTTTCTTGCTTTCACTGTAACTGACATTGCACAACCTTCCTTAATTTTGATTGTGTCTTCACTTCTTCTTTTCTCTTTCCCGAGTTTCTGATGGTTTGGGAAGGGTGAAGGTTGCACAAAAATTTAGCATGGAATAAAAAAAATCGCAAGACCTCTGTTTTGTTGCAGATTCAGACGCCGAATTCGGGCTACAAATGATAGAATTCCAAGGTGTTGACCCTTCGGATATGCCCGAGGGAGGAGAATTGTCTGTGTCAAGTCGCGATGAAATGCTGGGATCTATCCGCAACATACTGAGAACAAAAGAGAAAGTTCTTGCGGAGGCCGTCCGGCGCACTTTGCCTCCCCCTCTAGAGGGCGTGATGCCAGAAATCCGGCCCGAGAAGCTCGCCGAACAGTTTGAGGCGGAGCTCGAAAGTCTGGGTTGCAACTCGCACCGGGTGTCGAGCACCCTGGAGCTGGAGGAGAAATTGTGTACAATTTTGGGACACTTCCAGGCCCAATCCGCGGTGCTCTCCCGAAACCCCATCCTTTACCAACTCCAAATAGATAAAATGCTGGAGCGCAGAGGCCAGCGAGTTATCAGATGGCCAGAAAGCAAAGCGGAAGGGCGGGGAACCAGTTCATTCCAGGACGAATGTTTTGAAGCCGCGGCAGGGATTACTGGAGTCGATTTTGCGCTGGCTGAGACAGGTAGCCTGGTCCTGACCAGCTTGACGGAGGGTAGCCAACTGACTTCTCTGGCGCCGTCCGTGCATATTGCCCTTTACCGGCGAAGCCAGCTCCGCGCCTCATTGGACGAAGTTCTGCAAGACCTGCCTGTAGTCTGCGACCCTTCAAAATCCAGCCCAGCCCGCTCCGTGGTATTTATTTCAGGCACCAGCAGGACGGCTGACATTGAGCAGATTCTCGTTCGCGGCGTGCATGGTCCGCGGAGTGTTCACGCCATCCTCGTGGAGGATTCCTGCCTGGCTGGGCAGTAATTCCTTCCTTCACACCTTCCGAAACGGCGGCTGGATGCCCAAACCGCGCTGCCAAATGTTATAAAAAAAGAATATTGTTGAAAATATTACCTTATGGCACAATGAAGCTGCGTTTGTCGCTCTTGTATCCCTTTCGAGTTGTACTCAAAGGCTGCGAGGGAAGGTTGCGGCTGTTTGTGTTTTTCAGCCCCGGAAGCGAAGTACAGAACGGACGGCGCCAACTATCAACTATCAACAAGGAGTAGAAGTAAACGTGAGTAACAATCGTGAACAAGGAACCGTAAAGTGGTTCAACGCCAGCAAGGGGTATGGTTTTATCCAGCGGCAAGGTGGCGAGGATGTTTTCGTCCACTTTTCTGCGATCCAGGGAGACGGTTATCGTAGCCTTCAGGAAGGTGCGCCCGTCGAGTTCGAAGTCGTCAGGGGCCCGAAGGGACTCCAAGCGGCAAATGTGATTCAACTCTAAGTTCAGCTGGCCGGGGCCGGATAACTTCCGGCCCCAGTCACTTCAGTAATTCCGACACTCCTGAAAGAATTCTCCCGTCCAGCAGAATCATTTTAGAGAGCTCAGGGCGAGGTGTCTGCCATCCATTCGGGTGGCTGAGTACGAGAGCGGCGCCGTGCAGGGGGGCTCTGCGCCCTTCTCTGTTCGCCTGCTGCCATCTGGGGAAATTTCCCTTTCTCACTGCGCGCCCATCCGAAGTGTATCAACCGGTTGATCAATCGATTGATTTTCAATCTACTGGCGGGAGTGCTAGAATCGCCGGGTAAGCGCAGAAGGCAGTAAAGGGGGCGAACATCGCGGCTGGCTTTGATAGCCGGTCACGCGCCCCAGCACGCTTCGCCGAGCAAATCCTATGCACGAATCGACAAAGATGACTCCACTGATGGAAGAAATCCTGCAGCAGCCGGACGCGCTTTCGGGTGTCCGCAAGTACTACGCCAGCCCTGGCGCCATCCCGATGAACATCCGGAAGAAGCTGAGGATTTCACGCGAGACCCTGGTGGTATTTACAGGAATGGGCTCTTCTCTCCACGCGGCCTATCCGGCGCAGGCATATCTGACAGCGATGGGGTACCGCGCGATCGTGTGGGAAGCGGCCGAACTGCTGCACCATCATTTGAAGATGCTGGGTCCCGACACTCTGCTGGTGGTCGTATCGCAGTCGGGCGAAACGGTGGAGGTAACGCGGCTTCTTGAGGCTCTCCCGAAAAAGATGAACGTGGTTGCTGTCACCAATGTGGAAAGCAGCCATCTGGCCAAAAAAGGAAAGCTGCTGCTGCCCATGCTGGCCGGGGTCCAGGCGGCGGTGAGCACCAAGACTTATACCTGCGCCGTAACGGTGCTGATGTATCTGGCCTTTGCCATTGTTGGTGAGCCCAGCCGTCCGCTGACCCATGCCCTGATTCAAGCGGTGGCCGCGCAGGAAGAAATCCTCGACCGGCACGATGACCTCATGCTTCCCACGATCGAATTCTTCAATCACCCACCCTACGTCGCGCTGCTTTCCAGGGGAGCGGACATGGCTTCAGCCTTTCAGGGATCGCTGATGCTCAAGGAAGTGGCCCGCCTGGCTGCGGAGCCGATCACCGCCGCGCAGTTCCGTCACGGCCCGATTGAGATTGTCAATCCGGCGCATTGTTACATCATTTTCGCGCGCCACACCCAGCCCGCCACCGCCGAACCCCGAACTCGCAAGCCCGCCACCTTGTTGTTGAAGCTCGCTGACG
>DASSJE010000003.1:0-7780 GCA_035691365.1 Terriglobia bacterium
CCATCTTGTCTTTCAATTCCGCCAGCCGCTGTTCCATCCATGCGGAAGCCTGCCGCGTGGCGTCGAACTTGGTGAGAAAGTTGTACTCTGTGTAGTTGCTGACCAGAGCGTTCACCACGCGCGCGGCAAGCCAGGGGTCAGAACTTTCGAAACCAACCTGAACGATTCGGGTGCCATTCATCAACTGCACGTCGAGCGCACTCTCGAATATCCGGATCAAGCGCGTCTCTTCCGCATCCTGGTTGCCGGATTGCTCTGCTGCGTTGGAGGCAGTGGAGTTAAACTCCGGCTTCTCATCCAGGTGGAGCTGCTGGATCGTCTCCCACGCCAGATCGTCGCTCGACAGCACATTCACCTGGGTCGACAGAAAAGTGCTGTCGGTCGGCTGTGGCTCGTCAAGGTTCTGGACGTTCTGGAATTGCGGCGGCGCCTCAATCGAAACCCTTGAAACGGCCCGATAGACTGGCCTCGTCTTGAAGGCATAGATGGCCACAAGGCTCACCAGCACAAAGGCGCTGGCTAGAATCGTCCATTTCCGCTTGAGGAGAACATTCCAGTAGGTGCGGAGATAGGAGGAAACTTCGAAACTGTCAGGGTCCGGGGCCAGGGCCTGGTATCTTTGCAGGCCACGCCGTTCGGAATGGTTTGATTCTGCCGAAGCAGGACCGTTAAATTCTGGCATCATTTTTAAACACGACGGAAGCCGCTCTTTTCAACTTCATAAAGGAGCGTGATAGATGAGCAGGCCAGTGCCGACGCTTAGAGCGGCCTGGGCCCCATGGTGCAACGCCCTCTTGCCCGAACTGTCGGGAACAAAGAGGATATCGTTGGCTTCCAGTGACTGGTCAGGGGCCTTGCCAGCGAGAACCTTTTTGAGGTTAACGGAGATTTCTTTGCGCCCTCCGGAGGCTGCGGAGTCTTTGCGGATAATGACGGCATTCTTCCTCTTCGCGGTGGAAGTGACGTTGCCGGCAAGGGCCACGGCTTTCAGCACCGTCATGTTCTCCCAGCTTCTGGCGAGCGTATATCCGCCCGCGCGGTTCACCGCCCCAACCACATAGATAACGCCCGCGCGCTGGACGGTGACCGTGTCGCCGGGGTAGATGGGAATATTTGAACTGCGGTCGGCGTCTTCAAAGAGCTTCTTCAAATTGACTTTTATAGTATCGGGCGGCCCCGCGTCTGCGCCTCCCGCTGGACCAGTTTGAAGCGCCAGGGCCCGCATGGCCGTTTCTCCCCGGGTCACCAGGGCCGTGTCTCCGGCGTCATCGGCGAGGCCTCCGGCCTGGGAAAGCACGGTGAGCAGGTTGGTTTCTCCAAAAATCGGGAATACCTGGGGATTCCGAACCGAGCCCGTGATCGCAACCGAATGCCCGCGCGAAGCCTGGACGTTAACCGTGACTGCCGCATTCGTGACCATGCCGGTACTGCGAAGCTTTGCGGCGATTACGGATGAAAGCTGATCGGGGCTCAGCCCCGCCGCTGTTATGGGTTCCGAAAGCAGAGGAAGCGTAATTGTCCCGTCCGGACTTACGCGATATTCGCGGCTGAGCTCGGGAACGTCGACCACATAAATATCCAGCAGATCGTCCGGCGCAACGATGTACTCGAGGTCCTCGCGTTCACGCAGGGAGCTCATCGCCTGGCCGCTCGGGGTGTCCAGGGCAGGCGAGCTTTTCGAGGTCAGCTTCGTCTGGCCGAATGCCGGCGGCGGCAGAGACACCGCCAGCAGGATTAAGGGCGCCCATGCCGCAAGCTGGAGAATGCGGTGGGAATAGATATCGCCGGCGCCTGGAAGATAATGATGTGATCTCATCAATAATCACTGATTGCAGCGGATGACAGGAAATTGCCGGCTACCATGGAAGAACGGCCGCTGTCTACCCGTTCGACATCCGCAACGTCCACCTCTACGGAGATCGATTTCACGAGCAGTTCAACAGAAAGGACCAGCCGGTAGAAATTCTTTTTACGGACCAGGACGCCTTCCAGCCCGCCCAGCGGGCCCGACTTTACCCGCACGCGGTCTCCCGACTTCAGGAACGGATGAGGTTCGGCATTCAATCCGTGTGAAACCGCCTGGCGCACAGCCTCGATTTCACGGGCCGGGATGGGAGCCGGAACGCCGCTCAGGCGGACAAAATCGTAAATCCCCGGGGTTGAAAGAATGAATTGACGCTGATCGGCCGACGACAGGACAAAGACATAGTTCGGGAAGAGGGGCAGCACCAGGTCCTTCATTCTGTCTTTCCAGCGATGCGCTGTCTTGTAAACCGGCAAGAAAACTTCCAACCCCTTCCCGGAAACTGCCTGCGCAACTGATTTTTCGTGCCGGTGCCGAACGTAGAGAGCAAACCAGGCGGCCAAAGGGCTCAGATGCTCGACGGGATCATGTATTTTGCCCATAGCTCCGCTCTGCAAGTTACAATCACCTTTTCCTGCAGAGCTCTTGTAACTTGCTTTGCGCGAGCCGGGGGAACCCCCAGCTCGCGGAATCAATTAATCCAGGTGTTGCCCTTCGTCAACCGGCTCCAGGGCGAATCATGGTTCCTGCCCTGCGGACTTTTTTGTCGGATGAAGGACCCGCCTTTTGAAAAAGACATGGCCACTTCGTGCGAGTCGCCTGCGTTGACGCGTTTCACCGTCCCTGGAAATCGGATGGCTGTAACTTCGCCGTCCGGGTTTTGAAAAGCTACCTCAAGCGAGATCCGGCGGCCCACTTCGACGGGCTGATCCAGAAGGAACCGCGCGCCGTTCTCGCTGATGTCGTGAAGCCAGCCGCGACCGATCATCCGCTTCTTTCCGCGCCCCGGCGTAAGCACCTTGATTGGACAATCAATCGCGTAGCGTTCTCGTTGTCGGCGGTCATCGGACATCGATACGGGTATCACGTAATCGGAATAGATCGATCGCATACTTTGCCCCCCTCCAGAGCTACCGGATGACTCTAACATTGCTAACCTCTAATGCAGCAATCCCGTGGAAGGGTGATTTATGGGGGAGGGCCAGGCCGGAAAGGGTTAACCCGTGTTGCAGAAAACCACCGTATTCCTTGGTCACGTGCAGGCCGTCCCCATGGAGAAGCCGGGGGACAAAAACAGAACTGCCCGACAGGAGTGCTCAGGTCGAGGCACTCCTCCGCTCTGCGACTTGTTTCCGGGGCACCCAGCCGGTTGATCGGCTGGGATTCGAGTATTTGGTGGCCTGAAGGTTAAACCCGGCCGAAAGCAACGACCTCTTTGTACGATTTATTCGATGGAACAGCCTTTCCACGAACGTGTTTGAAATAGACGACAGCCGCCGCCCGCCGTGTGCTGACCTGAAGTTTCTTATAGATCGATTTCACATGTGACTTTGCCGTCTCTGTACTGATACAAAGGGCCGTCGCCACTTCTTTGTCGGAATGCCCCTGGGCGATGAGGGTCAGCACTTCCCACTCCCTGGGAGTGAGGTGACTCGCCATCATGGGTTCCGTTCTCCGGCCAGCAATCAGTCTGTCAAGGACAGCGTTCGTCACCTGGGGAGGAAACCAGCGTTCGCCTTTTGCTACCATCCCAACAGCTTTGACCAGGACCTGGGGAGTCTCGGCCATCGACAGGCATCCCGACGCCCCTGACTCCAGTGCTAGCGCGCCAAACTCTTCGTCCAGGCCATCCGTCAGGAAAAGCACTCGCATTTCCGGGAATAACTGGCGCAATTGGTTCAGGGATTCGATCCCTGCGCCAGGGTCGGCGGTGTGAATGATAAGGACGGGTAACCGGGACACATCCGCCCGGTCAACAAGCTCCGAAACGCTATCAAATTCTACGACATTAACAAAACTGCCTGCATTAGCAAGGTACGTGCTCAAAGTATTACGAAACAAGACCTGTGGACTTACTACCCCCAACTTCATGAGGTACCTCCACACGATAGGACGTACCCCTCCCGAACTGTCGACAACAACAAACTCCCTATAAGTGCCACAAGTATAAGGAAAAGCCTTGGGTAATTTACTTAGTAATCATTAGACTTCTTTAACAACACCATCATAGTCAGAGAGTACGAAGTCGTCAAGTGATTTTCTGGGACCTGCGGCAGCGTGTGTAAGCCCCAGCAGAATCAGCAGGTGGCCTGTCGGCTGAAGGCAGAGGATGCGCAGGCACTCCCCGCCTGATGCTGGCCGCCGGCCTGCGAGGGATCCCTTACCTGCCTGACACCAGTACTTTTCCTGTTGCCATTCTGAAAAATAGCCGAACTCGAAGTAAGATTTTTTTCCGGGTACCATCCATACAGCAAACTGTGTATTCTCTGCTAGTGCCGGCCTGCTGAAAATGCCGGCAGCGCATAGAAAATCCTATTCGGAAAGCGCAACAAGGGAAAACGATGGCACCTTCGCGGAGAACATTTCTGAAGGCTGGCCTGGCCGGTGTGAGCATTGGTTTGGCAGGGACAGGAGCAGGCGCAGGTGCGGCAAGCCCGGCCGGCGGGGACGAATCCGACTCGTCAAATCTTCAGGAACTTCTGGGAAAGCTTCGCCTGGGCGCAGAGTTCTTTCTCAACCAGACGGCAACCGAGGAGAGTGTCCGGAAGCATTTCCGGCTGATGCAATCCTATGGTTTTACGGTGGCCAGGATTTTTGTGATTTGGGATGACATCGAGCGGAGCCCCGGCGTTTGGAATTTTGAGCGGTATGACTGGATTTACGACGCGGCGCGCGATTCGGGAATCAGGATAGCCGCCACTTTGTGTTCAGAAGATCCGCCGGGCTGGATGGACCTCACGCCTTTTTATCATCATTACGCCAACCTGAATAATCCCAAACTTCGCGAGCATTCGGCTATCTATCTCGAAAAGGTGGTGAACCGTTATCGGAACCATCCGGCCCATGGCGTATGGCTGCTGATGAACGAGCCGCACCCTGTCTATTTCTACGACCGGCCCGCGATGGAAGCGTTTGGCAAATGGCTGGAGCGGAAATATGGAACGGTCGACAAACTGAACCAGCGGTGGTTCCGGCCACTGCAAAACTTTTCAGACGCCCAGGTGACGGCCGATCAGTGGGATTCCTATTGGACGGACTACCCATCGTTTGTCGACTGGCACGAATTCAACGACGACAACCTGGTTGAAATCCTCGAGTGGATCAAGGGAGAGATCAGGAAGTATGATCCGGTCCATCCCACGCACATCAATCCCACCGGCGGCAACCGATGGAAGACGGCGCAGGTCGTTGATTTTCTCGGCGCTTCCATTCATCCGGCATGGCTTTTCGAGGAATTCAAGCGCAAAGAATTTGGCCTGGCGTTCGCCTACAACATCGATCTCCTGGCCGGCGCCGCGGGCAAAAAACCGTGGTGGGTTACGGAACTCCAGGGAGGGCCTACCATCTACACGGGCCGCCGGCCCATGAACCCCACAGCGGATGAACTAACCCTGTGGCTGTGGGACGCGTTCGGGGCGGGGTGCAAGGGAGTGGTTTTCTGGCTCTGGAACCCGCGGGTGTTGGGCCGCGAAGCCGGGGAGTGGCAAATCGCAAGCCTCGACGCCGTGCCTTCCGCGCGTGCTGCCGCAGCGAAAAATGTTCTCGACGCCACAGCGCGCATGCCCTTCATCGTCGAGGCCGAACCTCAACCGCCGAAGACCGCCATCCTTTACAATCGCGAAACCTTGCTGCTGCTAGAGCTCGATGGCCAGACACAACAGCGCACTCAGGAGGCTGTCCGTTCACTGACGGGCTGCTATGAGGCGCTCCGCCGGCGGCACGTTCCCGTTGCTTTTATCGACATCGATGAACTCAAGTCAGGCGGGGCCGGGCAGTATGAGGTGCTCTATCTCCCCTATTGTTACGCGATCGATGACGATGCCGTCTCCGCATTGAAAGAGTTCGTCAACAACGGCGGCGCGCTCTGGGCCGATGGGCTTCTGGGCTGGAAAAATGAATATGGCGTCATCCGTCCCAGCTTGCCGGGAGGCCTGGCGGATGTTTTTGGATGGGAGTCATACGCCGCGAATGTCGATCCGGTGGAAGAGCCCTATTCCGTGACCGCAGCGAACGAACAGGGCGGCGAACTCTGGAAAATCCCGCTGAAGCTGTGGGCCGCGCGGGTGACAATCCAGGATAGCCAGGGAAATCCCTTCGCCACCGAGCACGCTTTTGGAAAAGGAAACGCGATCTATTATGGTTCGGCGCTGACCCTGGCGTATTTTCAGCGTGGAAATCCCGAGATTGAGAAATGGATAACCGCGCCTGCCGTCCAGGCCGGGTCACGTTCATCTGTCCAACTCACAAAGGGGTCGGGGCAGTTGGGCTTTCGGGCGCTACAACATTCTTCGGGCTCGATTGCTGTTCTCACCAACTGGGGTCCCGGCGAGCAGGTCACGGTGAGATTTCGCGGCGCCCATGCTTCGATCAAAGAGCATCTGGCCGGTTTGCCGGCACGAGTGACGCATCATGAGGGTTTTACCGATGTGGAATTGACGCTGCCCTCCGGAAAGGCCTGCGTGCTGAAGGCCGGCAAGTAATCCGGAATTCAAACCGGCGGCCAGCCTCCGGGAGAATTTGGGGAAGGTCAAAGTCCGGACACAAAGACCATACGCTCGAACCCGGCTGGCAGCTTTGGCGACAGGGCAGGTTTTAGGTTATTCTTGGTGGTTGGCTGATGGCTGCGCGATGGCGCGCCGAAGAACATTCTGCAGGAACAGGAAACCTTTAATTTCACCATGACAGAACGAAAAGAACTTCCAACCGGGCTATTGCTCCACATTGCGCAGCAGCTTGAGGTCCCCCTGCACGGCATGGTGGCAGTGATTGAACTGCTGGATGAAGGAGGGACCGTCCCTTTCATCGCCCGTTACCGCAAGGAGGCAACCGGCAATCTGGATGAGCTCAAAGTGCGGGGGATCGAAGAGAAGCTGGCTTACTTCCGTGAATTCGTGGCGCGGCGGGAAACGATTCTTGCTTCCATCGCCGAGCAAGGCAAGTTGACCGATGAACTCAAGACGCGCATTGAAGCGACCCTCGACAAGAGCGAACTGGAAGACCTCTATCTGCCCTACCGGCCCAAGCGGCGCACCAAGGCGACCATGGCGCGCGAGAAGGGACTGGAACCGCTGGCGCTCTATTTGTGGGCGCAGGCGCCGGCGGACCATCCCGTCGAAACCCTGGCGGCCAACTTTGTGGATGCTGAAAAAGGCGTGAACAGCGTGGAAGAGGCGCTCGAAGGCGCGCGCCACATTGTGGCGGAGATGATCAGCGAAGACGCCGCCCTGCGCAAAGCGCTGCGGAAGGTGATGTTTGAAGAAGGCGTGGTGGTGAGCAGCAAGGTGAAGGACGCGGCGGACGAACAGGAAAAATTCAAGATGTACTATGAATACCGCGAGCCGGTGAAGGCCATCCCCTCGCACCGCATGCTGGCCATCCGCCGCGGCGAGAGCGAAGGCGTCCTCGGCTTCCTCATCGAGCTTGATCCCCTGCGCGCCCTCGCTTTGCTGAAGTCGCGCATCCTGCGCCAGCCGGGCGACTGGACGCCGCAGCTTGAACTGGCCATCGAAGACGCGTGGAAGCGCCTGCTGAACTCCTCCATCCAGGCTGAAATCCGCCTGGAGGTGAAGCAGCGCTCGGACGGCGAGGCGATCCAGGTATTTCGCGACAACCTGCACAACCTGCTGCTGGCGCCGCCGGCGGGACCGATTTCTGTGCTGGGAATCGACCCCGGCATCCGCACGGGTTGCAAACTCGCGGTGGTTGACGAGACCGGGAAATTCCTTGCCCATGACATCATCCACCTGCAGCGTTCCC
>DASSJE010000004.1:0-13841 GCA_035691365.1 Terriglobia bacterium
GGCGGCTGGCAGTGGGACATCGTTTATTTCCCCTGGGGGCAGATCTGGCAGCAGACGGGCACGCGCCAGTCGGCGGTCTGGGGGGACCTGGATTGGCAGGTCAATGACCCACTCCATCCCTCGGCCACGCGCGAGTACAGCAGCAACGTCAACCGCTGGATGACCCCCGACCCCGGCGGCCGCAGCGTCGTCAAACTCGACAACCCACAGACCTGGAATATGTACGCCTATGTGGGCAACAACCCCACCACGCTGAATGACCCCGGCGGCTTACAAAGCAATTGCGCAACTGGCCCAGACGGCGGTGGCTGCAGTTCGAATGGTGATTCCTTCGAAGAAGATTCGATGCACTTTAGCGATGGGCGATATGGACTTGACCAAATAACCGACCTAGGCATTGGGATGGCCAAAGGTTTGCTCAACATGCTCATCTCAACGGTAAACCTGGAAATGGCGGCCGATCCCGAAATGCAAGGCCCTCAGCTGCCCGAATTCCAGGCAACGAACGCAACCCAGGGGGCAGGGATGGTGGGCGCTGCGGTCGGTTTGCTCTTCGTGCCGGGGGCCGGGGAAGAGGCGGCTGCGGGTGAATCTGTCTCGGTGTACATGAAGGCGGATGAGTCGTACGTTGGGATTTCGAACAGCATCGCACGACGACAAATGGAGCACGGCGAGGAACTGAATGGCCTCGTGAAGTTGAACAGCCGGACCAGGGCCAGAGGGGTCGAGCAGGCTATAATTGAACAGAGAGGCCTGGCTAAGAACGGCGGGACGCTGGCGAATAAGATCAACAGCATTGCACGTTCGAACCCCATTTACGAGCAAGCGGTCCAGTTCGGGAGAGAGGTACTTCGGTCCATAGGCTTCCCAAGTTTTTAACCATGAAAACAACGAGAAACACCACGTCGAAAAAGGCGTCCATCGGCGATATCGTAGAGATCAATACCCCCGAGGGCCTAGGCTACGTGCAGTACACCCACGAAATCGATCCAAGGGAGGGCGAGCTTGTGCGAGTGCTTCCAGGCCTTTACGCGGAGCGCCCATCGGACTTCGCCGCGCTTGCACGCCTAAGGGAGCTGTATTTTGTGTTTCTGATCCTGAACTATGGTCTGCGGACAGGGATCGGTCGGATGGAGATTGTCTCTAACCAGCCTGTCCCGGACTGGGCCAAGCCTTATCCCATGATGCGTCATTCCGCCGGCACAGACGGAATGGGCAAAACGATTCGGTGGAGGATAATTAGCGCCGCAAGTCCGCTCACTCCCGAGGTGCTGGTGCGCACCCCTCTTCTGACGCATCTCACGCCGGAGCAGGAAAGGTTGTCCATCCGCGAGATCTGGCCGCCTGCCGCCATGGTCAAGAACTTGGCGCGCGGATGGACGCTCGAACGGGCGGAGGAGCTGCGTTTGAAGGACGTAGCCGAGGCGAGGGAGAGGAGGGAAAAGCAGGCGGCGGGGGGCGGGTCTGATCATAAGGGCATGCGGCATTTCCTCTACTTCCCGAGAAAGCGAGACGCCGAGGCTGCCGGCGAGATGCTCCACGGCCGTGAATTCTCGGTTGAGGTTCGCGAGAGCGCGACGGGGGAAGATTGGCTGGTCCTGGCGACAAAGTCTCCTCCCGCAACGGGCGAGGAGATGGGCGAGCTTCGCGACGAGATGGAAGCCCTGGCCGTCCAGTTCGGCGGCGAATATGACGGCTGGGAGGCGGCCATCGACTCGCTTGGCTCACCTAGTTCCGGGCCTAGCCAGAAGGTCAATTAGGCGCTCCGGAGCAGGTAGCGAGGACCTCCGGTTTTGAGGTCCGCGGGTGTTCCACGGAACGAGGATAAAAGCCGCAGACCGCAGACGCGGCGGTCTGCGCTACCAAACTCAGAATGACGAAGGTGGCGCCGCCGTAGCGGCGAGTTTACCTCGCCACGTTTGCGCACGGATGGCGGCGTAAAGCCGCCACTACAATCACCATTATTCGGGGCTGGCGCAGACGCTTGGTTTGTAGGGTCTGCGTAGTCCCGCAGGGACTGGTCTTGGCGGGCTGCCGGGCGTAAACTGCGGGGCGATGGCACGCCGCAGGCTTCCCTACATTCCGGGCGAACTGCAATTCATTGCCTCCAGTATTTACCGCCGCACGCCGGTTTTCAGTTCCGAGCGTTGCTGCCGCTTCTTTGTGGACGGGGCTGGCGCAAACGCTTGGTTTGTAGTGTCTGCGTAGTCCCGCAGGGACTGGTCTTGGCGAGTGGCAAGGCGTATACTGCGGGGCCATGGCACGGGGTTAGAATGGCGCGGAAAGGAGAATCATGAATAGTGAATTATCAAGGATGAAAAAGGCAGCCCAGAGTCGCCCAGTGGCAGCAAAGGGCCGGGGCGAATGAGAGAAAACCAAAGGCCTCTCGCTTAGCGAGAACGCAGACACTACAAACCAAGCGTTTGCGCCAGCCGCGAACCCGGATGGCGGCGCGGAGCAAGCTTCAGTGGCTGAAGCCGCGAGGGTGAGGGCGCATAATGGCGTGGCTAAAACCACGCCCTCCTGAAGATCGTTGCTGCACGAACCCAATGGCGGCGTAAAGCCGCCGCTACAAAACGACATCACCCGCCGCTTTTCAATCACTCAATCGCCAAAGAAAGGGGATAGCGAATAGGAAGTAGGGAGAAGGCAGACGGCAGTCGGGAATCGGAAATCGGGAAAACAAAAAGCCCCGCGAGCTCGCCAGCCACGAAACCGTGGCGGCCCGTTCAGCGCGCTAATGGTATGGCAAGCTCTGCAAGGTTTCGCGGTCGGGCTGGGCGGGTCTGGCGGGGGACGGGGATTCCTCCGGCGCAAAGTGGGCCTGGGAGGCGCCGATAAACGTCTGGCCGGGTGAAGGCGAATTCGAGTTTTTCTTTCGTTCCGCGATCACATCGAGCAGGAACGATCTGGGGCTGGTGCTGTGGACAAAAAGGTAATTCTGGTCGCGCCAGGGTTCAGACGAGGCTGCCACCAGTTGAATGAGCCGCTGGTGAAGGCTCTCGATAGTGTCCTGAGCGCCCGGGGAGCCGGCCAGGTCGTGCTGGTCGAGCGGGTCGGCCGGCCAATTGTAAAGCTCGCTGCGCCCGCTCGAGTCGTAGATGTATTGCCACTCGGGCGTGGTGAGGCTGATCATGGCCTTGGTCCCGGTCTCGTTGAAGATGGGCACCAGTTCTGAAATGACGAAATTGTCAAAAGGCTGAGGAGTAAAGCCAGGGTTCCAGAAGCGGGCCAGGCTCTCGCGGCTGAAGGGCGTATGGCCGCCGCCGGCCAGGTCCAGCACGGTGGAAAAAAGGTCGCGGGTGCGGACGATGTGGCTGATCCGGACGTCGCGGGGGATTCCCGGCCCGGCGATGATGAGCGGAACGTGCAGCAGCTCGCGATAGAGGTTGTAACCGTGGCTGTAAAAGCCCTGCTCGCCGAAAGCCTCGCCGTGGTCGGAGGTGATGATGACGATGGTATTCCGGCCTTCGGGCGACTTCTCCAGAAAATCGAGCAGGTGTCCGATCTGCGCGTCGAGGAAAGCCAGGCAGTTGTCATAGCCGGCCATCAGCGCGGCGCGCTCCGCCGGCGTGATGTCCCGGGCAGGGGCCGGGCCCTGGAGGTCCCTGAACAGCTTGTGGACCAGGCGGTTTGAGACGGCGCCGAAACGATGGTTGTAGGATGCCTCGGTGAGATAGGGCACGTGGGTGTCAAAATAATTGATAAAGAGAAAAAAGGGGCTCGAAGGCGGTTGGCGAAGCCAGCGGAGAACACTGTTGTTGGTTTGGCGCGCGTCCTGCCGTTCGAGATAATCAAACCGGCAGAAGCTCTCGTAGGTAGGCTGAATAAGCGCCGTGCCCAACAGCGTGCCGGCCAGATTACGCGAGAGTGATTCGCTGTCATCGCGGTAAATTTCAAAACCCCGGCCGATGCCCCAGCCCCTCTGGCAGTAATTGAAGTTGGCGGCGAAGCCGGCCGTCTCATATCCGCGGGATTGCAGGATGCCGGCCAGCGTGCGCGGGCCCGGCGGCAGCGGAAGCCACCAGTCGGCGCCGTTCTGATGGGGCAGCAGCCCGGTGAACATGGCGGCGTGCGAGGCGAGCGTCCAGGAAGTGGCTGAAAGGGCGTTCTCAAACAGCACGCCGCGCCGGGCCAGGCGGTCAAGATTGGGCGTGGTGGGGCGCTGGTAGCCGTAGGCCGAGAGATGATCGGCCCGGACGGTATCCAGAACAATAAAAATGACGTTCGGCTCTTTCGCGTTCGCCTGCGCCCGCGCCGGACTCCGAAAAGGTTCGAGCCGGGAATAGGCGATGCCGCAAAGCGCCACCAGGACGGCCGCCACAACGCTCCATGAGAGACATCGCACCCAGCCGAAGCGCGAGCGGGCAGCCAGTCGCGAAACGGGTTTCCACAACAGGTAGACGGCCACAGCCGCTACGGCAAGCGCGGCAGCAAACGCCGCCAGCGGAACCAGGATGTCCCGCAGATGATATTCCCTGATAACGATTCGCGCGTGGAGCCAGCGGACCCGCAAGGCCACAAAAGCCATCACCGCGGCGCCTTCGGCCGCAACCAGCCATCTGATTCTGTGCCTTCCAGGCGTTCGCCCCGCCAGCAGCCCCAGAACCAGGCCCAGCAGGGCAAAACAGGCGATGTCCACCAGCGGAGCCAGAAACCATTCCACGGAGCCGATGTCCGGAACCAGCAGCGCCGGAACAATGGGTGAAGTTCGGAGCAGCGCGGCCTCAAAAATTCCGAGCAGCAGTCCGGCAAACGCACTGAACACCACAAACCGCGAGACGATCTGCCGGCGGCTTGCGCCGGGGCCGGCCGGGGCCGTCCGGAAATCGTCCATCAGTTCCACACTATGCTTTTCCACTGCCTTCTCCTGCCTCGATGGCACCCGGTTAGCCTGACACACCTGCCCGGCATCCACAACGGTATTGGTATCGGGCAAGCGGGCACAAAACTGGACCCGCGGCTGCCGGAAGCCACTCCAGTATGGATGCAGCTTTGTGAGGGGGTGTCATCCCAGGCCGAGGTATTTTTCCACTTCCTCCGGGCTGAAGCCAACCAGTTCCGGCTCAAGCTGCAGCGTCATGCCGGTGCGGGCGTAGACCGCCCGCCGCACGCAACCGGCCAGCGTGAGCACGTCATGGGCGGTGGCGCCGCCGTCGTTCAGCAGCACCAGCGGCTGGGTCTCATTCACGCGCGCGCCGCCCTCGCTATGCCCTTTGAGGCCGCAGATGTCAATCAGGAAAGCGGTGGGAATCTTTATGGTCCTGGCGAAGCCCGAGCGGTTGTGAATTTCTTCCAGGCGCTTACTTTCTACCACTGAAAAGTTGCGCTGAATATTGGCGCGCAGGGTCTCAAATTCCGCCTCGGTCAAAACCAGGTTTTTGAAAAACGAACCAGCGTTTCCGCCTTTCTCTTCGCGCGGAAAGGGAAACTTGCGGTCGCGGATTTCGATGATGGCGTCGCGGACCTGCTGGATGGAGGGCCTCTCGATGCCGCGTTCCTTGAAGGTATCGCGCACGTCCGGGTAACGCAGGTCCAGCCGGGCCAGCCGGCTGAGCACCAGCTCAATCTGCAAAATGATGAGGTCGTTTCCGATGCCGGAATTGAAAATGCTTTTGCGGTAGCTGAAGCCGCAGTCGGAGGCGCTGGCCGTGAGCACGTTGCCCGTCGCCACCTGCATCACCGTGGCGCTCTTAAACACGTCGCTGATCTGCTGGCCGTACGCTCCGATGTTCTGGACGATGGCCGCGCCGGCCTGGCCGGGAATGTGCGAAAGGCTTTCGATGCCCCAGAAGCCCTCCGCCACGGCGCGGGCGACCACGTTATCCCACGGCTCGCCGGCTTCAATCCGAAACAGGACCCTTTCGGACTCCCCGTTTTCCAGGGCAATGCCCTGACCCACGGGATGGATGACCAGTCCCGGGAACCCGTCATCGCTCACCAGGATGTTGCTGCCGCCGCCCAGCAGGAAGACGTCCTGGCCTTCCCGCCGCGCAAACCGAAGCGCCTCAAGAAAATCCTCACGCGTGGCGGCAGAGACAAAATGGCTTGCGGGCCCTCCCACCTTGAAAGTGGTGAAGGGCTTCAACGGTTGGTTGCGCGCAATCTCCAATTGAGTCATGCCTCAGTGTAGTCCCGAAAAGCCCTCGAGTCACTGCACGCGCCGCTTGCGGCCCGCCCAATAAGGCTCGCGCAGCACCTTCTTCAGGATTTTGCCCGTGCCGCCTTTGGGCAGGCCGGGGAGGAAATCCACCGATTTGGGGACCTTGAATCCCGCCAGGTGATTGCGGCAGTGGTCGAGGATGCCGGCCTCATCGGCGGCCTGGTCGGCGCGAAGGACCACCAGCGCCTTGGGCACCTCGCCCCATTTGTCGTCGGGGACGGCAATCACCGCGCATTCCAGCACGGCAGGATGGGCGCTGAGCACGCGTTCGATCTCCGCCGAAGCGATGTTCTCGCCGCCACTCAAAATCATGTCCTTGGCGCGATCGACGATCAGGACGTAGCCCTCCTCGTCGATAACGGCCAGGTCGCTGGTGTGGAACCAGTCGTCCTGGATGGCGCGCGCGGTGGCATCCGGCTGGTTCCAGTAGCCGGCCATCACCACGTCACTGCGGACAACCACCTCGCCCACCTCTTCGCCGCCGGGCTCGACGTCATTGCCGTGGATGTCCACCACGCGGATGTCGGCGCCGGCGAAAGCGCATCCGGCCGTCGCCTTGCGGCGAAGCAGGGCATCGGGAGAATCGCCCGCCAGGTGCTCCTTGATGGTGGCGAGGGAAATCACCGGGGAAGTTTCCGTCAGGCCGTACCCACCCTTGGCCACGCAGCCGGGCATCTTCTTTTCCACTTCGCGAATCAGGGCCGTGCTGCAGGGCGCGCCGCCGATGCACATGACTTTGACGCTCGAGACGTCATAGCGGTCGAAGTCCGGATGATTGAGCACCGCGCTCACCATCGTCGGCACCATCTGGAGCTGCGTCACCCGCTCGGCTTCGATCAACTGGAGCACCGTGAGCGGATCGAACTTCCGGATGATCACGTGCCGCCCGCCCTGCAGCGTCAGCGTGTGCGGCGTGCCCCAACTGTTCACGTGAAACAGCGGGACCGTGTAAAGGCCGACTTCACCGTCGCCCTGGTGCTCCATTTGCAGCCTGTAAAACGCGTGGAGATAGAGGTTGCGGTGGGTGAGCATCACGCCCTTGGGATGCGCCGTGGTGCCGCTGGTGTAGAAAAGTTCAGCCACCGAGTTTTCATCAATCGCGCGGTAATCGATCTGCGCCGGCTCGGCCTCCGCCAGGATTTCATCATAGGTTTGGGGATGGGCCCAGCCGGGCGGCGAACCTCGCAGCGCCACATAGCGGCCGATCGATGAAACGCCCGGCCGCAGCTTTTCCAGCAGCGGAACGAATTCCGGATCGAAGAAAAGCATGGCGGGCGAGGCATCATTCAGAATGTAGGCCAACTCTTCTGCGCTCAGGCGGATGTTGAGCGGCAGCAGGATGGCGCCCAGTTGAGGAACGCCGAAATAGGCCTCCAGCAGGCGGTGGCAGTTGAAACTCAGGAAGGCAACGCGCTCGCCGTTCTTCAGCCCCAGCCGCAGCAGCGCGGCGGAAAGCCGGTCACAGCGCTCATCAAACTCGCGATAGGTGAAGCGCAGCTCCTGGCAGACCACGCCTTCCTTGTTCCCAAAGATGCGCGCGGCATGGCGCTTGAGGCGGACTGGCGTGAGGGGAAGAATCATGGATGTTTGTAGACCCTGCAATCATCCCGCATGAGTTGAAACCCTGGCCGCCGGCTCGCGATGCAACGCATTTCAGGGGACGCGGCCGCTAATGCTGGCGCTTTTCGGTGCGCGGGCGCTCGACGGCAGCCCCAGCGGGATTTCCGCCGGATTCGTCGCGCCCATGCGCCTCGAGCGGCAGCCGCGAGGCGGCGAGGGGCACGAGCATAACTGCCAATCGAAATCCTGCCCGCCGCAAAAACAGGTCATCCGATCGTCACCTCGGAAAAACAAAATTGAGAGATGCGTGCCACTGTAGCACTTGTGCGCAATGCCAGCAAGAGACACGCGCGGCAGGCTTCTTTTCAGGGGTTTGCGGCCACATCGGCCGCGGAATCTTTCGGGGCTTCCAGCTTGCCGACCACGAACCAGTAAGCCAGCAGGCCGCTCACCAGCAGCGCCGGGCCGAGGACAAAGGCCGCGGCAAACGATCCCGTCCAGGCGATGAGGAAGCCGGTGACCAGCGGCGCGGTGATGCCTCCGATGTTTCCGGCAAAGTTCAGGAACCCGGTCCACACTCCCACCTCCTCGTCCGGGGCGCAGAGTTGCACCATCACCAGCAGATTGGCCGTGGAAAGTCCCACGAAGCCCGCGCCTATGATCAACACTACGGCGACATTGGCGCTTTGCACAAACGCCGCGGGGATCATCAGCAGGCCGAACATAAACCCGAAAGAGATGATGCCTTTTCGGGTGCGAGTGGCGTCCCAGCCCCGCTTGATGAGCTGATCGGAAATCCAGCCCCCGAGCGGCTGGCAAACGCCAAAAACCGCGTAGGGCAGGGCCGAGAAGATGCCCGCCTTGATGATGTTCATATGGCGGGCTTCGTAGAGGTAGTCCGGGAGCCAGGTGATCATCAGGTACCAGAAATAATCGAAGCAGAAGAAGCCCAGGCAGACGCCGAGCAGGTTGCGGTCATAGCTTGCCAGCCGGAAGCGCGCCGGCTCCTGCGCCAGGCGCGGCCCGGCCGGCAGCGGCGCCTTTTTCGCCAGTTTGGCAGGGAAGGCAAAGCACCACGGCACCAGCCAGACGAGGCCCAGGATCCCGATCAGGATAAACGCGTCCCGCCAGCCGTAATGCACCAGGAGCCAGGGAATGGCGAGGCCTCCCAGGACCAGGCCGAAGCGCGTGCCGGAATCGAAAAAGCCCGACGGCAGGCCGCGTTCGGCGTGGCCAAAAAGCACGCTCACAATCTTGGTGCCGCCCGGCAGGTAAATGGATTCGCCAAAGCCCAGCAGAACGCGCAGCAGAATCAGGAGCGTCAGGGTGCCGGCCAGGCCCGTCAGGCCCTGCGCCAAAGACCACAGCGCGAACGCCCCCGCATAGACCCACAACAGGTTCATGCGGTCTGCCATCAGGCCAATGGGAATCTGCATCATGGTGTAGGACCAGAAGAAGGCGGAGAGCAGCACGCCCTTCGATTCCGGGCCCAGGTGGAGGTCATGGGAGATCAGCGGCAAGGCAAACGAAATGGCGGTGCGGTCGAGATAGTTGATGATTGAGGCAATGAACAGCAGCCACATCACCACCCAGCGCCGCGTGTTGCTGATGCCGGCGGATGGAACCATGGTGAAAGGCGCGCCTGAGGTCGTCCTATTCTCTCTGTTCATTCAGTCTCCCAGCCTTCAGGAAGGGCTTGGGCAGAATATCGCATTTCGAGAAGAGTTCAAATGAAAGATGCAGAAGACGCCGCGCGCCTCCTGGAGTGCGGCAGGGCCGCCTGCCGCCATTTCCTTCTTCCAGGGCGGCAGCTCTGCTGCCGCACGCAAAGGCTTCGCCATAAGCCAAAAACTGTTTGATGCACCACACTGGAGGCCGGGGACGCAATGAGATTATCTCTCCAGGCCTTTTTCCCTGTGGTATTGTTGTGCCTCGAACGGGTTACTCAAACACGCTGACACGTCATGCTGAGCGAAGCGAAGCATCCCGGCATTTGTCTGAAAAAATGCGGAGATCCTTCGCTTCGCTCAGGATGACCGGAGCAATAAACTGTTTTAAGCAACTGAACGCTTTCCTTTGCGGAGGCCATTTCCGATGCGTCCCATCACCCGAAGACGGTTCCTCGAGGCAGGCGTAGCCGCCACAGCATCTCTGAAAGTTCTGGCGCCGGGCCACTCCAGAATTTATCCCGACCGCTGGGTTTATGTTCCAACACGCCTCGAGAATGACGAAGAGCTGAAACTCATCGAGGGCATTGCGCAAACTGCCGCCCGCCACGGTTTGAACGGCATGCTGCTCTCGGCAGGCTTCGACGAATTGGATCTGAAGCCTCAGGAATTTCTTGCGCGGCTCACCAGCCTGAAGAAAACGTGCGACAGCCTGAAAGTGGAAATCATCCCGCTGGGATTCAGCGTGGGATACGGCAGCGGAATTACCGCCCACAATAAAAACCTGGCCGCCGGGCTTCCCGTGCGCGGCGCGCTGTTTGTTGCCGCGGAACACCAGGCGCATTTCGTCCCTGATTCGCCCGCAAAGCTTTTGAATGGCGGATTCGAGGCCCGGCAAGGGAATCAGCCGGCGGAGTTTTCCGTCCACGGGCAAAACGTTTCCATCGATACCGCCGTGTTCCACTCCGGGAAAGCCTCCGTCCGTTTCTCGAATTTTGACCGCCGCTCAAGAGGGGCCTGGCTGGCGCAGGACATTCGCACCACGCCTTATCGTTGCTATCGCCTGCGGTGCTGGGTGAAGACGGAGGATGTATCGCCTGAAACGCGGTTCCATTTCTGGGCCACGGCGCCGGACGGCCGCGAGCTGGCCTACGTGGAACTTCCCATGCAGGCCACCAGCGGCTGGAACAGGATGGACTGGGCTTTCAACAGTTGGTACGCGAACCAGGTGAGTTTTCGCGTGGGCATTGCCGACGGCAAAGCTCGCAACGTCTGGGTGGATGATGTGGAACTCGAAGAAGTGGGCCTTACGAATGTCCTGCGCCGGCCGGGCACGCCGGTGTCGGTTCGAAATGAGAAGACGGGCGAGGTGTATCAGGAAGGACGCGATTACGCCGCCATCGCCGACCCTCAGCTCAACTTTCGATTTGACCACGACGGTCCGGCCATCGATCTGCCGGCGGGCAGCCGCATCCGCCCCGGCGACCGCCTGCGCGTGGATTATTTCCACAACCTGATGATCTACCGCGAGCAGGTCCCGATCGATATGTCGGAGCCCGAGGTTTACGAAATCTGGAAAAAGCAGGTGCCGCTGATCGAGAAATATCTGGCGCCGAAAAAATACTTCCTCAGCATGGATGAGATCCGCATCGGCGGCTTCTGCAACGCCTGCAAAGACCGCCACCTGTCCATGCAGGAAATCCTGGGAGATTGCGTCAAGCGACAGGCGGAACTGATTCGCGCCGTGAACCCCGCCGCCGAGATCTTTATCTGGTCAGACATGTTTGACCCCAACC
This sequence comes from Terriglobia bacterium, assembly GCA_035691365.1. GTDB lineage: Bacteria > Acidobacteriota > Terriglobia > UBA7540 > UBA7540 > SCRD01. The sequence continues at coordinate 11,187 of DASSJE010000004.1, forward strand.
ACAACGCCCGCAAGCAGTACTACCTGATCGATGGAAGTTTTGACAGCACGTGGAAGTATTTGCCGAAGAAGCTGATGATCGCCTGCTGGTATTACGAAAAGCGTGACCTGAGCCTGCCGTTCTTTTCCAAACTCGGCTATCACACGCTGGCCGGCGCCTATTACGACGCCGACAACCTGGACAATCCGAAAGGCTGGCTGGCATCGCTCGACCGCACGCCCGGCGCCATCGGAATCATGTACACCACCTGGCAGAACAAGTACAAGCTGCTGCCCGCTTTCGGCGATCTCGTTTCCAGAAGATGAGCGGCTGCTGGCAGAGATTCAGGGCCGGAGATCGAAAGGATGGGAAACCGCGCTCAGGCGAAGGGAAGCATGATCCAGCCGATCAGCACTGCGATTCCAACAAAGGCGATGAAGACTTTGGCGCCGTAAATCACCTGCTCCCGCAGCGTCCCTTTGCTGAGTACGCCAAACACCACGGAGACAAGGAAAGAAAACAGGGCCAGTGCTTCAAAATGCGAGAGGACCATTTGCTTTTACCTTCGGCGAAAACCTTCTAAGCTTTCCTTCCCAGCGCAATGTCGTATGCGTCCAGGATGGCCAGAACGTTCAGCATGCCTGCCGAGACCAGATACGCTGTGCCATAGTCGGAGCAGGCGGCAAAAATTTCGCCGCCGGCGTAACCGAAGAAGCTGGCCGCCGGCATGGGCGCTCCGATGGCGAGCTCGGCAAGATAGCCCAGCGTGTGCAGGTAGGATGCCGAACCCGTGCCAAAAAACTGCCCCTGCATCGCCAGCCCGAAGACGAACATGCTCACGATAGCCAGGAACAGCACCACGGCGCGCCCTCGGCGGCCGAGCATGAAATGTCCAAGCCCGGGAACGAGCCATGCCGCGAGGCACAGGCCAAACAGGCTACCGGATGATGGCTGGGGCTTTGCCCGGCCGGCAGATTCCTTTGCCGGTTTCTCTTCCTCTGTTGTAGTTTTCCTGGCCATAGGCTGGGACTGAACAGGTTTGGCGGGCTTGCGAATCACCGCCCGCCCTCAGCTTCAGCAGGTTGTTGAAAATCTCGCGCCGGGACTTGCAGCGGCGAGTTTAACTCGCCAAAAGTGAAATTTTATCAATGCGCCCGTGGCGGCATGAAGCCATCGCTACAGGTTTTCAGCAACCCCTTAAAATCCAACCTGTAACGATATCACACGGGCCAAACCAGCAGCAAAAAAAGCGGCGGATGCATCCGGGGGCGAGCGGCTAAACATTGTCCTGGGTTCGGTAGTCACAGGCTTCGCGGCAGTCGATGCAGTAGTATTGGCCGTCTTCGGTGAGCCGGACATCATAATCAGAGTGGCAAAGCGCGCAGTATTTGTCGCAATAGCAGCGGTTTTCCGGCTCGCCGCAGGCACAGCAGTGAAAGATCTTCCGAGGCATGGTCCGGTTCTCCTTTCGGCGCGGGGCGGGGAGCAAGTCTGAAGGACGCAAGAAGGCTGAAGTGTAAAGTTAAGAGGTATGAAACAGGCGCTGCTGGGCCAACTTTTCATCCTTCATCCTTCAGGCTTCATACTTCATACCATCGGCAAGTGTGACGCACATCCTTGACCCCTTTCCGTTATGCGTGTTAACTTCCATCTTTCGGCACCATCAGCAGACTTGACCAGGGAGGAAGTGATTTGGCCACGCCGGCGGAATCCGGGCCAAAACGGACGGCACTCTATGCTGTCCACAAGGCGGCGGGCGCGCGGATGACGGAATTCGGCGGGTGGGACATGCCTGTCGAGTACGCGGGCATCACCCAGGAACATCTGGCCGTGCGGCAGCGCGCCGGGTTGTTTGACGTGAGCCACATGGGCGAGATCGCCGTGCGCGGCCCCAAAGCGCTCCCTTTTCTCCAATCCATCACCTGCAATGACGTTTCGCGCCTGAGCGACCACCAGGCGCAGTACAGCGCCCTGATGTATCCCCAGGGCAGCGCCGTGGACGATTGCGTCATCCATCGGATGGGAGAAGCCGATTACTTTATCTGTGTGAACGCCGCCAACACCGACAAGGATTTTGACTGGCTTGTGGAGCACAATACCCTGGGCGCCGAGGTTGAAAACGTCTCCTCGCAGTATTCGCAACTGGCGCTTCAGGGTCCGAGGGCCGCGGCGATTATGGGCAAGGTGACCGGCGCTGATCTCGCTGCCATCCGCACCTACTGGTTTACTCCCACGCGATGCTGCGGCGTGGAGGGCATTCTGGCCAGGACCGGCTACACCGGCGAAGACGGATTTGAGTTTTACTTTTCGCCCGAACATTCCGAGCACGTGTGGAACTCCCTGCTGGACGCGGGCCAGGACGCAGGTTTGCAGCCCGCCGGCCTGGGCGCTCGCAACACCCTGCGACTCGAGTCCGCCTACGCGCTTTACGGGCACGAACTGGATGAGGATACCACCTTGCTGGAAGCCAATCTTGGCTGGATCTGCAAGCTGGACAAGGGAGAATTCCTGGGCAGGGGCCCATTGTTGAAACAGCGCCAGCAGGGCGTCCGCAAAAAGCTGGTGGGTTTTGAGATGGCCGAGCCTGGAATTGCACGGGACGGCTACGCGGTGTGGATCGGCGAGGAAAAGGCCGGACGGGTGACCAGCGGCTCCCCCGCACCGTTCCTGAAGAAA
>DASSJE010000005.1:0-3117 GCA_035691365.1 Terriglobia bacterium
TCGAATGTGGAAAGTGCTTTGGAGGCCGCGTCAACGCTGGTCGCCTTCGAGTCGTTGTAGTAATACACTCCGCGAATTTCGCGCACGAACTCCAGCCGGTGCTCCACCCCGCTGAACTCCCGGACGGCCCTGCGCATGGAACCGAAGTCAGCGCCCAGAACGCAGGCAGCGGCGGCGGCGGCGAGCACGTTTTCCAGATTAAATTCGCCCAGCAGCCGGACGTCGCTGGTCCGCATCAAAGCGGCTTCCAGGTTCTGAACGCGGTACAGGACCGTCCCGCCCGACACGAGAACGCCGTTTGCAATGTCTTTTCGCCGGCTGAAAAAAACCTTGCGGCTTCGAATCGTCGGGACAAGTTTCATCACATTCTCATCGTCCGCGTTGAGGACGGCGTAATCGTCCTTCGTCTGGTTGGCGAAGATCCTGGCCTTCGCTGCGACGTAAGCTTCAAAGCTCGGATGGCGGTCCAGATGGTTGGGGCTCAGGTTCAGCAGGGCGGCCACGTGCGGACGGAAGGACTGGATGGTCTCAAGTTGAAAACTGCTCAATTCCGCAACAATGACGGATGCGGGAGGTTCGAGATCGACGGCGGAAAGCAGCGGCACTCCAATGTTGCCGCCCACAAAAGTGGAAAAGCCGGACGCCTCCATCATCCTGCCCAGCAGCGTGGTGGTGGTCGTCTTGCCATTGGTCCCGGTAATTCCCGCCAGTTGCCCGCCCAGGAACCAACTGGCGACTTCAATCTCCGGCACGACCGGTATTCCCTTCTCCCTGGCCAGATTCAATACGGGCAGGTCCGCAGGAACTCCCGGGCTGATGACAATAAAGTCCTGGCGCAGGAAGGTCGATTCCCTGTGCAAACCGAGCTCGAGCCCCACCTTCCGGCTGAGCAGTTCCGGGACTTCTTTGGGAAAAGCCTCAGGGCCGCGCGCGTCCGTCGCGGTGACCACCGCGCCGTGGTCGCTCAGCCAGCGTGCGGCCGCCACGCCGCTGCGGGCCAACCCCACCACCAGCACGTTCTTTCCACGAATCTCCATCAGGGCTGCCTCTCCGGCCGCCCGTGGCCGTTGGGGCGGAAGTGGGCTTCCAGAATCTCCGAAACCACCACTGAAAGGGACCTGCGCGTTTGCCGCGCCAGCCGCCGCGCCGTTTGCAGGGTTTTGCGGTCCAGCGTCAGGTTAACTCGTGTCGGGTTGCGAAAGGATTTGGGTCTTCCCATCGTTAATTTATGTGCATTTTATGCGCATAAATCCCTTTCGTCAAGTCTTCATTGCGGTCTAACGGAGCTTCAGGGTGGTCAGAGCGAACAAGGCGCAAATCAGCGCCGCAATCCAGAAGCGGGCGATAATTTTCGACTCCTTCCAACCCTGCAGCTCAAAATGATGGTGCAGCGGCGCCATGCGGAAGATGCGCTTTTTGCGAAGCTTGTACGAGCCCACCTGGAGGATGACCGAAAGCGCCTCGATCACAAAAATGCCGCCGATAAACGGCAGCAGGAGTTCCTGCTTGATGATCACGGCCACGGCGGCCACCGCGCCTCCCAGCGACAGCGAGCCCACATCGCCCATGAAGATCTCGGCCGGGTACGCGTTGTACCAGAGAAACCCCAGGCTGGAGCCCACCATCGCTCCGCAGAAGATGGTGAGTTCCGCGGTCTGCGGCAGGTGCTCGATGTCCAGGTAGGCTGACCAGACGGCATGCCCCGAGACATACGTCAGCACCGTGAGCGCCGATGCCGCCACAACGATGCAGCCGATGGCCAGCCCGTCCAGCCCGTCCGTCAGGTTGACGGCGTTGGACGACCCCACCAGGATGAGCACCGCAAAAGCGAGAAAGGGCAGAAACGCGAGAGGGTAGCTCCACGAATTGTGGAGCAGCGCTGGAATCGTAAAGCTGGGATGTATGCGCTTGAAGAATGGAAACACGATGGCGGTGGAATAAAGGCCCCAGGCTGTCATGGCCACCAGGATCATGGCGAAAACGAAGCTGACCAGAATCTGCAGCATGAATTTCGTCCTTGCCGTCAGCCCCAGGTTGTTGCGTTTTCGCACCTTCTGATAGTCATCCCAAAAACCGATGCCCGCAAAAGCGGCGGTGACTCCCAGGGCCAGCCAGATAAACGGATTGCTGAGGTCAGCCCAGAGCAGCGTGGGAATAATAATGCACAGGTTGATCAGAACTCCGCCCATGGTGGGCGTTCCAGCCTTGGCCTGGTGCGCCTTCGGCCCGTCCTCCCGAATGTATTGCCCGATCTGGAATTGTTTAAGCTTCCGGATGAGGTAGGGCCCCAGAAACATGGAAAGGAACAGCGCCGTCAGGCTCGCATAAGCCGTCCGGAAAGTGACGTACCGAAAAAGGTTGAAAAGGTGAAACTGAGCATGAAATTGCTGGTAAAGGTAGTAAAACATGAATGCTTGTTAAACCATCCTCTCAGGAACCTTGTGGCTTGCACCGGATGGATGCGTAATCGACATTGCCAGCAATTCCGTAACCCTTTCCAGGTTGACTCCGCGCGAGCCCTTCACCAGCACCACATCGCCCGGTTCGAGGAGGCTGCCGCAGTACCGGGCTGCCTCCGGAGCGTTGGGAAAGAACACCGCTTTGGAGGGTTCCATCCCCGCTTCGAGCGCGCCTTCACGGATAAAACGGGCGTCTCCCTGCACCGCGACAAGCCCGTCAATACGGCATTCCACGATCTTCCGGCCGATCTGGCGGTGAAAATCAGGCGAGGTTGCGCCCAGCTCGAGCATTTCGCCCGCCACCACAATCCGCCGTTTTGCTTCTGCCCACGCGGCGAGTGTTTCGATCATGCGTTCCATCGCCCTGGGGTTCGAGTTATAGCAGTCATTCAGGACGGTAATCCCGCCGGGCAGTGTAAGAATTTCAGTGCGTTGCGCCAAATTTCTAAAGGCCGCGAGCGCCGGCACGAGGCGTTCCGGGTCCGCCCCGCAAACGATCGCAGTGGCCAAAGCAGCAAGGGCGTTCTCAACGTTGTGAGCGCCGGGCAATGGAACGGTAAACTCGCCCTCCACCTCCGGCCCGGAAAGGAGAAACCGGCTTCCACCTTCGTATGGCCGGACGCTCGTGCCTCTGAACAAGGCTCCCTCGCTCAAGCCG
>DASSJE010000006.1:0-2847 GCA_035691365.1 Terriglobia bacterium
CTTCCGCGGTTTTATGAGCTGAGCTGAAAGTCGCCGGAAGCAACGCCAGGCTGATTGCCCACCTTTGCAGGGTCCGCCTGGCTCGGCCCCTGACCATACACCTCACCCCGCGGCGGAAGACTCATCCTCATAGGCTGTGAAGCCGATAGAAGCAAATATGGTTATGTGCGGGAGCTGACCCCCGGATACCTTTCTGCCTGTGAGGAGTCATGCTGCGGAGAATAGGTTTACTGCTGCTGATTGCGGGGTTGGCCTCGGAGCCTTTGTTCGCCCGGCAGCGCTGGGCCCCCGATTCGGCAATGTTGAAGACAAGCCAGAAGCGCCAACTGCTGGCTTTAAAGTTGAAGCAGAGATATGCGCGGGAATCGTTGAGAGATTCCAGACTGCCGAAGGCGGTCCGCACGCAGCTCAGGCACCAATTGGATCAGGAACGGAAGAAGCTCCGCCAGGAACAAAAGGAAGAACGGCAATCCGTGAAAGACCGTGAGAAGCTGTTAAACTTGGGGATGAAGCAGCTTGAATCGGAATAATCCCGGCCGCCAACAGGACCAAAGCCCGCGAATGCACCTTCACAAAGTATGACGGTCTGGGGCCATGTTTTTCGCCCTCCACATTTCCTGACCCATTCAAAACTCTGTGCATGCCTTTCTGGTAAACTAGGGGTGAACTCTGTAAATGGAGGCTTGTGATGAGGCATCTCATGTGGGGTCTGGCCATATGTCTGATGTCAATGCCGGCGCTTTGCGCGCAGCAGCAGGCGCCAACGCTCGGTCCCTCCCGCCCATCCCTGGAAGGCCCGGGCAACACGCGTACAGCAAACCCTGGCAGGCTTGTAAAAATGCGAACAGTGTACATTGAGAGGATTGATCACAATCTGAATGGACAGCTTGCAGACGATCTGGCCCACGTTTCGTGGCTGAAGGTGGTGGACAAAGAGGATGACGCCGACGCAATTGTTCGCGGGACCTGTTTTGACCTGCGCCGCCTGAAGCGTCTGCATGCCGAGGTTTATATCAGCGATCGCGTAACGGGGAAATCCATATGGCAGGACGTTGTTCGCGTTCCTCTTGATCCTGCGGCGCCGCAGAAAGCGGTTGGCCAGGCTGCATCTGATATTCTGGAGCACCTGAACGAAAGCATGCACACAGCCGCCAGGCGCTGAGCCCTGTTCCGGCCCGCCGTGATAGGGTGCGCGACGTCACGATTGATCTCCCGAAAAGTGGAACCTTTATCCTATGCCTGATTACAGAAGTCATTTTGCTGATTTTGGCCAGACCGTCTATCTTAACTGTGCCTACCAGGGTGTGTTTCCGCTCACCGCCGTGGCGCGCAGCCACGAAGCGATTGATCTGAAATGTCATCCGGAACGAATGCAGACGGCCGAATATTTCGGGCTTCCAGAACGTGTTCGCGCCCACCTCGCGGCTATTATTGGCAGCGATGAAAAGGAGATTGCCCTCACCAGCGGGGCGACCCAAGGCGTCGGAATAATAGCCTCGGGATTGGAACTCAACCCTGGGGACGAGATACTGGTCGCCGCGGACAATTTTCCTGCCAATCTTTTTACCTGGCTGCACATGCGCCGGAAAGGCGTGCAGGTGCGCCTACTGAAGAATGGAGATGGTCCCCTTCGTGTGGAGGATGTGGCAGGCGCCTTTACCTCCAGGACGAAAATCCTGGCGCTTGATTGGGTGAATTATTCCACTGGAAGGCGGATCGACCTGGGCGCGATGGGCAAACTGGCCCACGATCGCGGAGCGTTGTTTGTCGTGGATGGCACGCAGGGTGTCGGGGCGCTGGAGCTGAACGTTCATGAGCTTCCGGTAGATGTTCTTGCGGTGGCGGCGTACAAGTGGCTGCTGGGGCCTTATGGCACTGGTTTTGTGTATGTCCGGGAAGAAGTGCTGAAGGGCCTGGAATTGAAGGTGGTCAACTGGATGTCTGTGGACGGTGCGGAAGATTTTGACTCTCTGCCGGTAGATAGCTTTACGCTGGCGGATGCGGCCAGAATTTTTGATGTCCCCGAGACCGCCAATTTCCTGAATCTTTCGGCAATGGAGGCTTCACTTGAGTTTGTCCGCGCAGTGGGCGCGGCCGCAGTCACGAGGCATTGCACGAGCCTTCTGGATCATGCCGCGGAGAGGCTGCAGAAGCACGGGTACGTTCTGGCTAATGACGATCGCCCGCAGCTTCCTTCACCACTTCTGTGTTTCCGGTGCGCGACGCACGAAGAGACAGACAAATTATATGAGAAGCTGAAGGCCCATCACGTCGAGCTCAGCCTGCGTCACCACCGGATTCGCGTTTCACCTTTTCTCTACAACACCGAAAGGGACATTGACCGCCTGCTGGCCATAGTCAGCTAACAGGCCGCTTTTACGGGTTGGGCGCCTCCGTGGAACCATGCAACTCGCGCGACCTGCCGGTTGCGCGCGGCGCGATCCTCGCTTGCCAGGCACGGGCGCCTGCGGGGCTTCCCCTGCCGGGGCCCATCGGATTCTTCATGCTTATTCGCGACTTTCAGCCGTCCGACTTGCCGACCCTTTCCGAAATTGACCGGAAATGTTTTCCGCCCGGTGTTTCCTATTCTCGGGAGGAACTGGCCGCATTCATCGCCCACCGTTCTGCCAGGACGTGGGTAGCGGAGGACGAGGGGGCGATTGTAGGGTTTGTGGTTGCCAGCCGCGAACCTGCCCGGGTTGGGCACATAATCACGATCGACGTTCTGGAAGACTCGCGGCGGAAGGGTACCGGCACCGTGTTGATGAAGGCAGCGGAAGACTGGTCCCGCAAAGCAGGTTTGCAGCTCATCTACCTGGAAACGGCGGAGGACAACCTGACGGCGCA
>DASSJE010000007.1:0-8543 GCA_035691365.1 Terriglobia bacterium
CCTGAATTGCAGCAAACGGCGGGCCGAAAAGAATTCTAGCACAGAGTTGGCAGCATCCATGCGGCGGTCTCAAGATCAGCCGCTGAGCGTTGCGCACCCGCGCGCACAGACAAAGGCGCAGGCTTTCGGCGAGAATCAGCCGGACTTTCACTCCCCAGCGTTATCGACTAAGATTCAGCAGGGGAAGCGTTCAAATGGGGCAATCACAAACAGGCCGAAGAAAAACCGCCGGAGCGCCGTCGAGAATCAGCGAGCACGTGCGCGCGCCTCGCGGTGCGGACCTCCAATGCCACGGCTGGTCGCAGGAAGCTGCTTTGCGCATGCTGATGAATTCGCTCGACCCCAACGTGGCCGAACAGCCCGGCGACCTGATCGCCTGCAGTGCAACGCGAAAGGTCCTTCGCGACTGGGAGAGCTACGCAGCCATCGTCAATTCTCTCCGGTCTCTCAAAGATGATGAAACGCTTCTGGTCCAATCCGGAAAATCGGCTGGCGTCATCAAGACACATCCGGAAGCTCCGCGCGTGCTGATCGTAAATCCGGGCCCCGCCCCTCGCCATGCAATTTCCGCCGGCCCTGAAGAAAGTGGGATCACATTGCCGTCACAGGCATCCGCCGCAAGCTGGACCTGGGTGGGCGCGCAGGAAGCCTTGCCAACCGCCTTCCTGGTTTTCGACGCCATAGCGCGCAAGTATTTTGGCGGCAATCTCGCTGGCAAGCTGATCGTATCCGGTGGAATGGGAGCAGCGGGAGGCGCCTTGGCGCTCGCCGCCGGGATGCACCACGCCGCATTTCTGGGCATCGAAGTGGACGGCGAGCGAATCCGGCGGCGCATTCGCGCAGGCTACTGCGATTACTGCGTCAACACGCTGGACGAGGCGTTGCGCATTCTGAAAAACGCCGTTCGGCAGAAGCAGGGCATCTCCGTGGGGCTGGTGGGAAACTGCGCCGAAATCATTCCGGACCTCGCCACCCGGGGAGTTCTGCCCGACGTCCTGACCGACCAGACCAGCGCCCACGATCTCCTGCACGGTTACTTCCCTTCCGGCCTGAACGCGCAGGACGCGGGCGTGTTGCGCAAAGAAAATCCCCAAGAATATTTGTCCCGTTGCCGCGATTCAATTGCCCGGCATTTCAGCGGAATGCTGGCGCTCGAAAAGATGGGCTCCATCGTTTTCGAATTTGGAAACGACCTTTGCGCCGCCGCGGCGGAGTGCGGAGCTTCGGGCGCCGCATCAGCCTTTCCAGATTTTATTGAAGCCTATCTTCGCCCGCTGCTGGCGGCGGGGCTCGCTCCTGTACGATGGGTGGCGCTTTCCGGCGATGCGGGCGACATCAAAACCCTCGACACCCTGGCGATCGAGCTTTTTCCGGATGACGCACTGCTGGCCCGATGGGTTCCGCTGGCGCGAAAGTTTGTGCGATTTCAGGGATTGCCGGCGCGCGTCTTGTGGATGGACCAGAGAACGCGCATCCTGCTGGCTGAGCGTGTGAACAGCCTTGTCGCGCAGGGAGCCTTCAAAGCGCCTCTCGTGATCGCCGTTGACCAAGCGAGCGAAAGTATGAACACTCCACACCTCGCTGGGCCTGGAAATCAAATGAAAAAAAGCAACGCCACAGCCCCCCTGCCTGCTCTGAATAGGCTGTTGAGCGCGGAACCAGGCGCCAGTTGGTTATCATCCGAAGTCTGTGCGTCATTCAGCCAGGTTACCGTGGCGCTGGCTGCCGACGGCTCACCGCAGACCGCAAAGAAGATCCATCGAGCGCTGGGTGGCGACTACGCTCTCAAAATTCTTCGGCTGGCTGCAACCGCCGTCGAATAATCTGGCCTGCAGCGCGCTTCTCGATTTTCAGGCTCCCCCCTGCGTCGTGAGCTTCACGAAAACCTTCAGCTTTTCCGGGAACTCACCGCAAAGAAGGCGGCGGGCAACTGCTCAACCTTGCGGCTTTTGCACTTGGGGCAGGCCGGCACAATTTTTTCGTATTCAGTGATGGTCAGAACGCAGGTGAACTTCTTGTTGCACTCTTTGCACACATATTCGTAAATTGGCATCGAGTATCACCTCCGGCTGGGCTTCTAAGAAAATTATAGCAATATACGCGCCGGCCTCCTATGCCATTCGGGAGGCAGACCGGCAGCCAGCATCCACATCCAGTGCCGGGCGCGGACTTAATGATAAAACATTTAAAATGTGCCGATTGGCTCATGCGCCGGGAGGGAGTTCCGTGCTAAATTCTCAGTGTGCAAACCATTGTGGAGTGCGTTCCTAATTTCAGCGAGGGCAAAGACAGGCAGAAGATCGATTCGATCATAGGTGCTCTTGTTGCTGGCCCGGATGTCCGCGTGCTAGATGCCCAGATGGATGCGGACCACAATCGGAGCGTCATAACGTTTGTGGGCAGCCGCGAAAGCGTGGGCGAAGCGGCCTTGCGGGCTATCGGGCGCGCCGCCGAACTCATCGACCTCAACGATCATCGCGGCGTGCATCCCCGCATGGGCGCCACGGACGTTGTCCCCTTTGTGCCAATCACGGGCGTCGAACTCCGTGACTGCGTGCAGATCGCGCAATGGGTGGCGCGGGACACCTGGCGACGGTTCCATATTCCGACTTACCTGTATGAAGAAGCGGCCCGCGATCCGCGCAGAAAACATCTGGAATACGTGCGGCGAGGACAGTTTGAACAGTTGCGCGAAGACGTCCGGCGAAATCCCGACCGCCGGCCTGACTTCGGTGAGGACGATCTGCATCCCACAGCCGGAGCCACCGCCATCGGCGCCCGGAATTTCCTGATCGCCTACAACATTAATCTGAACACCAGCGATCCTGGCCTGGCCAAATCCATCGCCGGGAAAATTCGCGCCTCAAACGGAGGACTTCCGGCTGTAAAGGCCATCGGCATAGCGGTGGAGTCGGCTGGCGTTGTGCAGGTTTCCATTAACCTGACGGATTTTCTCACCACCTCTATCACCACGGTCTTCGATGCCGTGGCAGCCGAGGCCGCCCGCGCAGGCGTCACCGTCGAGAGCAGTGAGATTGTGGGGCTTGTTCCCCGCCGGGCGATTGCGGAGGCGGACATCGCGCGCCTCAAATTGCTGAACTTTGGTCCCGGACTGATTCTGGAAAACCGCCTTGAAGAAGGGCAGGAAGACGAACGGTAAGCTAGCACTTAAATCGGCAGGCAAATCATGCAGTCCTGTCGCCTGCCGCGGAAACCCAAAGCTTCTTTGCCGCGGATTCGCCCAGGCTGACAATCTTTCTATCCAAGCGCAGCCTCAGGGTGCCGTCATAATTTCGCTGAACGACGCGGAGCTGGACGCCTGGCCGGATTCCCAGTTGGTCGAAGAATTCCAGCAACTCGCGGTCACGCTCGTGAACGCTGTCTACGCGGACCGATGATCCGGGCTCCGCTTCCCACAGTTGCCGCAGCCCCAGCCTGCGCCGCTCGCGCGCGCTCTTGTTGATCTGGTTCCCGTGCGGACAAGCGCCGTCCCGCCCCAACTTTTTAATCAGTTTCTTTTCCAGGTCTTCGGAAACGGAGTGCTCCAGACGCTCCGCCTCGTCATGGACTTTGTACCAATCCATTCCCAGCATTTCGTGGAGGAAGCGTTCCACCAGGTGGTGGCGAAACCGCAAGCGATCGGAAATCTTCTGGCCCTCGGCCGTCAGCCTGATGCGGCCCTTTCGGTCGACGTGCGCCAGGTGGTCCCGCCTCAAGCGCCGCAACGCCAGTGCAACGGCCGGAGGAGTAACGTCCAGCCAGCGCGCGATGGTGGCGGCAATCGCAGCGCCCTCCTCCGCCTCCGCTTCGGCAATGGCCTTAAGGTAATCTTCTTTTGAGATGGTCAGCTTCATGGCAACTTGTCTTAACGGCTTGCCTGTGCCCCCGAGAATTTGACGCGTTCCCAGCCAAAATAACGAGCAGAACCCATCTTAGCCCGGCTTCTCGAGAGCATTTCAGATTTCCGGGTTGACACCGCAAGCCCCATCCTATTAACTATAGTTTATTCTTATTGAGAATCCATAGTAAACATCCATCTTGGATCTGCACTAAAATGGGCAACCCGCAGGATAAACCTGGAACCGCTGAAGGCCCTTCCGCTCACGCGGACCAGGGCACAACCACGTCCGCGGCGCCCAGGATAAGCCGGAGCCTCTCGCTCGAAGGCCTGCACGGCACGGTTGAAGTACCCTCGCACGAGGCTGGATTCTGGCGGCACTGGTGGGCATTCGTGGGGCCGGCAATTCTCGTGAGCGTGGGTTATATGGACCCCGGCAACTGGGGGACCGATCTCGCAGCCGGGGCCGATTTCAAGTACGGTTTGCTCTGGGTGGTAGCTTTGGCCAGCCTGATGGCCATCTTCATGCAGGTCATCGCAGCGCGCCTGGGAGTGGTCACGGGCATGGACCTGGCCCAATGCTGTCGCGAGTGGTATCCGCGCTGGACTCGCATTCCCAATTGGCTTTTTTGTGAGCTGGCTATCGGCGCCTGTGATCTGGCGGAGGTCCTGGGCAGCGCGGTCGCCATCAATCTCCTTTTCGGCATTCCATTGCTCTGGGCAGTCCTCATCACCGGGTTCGACGTCATGCTCCTGCTCGCCTTGCAGCGTTTTGGGATGCGGACTATCGAGGCCGTCATCCTGCTGCTAGTGGCGACGATGGCCGCGTGCTACTACATCGAGATATTTGTGCTTCCCCAGACCCGTCCCAGCTTTATCGAGATGGGGAGGTCATTCCTGGCCCCGGGGCCTGCGCACAGCGGCATGCTCATCCTGGCCATCGGCATCATTGGCGCCACAGTGATGCCCCACAATCTTTATCTACATTCGGCCTTGGTGCAGAGCCGCAAACTGCAGAAGGATAACCAATCCATTCGCAGCGGTATTTTATTCAATACGATTGACGCTTCGGTGGCGCTGGCCATTGCCTTCTTCCTGAACGCCGCTATTCTGGTGCTGGCAGCTCTGGTTTTTTACGGCAAGACCAGCGTGGCGGTGCCGGGCGAGCCGATCGTCACGTTCAGTGTTGATACCGACTGGATCCGCGTTGCCTACCTCACCCTTGCTCCGCTGCTGGGAACCGCGCTTGCCAGCACGCTTTTTGCCGTGGCGCTGCTGGCCAGCGGACAGAGCAGCACCATCACCGGCACTCTGGCCGGACAGGTAGTAATGGAAGGCTTTATGAATTGGCGCATCCAGCCATGGCTGCGCCGGCTCATCACGCGCGCCATGGCCATCATCCCGGCGATCGTCATCATCGGCATTCGGGGAGGCAGCAGCGTCACCGACCTGCTGGTGCTCAGCCAGGTAGTGCTCGCTTTGCAACTTCCTTTCGCCATGTTTCCTTTGCTACACTTCACAAGTTCCCGCCAGCGCATGGGCAAGTGGCGGAACGGATGGTTTCTAATGATCGCAGGTTGGGGCAGCGCTCTCCTGATTACAGCCATGGACCTCTATGGCTTGCCGGAGGCGCTCAGGAGCGTCTGGCGCATCATTGCCGGCCATTGATGCCGGTCTGATGCCAGTCCCACGGCGAGGATGCAATGTACGATAAGATTCTGGTCACGCTCGACGCCACACCCACGGACCGGGCCATTATCGAACACGTCAAAGCTCTGGCCAAAATCATGCACAGCCGCGTCGCTCTTCTCCACGTCGCTGACGGCTGGGCAGCCCGCATGTACGGACCCGACGCCGTTAGCCCTGAAGTCGAGGAAGACAGGGCGTATCTGGAAATGATCCGAAGCGAGCTCGAGGCCGATGGTATTCCAACCGAAGCCGCGCTCGCCTTTGGCGACCCCGCGAGCGAAATTGTCAAGTGGGTCCGGCAGGAGGGCTGTGACCTGGTTGCCATGAGCACGCATGGGCACCGGTTTATTAAAGATCTTTTTTTAGGGACCACCGCGCCGAAGGTGCAGCATCGGATCAGCGTCCCGGTGCTGCTGCTGCGAGCCAGGTAATCCGCCTTCGGGCAGGCTGGCATTCCCGGAGAAAGCCGGATAGTGTAGAAGCGTTTTTCGCTTCCCGGAACCACCGCTGATGCTGGTTGAAGGATACGCAACATCGGAAGGGACCGCGCGCTATCACCAGCGCCACGCCGAACGACTGCCCGGGCATTACTGCCAGTCGCAGGGGCTTTGGACCAGTTCTATCGGCCTGGGTACTTACCTGGGCGATCCCACGCAGGAAATCGATGCCCAGTATGCTGAAACCGCCGTGCTGGCGGCCCGGGCCGGCGTCAACGTTTTCGACACGGCAGTCAATTACCGCCACATGCACAGCGAGCGCGCCATCGGCAGGGCCATTGCGGAAATGATTGCCACCGGCGTGGCCCAGCGCGATGAAATCCTGCTGGCCACCAAAGGGGGCTTTCTCAGCTATGACGGCAAGGAGCCCGCTGACCCTTCGGCTTATTTCCAAGAGAAGCTGGTAAAAAGGGGGCTGGTGAAACCGGAGGAAATCGTCGCCGGCTGCCACACCCTCGCGCCGCGCTATCTCGACAACCAGATTGACGTCAGTCGCGGCAACCTGGGCGTCAGAACTATTGACATCTATTACCTTCACAATCCCGAAACGCAGCTCGGTGAAGTTTCCCGCGTTGAGTTCCTGCGCCGCCTTCGTCCGGCCATGGCCGTGCTGGAACAGGCCGTTGCAAACGGCAGCATCCGCATGTACGGCGCCGCCACGTGGAACGGCTTCCGTGTTCAGCCCGATTCGCGGGAAGCCATCTCCCTGGAAGAGATCCTTGGCCTGGCGCGAGAGGTGGGCGGACAAAAGCATCATTTCAGGGCCATCCAGCTTCCCTTCAACGTCGTGATGCCCGAGGCACTTTCCACCAGCACGCAAACCAGCAATGGACGCCTCGTCCCGCTGCTCCAGGTTGCGCGCGAACACGGCCTGATGGTCTTTTCCAGCGCCAGTCTGTTGCAGGGCCACCTGGCCGGGGGCTTGCCCGCCGGCTTCCAGCAATGGATCCCCGGCCTCGCCACCGACGCCCAGCGCGCTATACAGTTTGTCCGCTCCACTCCCGGAATCACATGCGCTCTGGTGGGAATGAGCAGCCGCGAGCACCTGGCAGAAAACATGGGCACGGCTTCCCAGCCGCCGCTTTCGCTGGCCGAATATCGAAAGATGTTTCAGAAATGACAGCCTCGGCAAAGCCTGTTCCTCATGGGGAAACCTCTCAGCCCGCCTGCTGCGCAGAATGGGACCGCCGGCAATGGATGGAGAGCTTCACATAAGGCCATTCTTCGGATCCGGACGCAACGCTTGACAGCCAGAGGTCTTTTCGTTACGTTGCACTTTAGCCTGGGTGTTCCGTATCCTGCACTCGCGAGGACCAATTGGCGGCAAAACCGATCATTTCAATCACCACGGATTTTGGCGAGGATGACCACTTTGTCGGGGTGATGAAAGGCGTGATTCTCAGCATCAACCCTGATGCCACCATCGTCGACATCAACCACCAGGTGAATTCCTACGACATCTTTGACGGTGCTTACAGCCTGTCGCAGAGTTATCACGTCTTTCCTCCAGGGACCATCCATCTGGTGGTGGTTGACCCGGGAGTGGGCTCCGAGCGCCGGCCCATTATTGCGCAGTCCAAGGACTACAGGTTTGTGGCCCCCGACAACGGCGTGCTCTCCATGGTTTATGAGCGCGAGGAACGCGTCGAGGTCCGCCATGTCACCGCCGAGCATTTTTTCAGAAAGCCGGTCAGCAACACTTTCCATGGCCGGGACATTTTTTCGCCAGTGGCTGCCTGGCTCAGCAGAGGAATGGAAGCGGAAAAATTCGGCAACGTCGTCACCGATTATGCCCGGTTCACGTCCGTCCGTCCCCGGCGGGAGAGTGACGCGCTCATCAAAGGCATCGCTATCAAGGTGGACAAATTCGGAAACGTCATCACCAACATTGCCCCCGCCGATGTTCCGCAGATTTTCGGCCAGGACC
The DNA here is from genome assembly GCA_035691365.1 of Terriglobia bacterium. GTDB lineage: Bacteria > Acidobacteriota > Terriglobia > UBA7540 > UBA7540 > SCRD01. Next base: position 7,952 of record DASSJE010000007.1, read on the forward strand.
CGCCGACGTTCTGCATCAGGATCAACGGGCATGAAATTACTCATCTCTGCGATTCCTTCGCGGCAGGCGGACCCTCGGAGATTTTTGCCGTGGTCGGCAGCTCGGGTTTTATTGAAATCTGCACCAACCGCGGCTCTGCTGCCAGGGCGCTGAACGTAAACCGGGGAGCGGAAGTGGAAGTGGCGTTGGGGGCTGCCTCCGCGGAAGGCGCCTGAGAAATCGCCGGGAACCTACCCCGCGCTGCCCTTTGACCGCACGGGCGTCACTTTGGGCCGGTCGCCCTTGCTGCCCAGCCGTTCAATCTTCACCTTTGATACCCGCAACCCGTCCATATCCACCACAGTGTAGACGCGGCCCTCGTAGGCAAAGCTCTCGCCGCCCTTGGGGATTTTACCGAGACAATCCAGCACAAAGCCGGCCAGCGTTTCATATCCCGCGCCGCGCGGCAGTACAATGTCGTAATCGTCGGCAAGCTCGCGCAAATTAAGCGCGGCATCCACCACCAGCACATCTTCACCCAGTTTCTTGATGGCCGACTCCTCGCGGTCATATTCATCCTGGATTTCTCCCACAATCTGTTCCAGAACGTCCT
>DASSJE010000008.1:0-8009 GCA_035691365.1 Terriglobia bacterium
TCCCTGCCAACACCACCAACCGGTCCCGATCCCGCTGACTCATCCTCAGTTCCTCTTTTCTCATCCCCCAAGCTTCTACCACCTGCACCGGATCTTTCTACTTTGCTCAGATAGGAACTTCTCACTTTGCAGCGACACACGGCCGAATTTGCTTGACAAATCTACGCTACCATGCTAGTCTCTAGGATGTCGCGACGGGCGGGGCGCAACCCAAAAGCAATAGGCAGTCTGTATGGACTATTTAATGCCTGCAAGTGACTGAAAACACAATAAGGCGTATTTGGTCGCTAAAACGCATGGGACAAAAAATATTTTTTTCAGAAACGAAGCCGGGAGGTTGTTGAAAACAAAGGGAAAGACTACACATGTTAGCCGAAACGAACCCAAAAACGAACTCAAGAAGTCCTTTAGAATCGCACCTGTGGAAAAAACGAACCCAAAAACGAACCCAAAAATTGATCTGGAAGTCCTTTAGAATCAGAACGTGAAAAAACGAACCCGAGAACCCGTAAATGGCCAATTTGGAAATTCCAGCCCATTGGCCGCCCTCCCGTTGGCCCGGCTTTTCTCCCCTTGTGCGGGCGCCGCGCCGCCGGGCATCTCAGATCGCCGATGTTGATTTCCGCCGGCAGGGTCCATTCGGCAGGGCCACCCTCCAAACCTGCTGCCTGTTGATGGTATGCTTCTTTGACCGAAATTGAACACTTAGAGGTGTTGCAAGTGGCCCGACTGCTGATTCAAAACGGGCGAGTGATTTCGCCCGAGGATAAACTGGACGTCGCGCTTGACCTGCTGATTGAAGACGGGACAATTTGCGAAATGGGTCCGCATCTTTCCGTCCCCGCGGATGACACCTTCGACGCCCAGGGCCAGATTGTTGCCCCAGGCCTCGTTGACATCCACGTGCATCTGCGTGAACCGGGCGGCGAAATTTCCGAGACGCTGGAGACCGGCCTTCGGGCGGCGGTGGCAGGCGGCTTTACCTCCGTGTGTCCCATGCCCAACACGCGTCCTGTAAATGACAGCACCGAGCTGACGCGCCATCTGGTCAGCCGAGCGGAAGAATTGAAGCTGGCGCGGGTTTTTCCCATAGCGGCCGTGACGCTGGGAAGCCAGGGCGAAACGCTGGCGGACTTCGAGGATCTTATGGCCGCCGGCGCCGTAGGTTTTTCAGACGACGGCAAGCCCGTCAAGACCAGCGTCTTGATGAAGGAGGCCCTTGAGAAGGGAAAAAAACTGGGCGTGCCCATCATCGACCATTGCGAGGTGCCGGAACTGAGCGCCGGCGGAGTGATGAACGAAGGCGCACACTCCCAATCACTCGGTTTGCGCGGCATCCCGAACAGCGCTGAAGACGGCTGTATTGCGCGGGATATTGAAATCGCCGGGGCCACCGGTGGACACCTTCACGTTGCGCACCTTTCAACAGCGGGTGGCATACGGATGGTGCATGAGGCTAAGGAACGCGGGCTGAATGTCACATGCGAGGTCACGCCTCACCACTTTACGCTGACCGATGGCGATGTAGCGCGCTATGGGACTCACGCCAAGATGAATCCTCCGCTTCGCAAGGCCTCCGATGTGGAGGCGCTGATCGAGGGCATTCATGACGGTGTTGTCGACGCCATTGCCACAGACCATGCGCCGCACGCCGCCGCGCTGAAATCGCGGCCCATGGCCGAGGCGCCGTTCGGAATCACCGGCCTGGAAACGGCGCTGGCGCTGGGTCTCCGGCAGTTGGTCCATCCGGGGAAAATTTCGATGGCGCAGTTGATTGCCCTGATGAGTTCGAAGCCGGCGCGCGTCATCAACAAGTCTCTGGGCCGCATCCGCGTGGGCGGCGCGGCGGACCTGACCGTATTCGATCCTGAGGTCGAATGGATTTATCACGCCGCCGATGGATACTCCAAAAGCCGCAACTCGCCGTTCGACGGATGGAAATTCCGCGGCGCAGTGACGGCTACTGTGGTCGAGGGGCGGATTGTGTTCCGGCGCGGAAGCGCGCGGAAAGGCAGGGTGTCACTTGACTTTCCGCCTTCCGCATCCTAACGTACTGCTGCCGGCTGAATTCTACAGCCGGGATGTGTTGCAAGCCGATCCAATGGCGGGCGCCGCCATCGAGGTTGGAAGCCTGAACCTCGGCCACAGTGAGCCCGCCCGCAAAGGTTGACCATGCCTGCATCGCTCTCCGCGATTGACGCCATTTCGCCCGCCTTTGATCGAGCGAAGCAGCAGCTCTTCCAGCCGTTTCGATTTGCCTTCTGGGCGCGCATGGGCCTGGTGGCGCTGGCGACGGGGGAATTTTACAGCAGCAGCAGTTGGGGCGGCATGCACTTCACGCTGCCGTCCGCAAGAAGGAACCCCGGTTACGCCTTTCCTGGCCCGCTGCAACCGCACTGGGAATATCTGAAGCGCTACCTTCCCTGGATCATTGTTGCTGCGCTGCTGTTGATTGTGGCCATCGTCTTATGGGTGTATGCCTCGAGCGTCTTTCGTTTTATCCTTTTTGACACGGTCCTGACAGATCGCTGCGCTATCAAGGCGCAATGGCGGCAATGGCGTTCACAGGGAACGAAATTCTTCCTGTGGAGGATCTGTCTGGGGCTCGGGATCGGCGCGGCGCTCGGGATATTAGTAGGCGCGTGCGCCCTGGCGGTCGCGGCCACGGGGGCGCTCAGGGACCCTCGCCAGCATCTCGCCTTGCTTGTGCTGGGAGGCCTGGCAGCTTTTCTGCTGCTGATATGCCTGATTATCCTGGCCGCACTGATCGCATTGTTCGCCCGGGATTTTGTGGTGCCCGTGATGGCCCTGGAAAACGTGGGGGTTATTGACGGGTGGCGGCGGGTGATCGCCCTGCTGGGCGCTGACAAGAAAGGCTACGCGGGATACATTTTGATGAAGATTGTCCTGGTGGTGGGCTGTACGATTCTTTTCGGGATACTGACCCTGATTGCCGTGCTGTTGCTCCTGATCCCGATTTCGATTGCCGGTGCCGGAGCCTACTTGTTCGCCAGATCGGCCGGGCTTCTGCTGAATTTCCCCGCCATCGCCGCCGGCGCGGTCCTGGCGGCCCTGGCATTCGCACTTATCTTTTATGTCATCGCGCTGATTTCAGCCCCGGCCATGATGTTCTTCCAGGCATACGTCATCCACTTCCTGGGATCGCGCTACTCGCTGCTCGAAGCCCGCATTTCTGCGCCGCCCATCCCGCCCGTGCCACCGGCTTTCCCAGGCGCCGGCGTCTTGCCGGCAGGCCCGGGTTAACGGGCGGGCCTGGTTGAGCCTGGGCGGCTGCCGGGTTTCACGGCAGGCTTGCCCTCCTTGCATAGAGGGCAATCATCCGGGTCCCAGGTTTTTACATCGAGTGTGACGAGGGCAGCCTTGGGGACATCAAAGTTAACATTGCCGCCACTGCGGTCAACCAGAGCGCCGATGCCCACCACCTTGCCGCCCGCCTCCTCAACGCAATGGGCGGTTTCACGAGTGGACTTGCCGGTTGTGATGACGTCTTCAACAACCAGCGCCGGTTCGCCCGGCTCGAGATGGAAACCCCGGCGCAGGTTCATCTCGCCGTCCTTGCGTTCGGTAAACAATGCTCTCAGGCCAAGGGCTCTTGCAACTTCATGCGCGACGATCACTCCGCCCAATGCCGGGGCCACCACAGTCTTTGCTCCAAGTCCATTGAGTTTAGGCCCGAGTTCGATACACAACCGTTCTGCCACCCGGGGGTGCTGCAGCACCAGCGCGCACTGAATATAGCGGTCACTGTGAAGGCCCGAGGAAAGAATAAAGTGGCCTTCCAGCAGAGCAGAGTGCTCGCGGAAAATCTTGAGAATTTCGGTTTCTGTCATGGTTTGTCCTATCGATTCAGGTTGGAATCTGTCCGGAAGATTCCCGCATTTCCTCCAGGATGGTTTCTGCGGCGGCTTCAGGATCTGGCGCGGCCGTGATGGGTCGTCCGATCACCAGATAATCTGCGCCGGCGTCGAGGGCGGACTTCGGGGTCGCGATCCGCGACTGATCGTTTACTGCGGCGCCCGCGGGCCGAATGCCCGGAGTCACAATCACAAAGTCTGGGCCGCACTCCCTGCGCAGCGCGGAAACTTCTTTCGCGGATGCAACCACGCCGTCCAGGCCTTCCGATTGCGCCAGGCGGGCCATGCGAAGGACGGCGCTTTCGGGTGGCCCGGAAATGCCCAGTTCATCCAGGTCCTCATCCGAGAGGCTGGTCAGGATGGTTACGGCCAATACCAGCGGGCGTGGGCGGCTGCCGGAGGTTTCTTCCATGGCGCCCTCAACCGCCGCGCGCAGCATTTTTCTTCCGCCCAGCGCGTGAACATTCAGCATGGAAACTCCCATCCTTGCCGCCGCCCGGCAGGCGCCGCGTACCGTGTTGGGAATATCCAGAAACTTGAGGTCGAGGAAAACTTTTTCACCTGTATCGACCAAATAGCGGGCCATCATGGGGCCCTCCGACGTGAAGGCTTCCATGCCAACCTTGAACATTCCAGCGTGGCCACGAAGTTTGTCCGTCATCTGAGCGGCGGCCTCAGCGGTATTGAAGTCAAGCGCAACTATCAATCGATCTCGAGCCTGCAAGTGTGTTCTCCTGATTCCGGTCCGCCGGGCATGACCTGACGCTGGTGGATGACCCGCAAGGGTAATTAATGATTGTAATTTCGCATGGCAAAAAACTAAATAGAAAAACTTCGTTTGCCTGTATGATGACCGGACTTGCAATCGGAATTCAGAATTTTGGGCTGGAATTCCATGAGCTTCTGCCGCATCGCCCGTGGCGGGCTTTTTCGGTGGTGCCTCCGTTCCCGGCTTACTTTCTGTGCTTGTGTTGCGACGTTCCCGCTTCGTCCGGCGCAAGCTGCTGGAGGGCAGCTGCCTGTTTTCGATATTGCTTAACGTTGCGCTGGTGTTCCGCAAGCGTGCTGGCAAACCTATGACTGCCGTGAGTGTTGCTGACAAAGTAGAGAAAGTGTGTCGAAGACGGATGAAGCGCCGCAAGAATGGAAGCTTTCCCCGGATTGCAAATAGGGCCGGGCGGAAGCCCACTGTGTACATACGTGTTATAGGGAGACTTGAGGTTCAAGTCGCTTTCGGTAATCGGCGCCCGCGGCAGGTGGTCCATCTCTGCCGCATAGGCAACGGTGGGATCGCATTGGAGCAACATGCCCTTCTGCAAACGCAATTCGAAAACCTGTGCGATGATGGGGCGCTCATCAGGGTCCGGCGTCTCCATTTCAACCAGCGATGCAAGCGTCATGGCCCGGTGGAGGCTCTCGCCCTGCTGGCGGAAGTCTTTCCGAAAATCCTGGTCCATGACTTCACGGAAGCGTGCCACCATCTTCATGGCAATGTTCGCTGCCGTGGGGTGATATCCAAACCGATAGGTATCCGGGAACAGGTACCCTTCGAGCGAGGGCGCCTCAGGATCGAGATCATGGATAGGAGCAGGGTCCTGGGTTACTTTCAGAAAAAGTTCAGGCGAAATACCCAGTCTGTTGTGCAGAATACGCGAGATGTCAAAGCGGTTGGATCCCTCGGGAATGACGACAGTGCGGAAATAGCCTTCCCCGCGGACCAGTTTCCTGTAAACGTCCAACGGCCTCATTGGGCGGTCGAAGAGATATTCGCCGGCCTTCAAATGATGGCGCCACCTTTCGGCGCCGTAGATCAGTAGGAAAGGCCACCGATGCGCGAGAACACCCTTCGCCGCGAGCCGGTCCGCAACTTCCGGCGCCTGGGTCCCGGGTGGAATATCCACGATAGCTGTTCCGGAGTAACCGCGATAAGGTCGCAGAACTTCAACGCCGGCGACAGCGATCCCTGCGATGATCACCAGAACAAACACCGCAAGGATGCGCTTTTTCAAAGCCTTCCTCCACCGATCTTGGATTCCCTTAACTGCCTGGCGTGGTCGTCAAGATAGTTCTGGAGCAGCAAAACCGCTGAAACACGGTCGACAGCTTGCTGGCGTTTGTTAATGCTAAGCCCTGCGGTTTTAAGCATCCGATTCGCTTCTACGCTGGTCAAGCGCTCGTCCCACAGTTCCACGGGGCAGTCCACACGACCCCGCAACTTCTTCGCAAAATCTTCAACGTGGCGTGACATCGAAGTTGCCTTTCCGGTGTGGCCGATTGGATTGCCAACAATGATTTTCTCTACTGAATATTCATTAACAATGGCTCGAATGCTTTCAATGTCTTTGCGGATGGACATCCGTTGAAGCGTGGGCAGACCCTGCGCCGTAATGCCCAGCGCATCGGAGACCGCCAATCCCATTCGCCGGAGTCCAAAATCGATAGATAATATTCTCGCCTGCAACTTCTCTTCCTGTCGGGCGGGGACGAATTCAACAAATCGCTCCCCTATTGCCCGCTGAGCATTCGCTGCTTTTATGATACACCGCGTTATGTCTTGCCCAGTTGAACGCGAGCCAAGGTTGGAGGACAGGCAATCGGCGGTTCCATCGAGCCCGCCCCGCCGTTAGATTTACTGGTCGCAATTGCTATCGGTGGTCGCCCAGCGTTGCGGAGAAGGTTCCATTTCCCGAAGGCCCAAAATATTTGAACCCCTGGCAGGTGACAAAAAGGCTCGTCGCCAGAACGAGGATCCCAACCGCCGCATGCGTCACACCCATCACTACCAGCCCCGGCTGGGGACCGGGGACAGCACGGGCGTTGAGGTCCATGCTGAGCGATATGATGCCGAGAAAAAGTTGCAATACTACAACTTGTGCAAGGAAAACCGCCGAAATCTTAAACGCGCGCAGATGCGAAAACTTGGTGAGCGCCATTTCCAGAATCCACAGGGAGCAGATTGTGACGGCAATTCCCAGCACCAGGTGCGGCGCTATACCAAGTTCCTTTTTTCGGAACCCTTCCCCGAGGAATGGCTCTACAAAAACCGCCGCTGTTGTAAAAACCAGGATTTGCCGCATCGAGGGGGATGCGAGGTCAGGCATCTTAAGTTCATCCCAACGCCAATCGGTCCGCGTAAATAAAGCCAGGCATACGGTGAAACAGAAAAAGATCTGAATGCCGAGGGTGTATCCGGCTGACACGGCTGCTGGAAAAAGATTATGCAGGGGACTCAATACGACTACGGCAATGGCAAAGAAAACCCCAACGGTGATCGCCCCCAGGTTCTTCAAGTAGCGCTGGTAATTGCTCTTCCACAACCACAAAGCGAAGGCAATCGTCAAGGCGCATACGGCGGCTCCCAGGCCCGCAAAGGCATGCGCATACTTGAGGTGCGGTTGTGTCCAGAGAGTTGAAGGGAAGTTGGCCGTTGTGCGGGAAGCGAGCACTCCCGTCATGTAGAGGAGAAACGTCATGACCGCCACGAGGCTGCCGAACCTGTGCAGCCAGGAAACATCGCTTACCGTTTCGGTCATGGTCGATAAACCTCAGATGGATGATCCTCTCACACGCGGGGCATCAGAAATACGGGTCAAACGCATTCGCACCGGAATTATTTCAGATCGAGAGCCGCGTGGCAGTGACAGGCCGCGAGCCCGGTCAGGGCTTGCTCATTCTGGCCAGGAGTTTTGCCACCGTCTCTCGCGGAAGGAAACGCTGCGAAAAAATGCTGGCCTTGTTCACAAAGCGCGGGACGACCAGTCCTCCGCCACTCTGAAGCTGCTTCAGCGCATCTTCCACTACTTCCTCCGGAGGCTGTGGCCCGCCAGGAAACCTGTGCTTGCCCTGGCTCGCGCCAATATTCACAAAATGGGTCCGAGTACCTCCGGGACACAGCGTAACAACTGCAACTTGATAAGGTTTTAATTCTTCACGGAGAGCCATCGAAAAGCTATTCATAAAGGCTTTCGTGGCTGCGTATGCCGTCGCGTAGGGAATCGGCTGAAAACCTGTCATGGACGAAACGTTGATGATTCCTCCGTTGCGCCGCTCAATCATCCCCGGCAAAAGGTGAAAAGTCAATTCCATCATTGCCTCAATTTGCAGGCGCGTCATGGCCGACTGCTTGTCGAGAGG
>DASSJE010000009.1:0-2777 GCA_035691365.1 Terriglobia bacterium
GATTTCTTCACCTCCCTGTGGCGTCCACCCCAGAAGCGCAAGGAAATTAACCAGCGCCTCCGGCAGAATTCCCTGGTCGCGGTAAGCGCCCACGGAAGTTGCCCCGTGCCGTTTGGAAAGCCGCTGCCTGTCCGGGCCCAGAATCAAGGGCAGGTGCGCAAACACAGGGAGGCCGGCCCCGGCGGCCCGATAAACAAGGATCTGCTTGGGAGTATTGGAAAGGTGATCGGCCCCGCGCACGACGTGGGTGATCCGCATGTCCATGTCGTCAGCCACAACGCTGAGGTGATAGGTGGGTTGCCCGTCGGAGCGCAGCAGCACAAAGTCCTCGATCTCCTCGTTCTCGACCTGGACGCGCCCAAATACCAGGTCTTCAAAATCAGTTGCGCCGGTTTCGGGAACGCGGAAGCGGACCACGTGGGGGACGCCCTCGGCCAGGCGTTTTTGGCGTTCCCGTTCAGAAATCATCCGGCACTTCCCGTCGTATTTCCAGGGGCGGCCGCCCTCTGCAAGAGATCGCTTGGCCTGCAGTTCTTCCGGCGTGCAGAAACAAGGATATGCCTGCCCCGCGCTTTCAAGCTGCGCCGCCATGCTGCGATAGTGGTCCAGGCGGTCGGATTGATAGAATGGCCCTTCGTCCCAGTTCAGCCCCAGCCACTCCATGCTTTCGAGGATTGCCGTCGTCAGTTCAGGCCGGGAGCGGTCGGCGTCAGTGTCCTCAATCCTCAGAATAAAGACACCGTTCATGCGCCTGGCGAACAGCCAGTTGTAAAGCGCAGTGCGCGCGCCCCCGACGTGCAGGTAGCCGGTGGGTGATGGTGCGAAACGTACGCGAATGTCAGCCATAGTTCAACCTGGGGCGGAAAACGCAACAGCAATTGGATGTGGTTACTGCGGCGCCGCCGGATCAGCCATCCTAAACGATTTTACGTGGCAAGGTAAAGTCGAAGGGCCTCACTTATGGCCGGGCAAATTTGCTGGCAGCGTCAAACCGTCCGGGGCTGTACGGGTCCAATGCGTGAGACGGTGCGCCGGTCAGAATAAGCTCTGCGATCACTTTGGCCGTGATCGGGGACAGCAGGATCCCGTTGCGGAAGTGGCCCGTTGCAAAGACCAGATTCCGCAACTTGCCAAAACCGAGAATGGGAAGATGATCTTTAGTGTCGGGCCTCAGCCCTGCCCAAGCGCGCCGGAATTTGAAATCTCTTGCGACGGGAAGAATTCGAGTAATGCCCTGAATGATGGACTGCAATCCGCCGGCAGTAACCGCTTTTTCAAAGCTGCCCCATCTGGCTGTGGTGCCGGCCACGGCGGTTTGAGCGCCACGAGGGACCACGTAGTTGATCCCGGCGCGAACCACATACGGCAGGTCAGAAGGAGTTTCGAATTCTATCATCTCGCCGTGGCAGGGGACGATGGGCAAAGAAAGTCCGAGCGTTTCCGCCAGTTGTCCGGACCAGCTTCCGGCTGCCAGGACAACACGCCCGGCCGAAAGCGTCTTTTCCGTGGTGGCGCCCTGCGGCAGCACGCGCACACCGTGAATCCGATCACCCTGAACATCGAAACCCGTTACCGCGCAGTTCCATTCAAATGTAGCGCCGGAAAGCTCCGCCGCTTTGACCAACCCGCGGGTCAGCCTCTGGTTATCAACCCAATGGTCGCCGGGAATAAACAGAGCCAGTTCCACGCGGGGCGAGAGCCCCAGCGATACCTTGTCCAGGTTGTCATCCGTCAAACGTTCAAGCGGCAGGCCGCGCTGCGTCTGGTGGCGGTAAACATGTTCCAGTTCTTCGCATTCCTCCTCGCTGATGGCCACGAGCAGCGTCCCGTCGTTTCGATAATGGACGCTTTCACCGGCCAGGCCTTCCACTTCCGCCACAAATTCCGGGTACAGATCGCGGCTGGCTGTGCAGAACTCTGAAAAGGATTCCGGTTCGATCATTTCGCCCTGGGGAGCGATCATGCCAGCGGCCGCTCCGCTGGCCTCGCCGCACGGCTGGCCGCGGTCAATCACCACGGCACGGGTCCCGGACTTTGCCAGACGAAGCGCAATCGCGCTTCCGATGATTCCGCCCCCCACAATAAGAACGTCCGCCTGGTTTGATGGATCAAGATTATGTGCCATGTGAGTTAAGGGTCCTCCATTTTCCCAGCCGGTTCCGGCGGATTGCGGGCTACCTGTTTTCAGAGGGCAGGTGAGTCACTCAGAACATAACTTTCCACTGTAATTGCGCCATAGTTCAAAAGCAACTGGAGAAGGATAAAAATAACGCTTGCTGCTTTCTCACGATTTTCTAACGGAGGGCGAAAAAGGCGAGAGCATCATGGTTTGCGGCGCGTCGCACTAGAATTTGCCACGGCGGTGGGAATTGCCTAGAATGATTTGGAGTCGCCCGACGGGCGGCAATTTGTGCACAGGGACCATCGCTTGGTTTGCCCCATTTGTAAAAAGAGAAAAGCGAAGCGTTACTGCCCGGCCAGGGCAGAGACGATCTGTACGGTCTGCTGCGGCACCGAGCGCGAAGTGACGATTGACTGTCCTTCCGACTGTGCCTATCTAATGGAAAGCCGCAAGCATGATGCCGGCCGGCAGGCGGTCGACTGGAAGACGGTCCCCTTCAGCGACGTGCAGGTCCCCAGATCAACCGTCGCGCGGCACCAACTGCTGATTTCGCAGTTTGCGTATGCCATCTGCAAGTTCGCCGGCGAGAATTCCATGGTGGCGGACTCCGATGTCATCGCCAGCCTCAAGGCGCTTGCCGAATCCTACCAGACCC
>DASSJE010000010.1:0-5297 GCA_035691365.1 Terriglobia bacterium
CCGGCGCATCCTCGGGTTCGTTTCGGGTTCGTTTTTTTCACGGTCTGAATCTAAAGGACTTCTCGGGTTCGTTTTCGGGTTCGTTTTTTCCACAGGTTCAAATCTAAAGGACTTCTCGGGTTCGTTTTTGGGTTCGTTTCGGCTAACATGTGTAGTCTTTCCCTTTGTTTTCAACAACTTCTCGGCTTCGTTTCTGCAAATAAAATTTTTTTGTCCCACGTCTTTTAGTGGCCAAAATCGTCTGCCTGTGTTTTCAGGCACTTGCAGGCATTAAATAGTCCATGCAGACTGCCTATTCTTTCCGGGTTGCGCCCCGCCCGGCGCGACATCTTAAAGGCTAGCACAGTAGCGTAGATTTGTCAAGCAAATTCGCTCCGCTTAAGTTCGTGCAGCAAATTCGCGCAATCTCGCGCAGGGGACTCCGCCGCTGGAAATTCTTCCCCAGACGCCTCTGCTTGGCACGCGGCGGCTTCGCTGGTAGAATGGGCGGCTATGCGAGTTCTCGTGATGCTTCTGTTGACCCTGACTGCCTGCTCGGCGCAATCGGACCAAAGCAAGGTGGAGGCAGTGCTCAAGCAGTTGGAGCATGCCGAGCAAACGGGTGACTTCAACGCCTGGGTGGGCCTTTGGACGCCCCAGAAGGCGGCCGAGTTGCAAAGGATGAAGCCTTACGCCAGGGCGCAACCTGGCGTCCATTATCGCGCCACCAAAGTTTTTGTTCATGGCGATAAGGCTGTGTTGCTGGTACAGGGCGGTCCCTCGAATGGCTTTGTCACCATGATGCTGCGAAAAGAAGGCGGACAATGGAAGGTTCAGGACGAATTGTGGAGGGACACCGCGGCCGATCCGAAATCGGTCTATGCGCTGCTCCCTCCTGACCCAGGCGCGTTTGCGCGGGCCGGATCGCCATGGGACCAGGTCCCGCAGGCGATGGATCCCGTGAAGGCGGCCCGCCTCGGATGGCAGATGAAGGCGGTGTTTGACGAATCGTACCTGTATATCCGGATTGAGTCCAACGCCGGCCTGCCCGCGCCGGGGAGCACAATCCGAACGCCGCCGGGTGGCTGGCCCATCCTTCACATTGACACATCAAACGCGGGCGGATTTGTGCTGTACGACGCCGTCAATATCGGCGACCAGGCTGCCTTTGATGAGCACGGTCGGGCGAACAGCCATCGCCCCTTTGCGGCCTATATGATCCGCCTCGAGTGCGCCGGTCAGGAAGTCTTCTCTGCTTCGGCCGATCTCCATCCGAGCCCGCTGCTCAGTGTTGCGGGTCGGGACTACGACATCCGGATTCCATTGGCAACAATGGGCATCACGGATTCGCGCGCTGCCAGAATGACCATCGGCGACGCGCAGAAAGCGCTGGTGAGCTTCGCGGTGCAACGATATCCGCGCTAGCGAGGCGCGTCACGAACCCTACCAGCTTTCAGAGTGCCGCCCCTGGAGTGCGGGAGCATGCTCCCGCCTTGGGATGCGGTAGCGCCAGCTACCGCCATGGGATTGAAGGGTGCGGCGGCAAGCCGCCGCATTGCATTTAGGGGGCGGCCGACTGAACTTATATCCGCCCTTTAGCCCGCTGGATGTATACTGAAACCTACCGCAAAGCTCAAAGTGGAAATCCCGGTTTATAGATTTGGCTGCTTAGCGGCAATCTATTTGCCGCCTGGACTGGAGGGCGCGTTGGCAGAGAAGATCGTAGGAACCATCAGTCTGGCGAACCGGCACACGGGCGAGCAGTTGTCCATTCGCCGCGTGAAGCAAGGCGATGAAGTCTGGTTGGAGCTGCAGGGCACGCTCCCTCCGCACAGGGACGGGCCGCCGATGCATATCCATTTCGCAGAGGATGAAGAGGGTCGCGTCGAATCCGGGGTCCTCTCGTTTGTCATTGACGGCCGCACCATGACAGCGGGCCCCGGAGAGTTTGTCTCCATCCCGCATGGTGTCCCCCACCGTTGGTGGAATGAAGGAGACGAACCTCTCGCGTTTAATGGCGCCGCGCGGCCGGCGGTGGACCTGGACCGGTATCTCCAGGCCATTTTCGAGGTCTTGAACGCGGGACCGAACGGCCGGCCTCCGCTCTTCTACATCGCCCATGTAGCATTGCGCCATCGTCGCACGCAGGCGGCGCTCATCCTGCCGCTGGGGCTTCAATCCGTGCTTTTTCGACTGCTGGTGGCAGTGGGCACGCTACTCGGGCGGTATCGAGGCAACGATTGGCCGGGGTGTCCATCCCGCTGCCTTGGTGTTCCGGCCGACGGTACTGAAGCTGCTTGCTGAAGGCCTCCTTCGCAGCTTTTCCGGCTGCGGCATCCTAGGTGACGGGAAAGTCTCCAAGTTCCGGCAGGCCAGCCGCGTCTGCGACCTTGTATTTCCCAGTGGCAGTTCTCCACACCACCCTTATTTTCATGATTGCCTGGAAAATCGTCGTGCTGTGAATCGGTCCGCGCGGATGACACGTCATTATTCTGGCCGGACAGAAGTTCGCGTTGGAATTTCCCCGGCGACGGCGCCTATCCCGGCAACCATAGAGCCTGGGGAACCATCTATAAAGATTCGGAAGGTGCGGCGGGCGGGACGCAAATCCGGGCAGATTTTGCATGATTTAAGGCGCCGGGAGCTGGTCGGCCTACCTAAGCCCAGGATAAAAGGGAGGCTGGCAAGTTATTGTAGCCAAAGGGACAATGTCAGCCTGCAGTAATTAATGTTACAATCGGCAGTTGACTTGCCTAATAGAAGGCGAAAGTCATCCGAAAACACATTTTAGCGAGGTGAAGAGACTATGTCGCTGAAGGGAATTACAGGCGTTTGCCTGAAGGGTTCGCTGGTTGCGCTGGCAGCCATGACGTTTGCATGGTCGGTTCCCGCGGCGCACGCGGGCGCCATCCGACGTGCTGGAAGGATGGTGGCGAAGGGAACGGCGGTTGCGGCGGCCGCAACCGTTTCGGGCAGCCAGGCTGCCGCCAACAAGATCCAGACCGACGCCGTGCCGGCGACTGCGAACGCGGGACATTCCGTCAAGCGGACGCTGGTCCATGCGGGCAATGCTACTGCCAACGGCGCCAAGGACGGAGGCGCTGCTGTTTACTACGGCGCGAAGCGGACCCCGCACACCGTGGCGTACGGCGCCAGGTCGCTCTGGCGAGTGATGTGGTAATCGGGTTCTACTCACGTTGTTGTATTCCTCCTTAGAGACTGATGGGGCGCCCTCCAAAGGCGCCCCGTTTTTTTTGCCCTGAACACACTGCATTCCTGCCCCAGCGTCAGCGGGCTGGCGCGGGAGTTCGCCGGGCCCTCAATGACTTCTGCCTTCGACCATATATTATCAACTTAGTTAATCAAAAAGCGCTGTTTCGCCCCGGATGGACGACCGTGCGAACGCCGGGCAGGCCCGCGGGGATCGCTTCAGGTAAAACCCCTAGTGGGAATCAGGTGTTGGAGGCCGGAGCTTCCCTGAGGTTGCCGGATTGAGTTTTCTCCCCGTGAGCATACAATTGCATACATGAATGGGAGGACGTTGTGCTGCAAGGCTATGCCAGGGTTTTCGGGGACATCGAGCTGCAAAGCTCCCCGGCCTCTGGCGCTCGGAAACAAAACGCGGAGAGACCTGTAACTCCTGCTGTTCCAGTGCGATGCTGCGCTGCGAACAGAGCAAGGTTTCCGAAGATTTTCCCGTAGCGGCAGAGACTCCACATACTGACGCGAATGTTCAAGCTGGTTTGATCGCAAGCGCACGCACAAGGGGAGGGTGGAACATGGCGATAACGCCGGGAAAATCTGGCAAGCTGGTGGTTGTTCAAGTAGGTCCGAAAAAGCCTGAGTGGCAAACCAGGAACGAGTCCGCGCATTACCTCACCAATCATTTCCGCCCACCCCGATTGATTGCTGCGCGACCGGTTATCAGCACATTGCGCGCAGAGCAGCTCAAAGATCTATTAACCAGACAGGCAACAGGGCTCAGGGCCTTTGGGGCGATTTTGCAAGGGAGTTAATAACGCCTTTTCCAGAGCGTTTGGAACGTCCCCTGCCCGCACTGTGCGCCTGACGATGTTTCAGGAAATGTGAAATTGAATCGCTGGGAGGTGAGAAAACGTGTGTACCCAAAGAACATCTGACCAGCAAACTAGCCAAGAACGCGGGGGCGGTTCCGGAATTCGCCCCAGGGGGTTGATCAAATGCCTGCGCAGGATGGCGGCGGCCGAGACGGGCGCCGAGCTCTTGGAATTTGCCTTCGTTGTTCCCATGCTGCTGACGCTTCTGGTCGGCATCTTCTGGATCGGGCGGGCTTACAACGTCTATGAGAATGTCACCCGGGCGGCGCGGGAAGGCACCCGCTACGCCGTGCTGCCAAGTTCTGTTGCGCAGGGAAACACTGAGGCCGACGCGCTCAGCACTTCCTGCACATCCAACACGGTGGCCTTTACCAATTATGTTGCCCCGGTGCTCGCATCAGATAATCTCGATCCAAGCCTGGTGAGTGGTTACTGCCAGAAAACCGCCTTGCTGGAAAACACTTATCCACAGCAGTGCGGAGTGAGCATCAGCTTCACGTATCCCGTCCCGCTGACGATTCCTTTCACTCCCCTGAACGCGACCACCATCAGCATTCCAGCGCAGGCGCAGATGCGGCTTGAGAACCAGCCTGCAGGAGGTTGCCAATAATGAAACCGATTTCACACAAAGGAAAAACTTTTCGCACTATGGCGCAGGAACGGGCCGTTTTGAAGCGGTCCAGGCCGGCACGATTTCTCCAGGCGTTTATTGGAACAGAGGGATCGCAGCTTCTGGAGTTCGCCCTTGTCCTCCCCGTCATGCTGGTGTTTGCGGTGGGCATTGTTCAATTTGGCGGGGCCTTCAATCTGAAACAGAAGATGGCCAACGCCGCGCGCGAGGGTGCGCGCGTGATGGTTTCAAACCCGTTGACGGACCAGAATTGCCTGAGCACCTACTGTTCACCCCAGGCCGCCGCTCAAGCTGTGGCGAATTACATGACCAATAATGGCGTGGATTCTTCCTGCATCGATCCGAGTACGCCCACGTCCACGAGCGGCGAGACCTGGACATATGCTTGTGGAAGCGGCATCAGCCTGACGATCAATCATCAATACAATTACACGACATCGGTTGGTAACCCTCAGACAGGGACCCAGGTGACCGTCACTTATCCATACACCTGGGCTTTCAACAGCGTGATCAAGCTGCTCGTTCCAGGGTCCAACATCGCTTTGCCAAACAGCTTAACCGAGACCGCGGTTATGAAAAACATCGTAACTTCAAATTAGGAGGGATCCATG
>DASSJE010000011.1:0-23862 GCA_035691365.1 Terriglobia bacterium
CCTTTCGAACGTAAGATTTAGTCATACAACCAAATCCTACTCGAATCGAGCCGCCCCCTTCATGACATCAGACACTCGCACTGTCGTGTCTGCGATCCCGCTCAGCAGGACTTTTCTGATTGTCGTCATGGCATCCGGCCCATCGCAGAAGGCCTTCATTGCTGCTGAACCTCAATAGGCCCGGAGGGCCGAAAGATAATAGCCCACCGCGTGAGCGGTGGGAACCGGGCCCTTACCCACCGCGCTGCGGTCCCCCCTCTCCCCGGCGGGGAGAGGGTTGGGGTGAGGGGCCGTGACTTTTTCCCATGGCTTACGCCATGGGCTAAATTCTTCCGCCCCGTTTCGGGGCTCAACGCGGGTGGCGTAGACATGCGCTTTGCCGTGTCTGCGATCCCGCGCAGCGGGACGTTTCTGATTGTGCTCATGGCATCCGGCCCGTGATTGGTTCGTCCTGCCAAAAACGACACCTCGAGCTTGATCACGGCCAATCGCCTGCACTATACGCCTTGCGGCGCGGTACTCCTCTTCAGCGGCTGAAGCCGCCTTGATACCCTGCTGCTTGTTGTCGGACCTGAAGGTCCGCCCCCCTAACCGAAGGCCCTACATTTAAAGGTCCGGACTCCTCTTTAGGAGGTTTGAGCTTTAGCTCCGACATTGGCGAGCCTCCCCCAACCGAGGCTTCAGCCCCTGAAGCCGCCAATTGCCGAGGTAGACTCGGGGGTGGCGCATCGCGCTTCGTCGTGTCTGCGATCCCGCGAAGCGAGAGGCATTTGGTTTTCTCTCATTCCACCCTATCCATTGCGATCAAAGAAGTGTCCTCCAGAAAGTAAAACCTCCAGCTTGACCACGGCCAATCGCTACAATCCCGGCGCGGTTATGATACCGCGTCATTTTAACCCCGCTCAGCTTCGCTGGACGCAACATTAAATGTCAATGCCTGCGCCAACCGCCTTTTGGGAATTGGCGATCGAGCGAATTGCGATTGGCGATTGAAAACCAGCGGGCTTCAGCCCAGCATCTGCGCTTCGTAGGGGAGGGCTCTGCCCTCCCGTTTTTGATTCGCGAAAGGCGAACGGGAGCCCGGAGGGCTCCCCTACAAAATCGCGCCCGCGGACGCCCCCGCCTGAGATGTTCAGGATTTTCGAGGCTGCGTTAGCCGCATTCACCCTGGCCCGTCCTTGCGGTGTGGCGGACGGGCGATAGGACTATCCAGGCTCCGCCAGCCCATCTTCTTGCGGTAGTCGGGACTCATTAAGGTAGCGGCTACTCCACCTACCAGAGCGATAACGAAAGAAATATTCCAGATATGACCCAGCCGGCTTCGCTCCTCCTCCGTGGCATAGACAGCAAAGCCGTGCATGTTCATAACGTAGATTCTCCCAGTTGCAGGTTGGGGCGAGCGCGACAGGGTGTCGTTGTATTTGTACCAGACCAGAGTTCCGTATAAGAAACCAGCGACGCCGGCAAGACACACAACCATTGCGCCCGTTCTCAGGAGTTTCACTTTCTGCAGGCTCATCAAGTCTCCTCTCCTCGGCTCAGGGGCAGGAGGGCCCATGAATTGGCACGACTGTGGTCTGTGTCACCGTTGCTGAGGCTCCCCCACCGCCCGCCAAACCAATCGTTGCCCCGCCGCCACTGACTGTGCCATTCGGTCCATTGCCCTTCCCTTGGAAGACATCGGCAGTCGCCCCGACCCCCTCGCCGCCAAACGTACCACTCGCATTTTGGAACGGCCCGGCCAATCCACAATTTGTGTAAGCATTTGAGGTCCCAAACTGGAGCCCTGCAGAGCCGCTGGCGCCCTGGCCAGCCCCGATGCCCTTTCCATAATAGAAGGCAACATGACCGTGCTGGTCAATCGCAAAACCTGCGAAAAAGCTCACGCTGATTCCCAAAGGAAAGTTCAGGTTTGCCGCGACCCCTCCTTGCGCTGTCCAGTAATCGGGTGATAGCCCGCAGAGCCCCATGCTGTTGGAAGGGAACGGACAGCCGAGCGACCAATATCCGAGACCACCGCCCCTCAGCGGCGGTTGTCCGGCACCTGGGGGGCCGGGAGGTGCGGGTGCGCCACCGCCGCCTGATGAGCCTCCATCACCCCCGCCGTGGCGACCGTTGCAGGTTCCTAGCTCATAGCAATACTGGACGCAAATGCCACCGTCATTGGCATTGCACTGGCAGTCCCCAGAATCGAATGGATTGCAAGACGGTGGGCAATTCCACGGCTCGAAAGCATCGCAGGGTCCCAGCCCCGAGGGGTCGGTGAGCGTTGCGGGATTATTCAGCACGTAGGCATACCGGTTGAGCGACTGCGGATTGGTGATGTCGCCGCCCAGCGGGTCGGGCGTAAACCAGCGCCCGTCAATTTTATTGGAGAGTTTCTCTGCCAGCATGGGGCCATTCTAACCCCACTCAGCTTCGCTGACCGCAGACTTTAAAAATCAAAATCTGCGCCAGCCCCGTTGTCCGTGGCTACCAAACGGTGTGAATTGGGCGTAGATTAGTGTCGTCATGTCGAATGTGCATCGCCTGCGCACCACGGATCGAATCTTTTATGTGACCGTCAACCTGCACCGTTCGGTTCAGTCGTTCGACGCGCCGGAATACCGGACGATGATCGACGTCCTAGAGGGCTTTGCTCTTTGCCTCATCGTCCTAGCGACCGCGACCTGCGGCGATGCCCAAGGGGTCTGCGTGCGACATCTGGTTGTCCCTGGTTACCCTCGCCTCGCGCGTATGGCTCGACTCCAAGGGTCGGTGAGCGTTGATGTCAAGATTGATGCGGACGGGACGGTAGCCTCTGCTAAGGGATCAGGGTCCAGCAAACTCCTCGAGCGTGCGGCCGAGCAAAACCTTCGGCAGTGGACGTTTTACCCGAGACCAACGAAGGGAGGGTGCTCCTTCACTAGGCTGACAATCATTTTCGTCTACAGGCTTGAAGGGAGAGAAGAATATTATGATCCGCCTCCACGCGTAATTATGGAACTCCCCTCGCATGTGCAGATCATATCGAATCCACCCGAACCCCAGCCTTAGCGGCAGGTGGCGCAGCGTCGGCTCAAGCCTTCGTCCTCTTGCACGAGTTGAGTCACGCCACTAACGTGTTGCGACCCGCGGTCCAGCGAAGCGAAAAGTTTTTATCCGGCGACGCCTGGCTTTTTCGCGTTCCGAAGGACCCCAGTACCTGCCCTTCACAGGCTCCTTATTTGTCTCCGATAGGCGGGTCAGGTTTTTTGCGACTGAACAAGCAGACGGAGACAATCAAAAATCGGCCCAAAATTGGGAAAATCTGGTCGTCTGATGCCTGTCATTTTGCAGGGAGGGTCAGAACCATGGACCTCGACAGCGGAGGCGGGCGCTGCTCCTCAGGAAGAGGATTTTTCCGGGCGCAGCAGAGGGAACAAAATCACGTCGCGGATGGAATGCGAATTCGTCAGGAGCATCGTCAGGCGGTCGATGCCGATGCCTTCCCCGCCCGTCGGAGGCATGCCGTAACTCAGTGCGCGGATGTAGTCTTCGTCGATAGCATGGGCCGTCAGGTCTCCCCGTTCGCGCAACATCTGCTGATATTCAAAGCGGTCGCGCTGCTCGGCCGGGTCGTTTAACTCGCTGAAAGCATTGGCAATCTCCATGCCCGCCACGTAAAGCTCGAACCGCTCGACAAAGTTGGGGTCGTCCGGCTTTTGCTTGGATAGAGGCGAAACCTCTAGTGGGAAATCAATGATAAAGGTCGGCTGGATAAGCTGATGTTCCGCCACCGCCTCGAAAAGCCCCTGAAGGGCCGTCCCGGGAGCTGTTCCTTCGGGAAGCGCAAGTGGCGAGTATTCGTCACCCGCTTTCTCTGCAAAACTGTTGTAGGCCTTGACCCATTCAAAAACCCCTTTAGGATCAGCAAAATCCCCGGCAGTAGGCGCGGGACGGCACTCCTTTGGCCAATAACGAACAATCGCCTCTTTCATGGTCAGCCGCTCGAACTTCTCAAACGAGATGTGATGCTCGCCATAGTCAAACTCAAGCGAATCCACTACAGCTCTGGCCACGTGCTGCATCAGGCGTTCGCTCAGGTCAATCATGTCGCGGTAGTCGGCATAAGCCTGATAAAACTCCAGCATGGTGAACTCGGGATTGTGCTGGGTTGAAATTCCTTCGTTGCGGAAGTTGCGGTTGACCTCGTAAACGCGGTCCAATCCGCCTACAATCAGACGCTTGAGGTAAAGTTCCGGGGCGATGCGCAAGTAGAGGTTCATGTCCAGCGTATTGTGATGGGTCACAAAAGGACGGGCCATGGCGCCGCCCGCCATGGGCTGCATCATCGGCGTTTCCACCTCGACGTAACCATGAGACTCCAGAAACTCCCGCAGGGCCTTGATGAGCCGCGCCCGCCGATCAAAGACGCGCCGGGCCTCCTCATTGACCATAAGGTCAAGATAACGCTGGCGGTAGCGGATCTCGACATCGGTCAGGCCATGCCACTTTTCCGGCAAGGGGAGAAGCGCCTTGGCAAGAAAATGGAGATGCTCGGCGTGGATTGTCAGTTCCCCAGTGCGGGTCCGGAATAAATAGCCTTCCACGCCAATCAGGTCGCCCAGGTCAAGAAGCCTGTATAACTCGAAATCCCGTTCACCCACTGCGTCCAGCCGCACATAGACCTGCAGCCGGGCACCTTCTCCCTGGAGGTGCGCAAATCCGGCCTTGCCGTGCGGCCGAATGGTCATGACACGGCCGGCGACCCTTACGGTGACTTTGCCGGCTTCCAGTTCCTCGGCCGTGCGGGCAGAATACTCCCCCAGAATGCGGGGGATGGTGTGACTGAAATCGAATTTTCGCGGGTAAAGCTCAAACCCCAGCTCTTGAATGGCCTTCAGCTTCTTTTCGCGTTGCAGGACAAGGTCCTGACTTTCGTTTCCTGGTATTGACAAGTTTGTAAACTCCTGCTTTCGCCACTCTTCAGTTCGTGGCAGAGGCACTTGCTCGGACGGCAATCTCCTGGCCACAAATACAAGAAATCAAAAGTCTTCTCAATGGCAACCTGGTCCGAATGGCCAACCCCCGGAACGTCGTTGCCCGGATCAACTGCTGGAATCTGAAAAAGGCATTATAGGTATCCGTACGAAAAGGTGTCAAGGATGGACGCCGGCCGCCCAAAGACCTTTCATCAGAAATGACTGTTATCTGATAAATTAATAGACACATCGATAGCCTAAAATATGCAAAATTTTTCACAAAATAGGCTACTTTGATCTTGCAATCCCCCACCTCTTCCCCTATTATTGGAAAGCGCTTATGTTGTGGATCATCGAAATCAGCGTTCTCTTGATACTCGCCGTCGTGCTTCGGCGAATCCTCCACATGGGCCGTAACACGGTCCCCGAGAAGGTGTCTCCGCGCTTTCGAAGACCCGCCAACAATCCTCTCTGTTCACCTCTGCTCTCAGAAGTTGATGCCCATTCGGCGATTCTGGGGGTGGTGCTGAACGACGCAATTAATGAACTGGCTTCCGGAAATCCTGAGATTGCCCGTAGCATGCTCGGCCTCTTTAACAGCGAGCGGGAACGGCTGGTCGAGTTGGCAATCAATATGCAGAACATCGCTCTCAAGTATCTCCCAACCGTCCAGTATCCTATTGAAGGAAGAAGCCTTGACCCGGTGTCTTTCCGCTCCGAACCGGTGACTGACATCCTGAAACGACATGGAGGTTTGGAGCAATTTGTCTATCGTTCCAAGCTTCGATTCCAGTTGCAATTGCGATTGTTACGCCGCGCGACCGCACTTCTAAACGAGAGCTTTGAGGAAGCCCGGTACCGCACCGGAACCTGCCCCGAGGACTTGCGGAGCACGCTTTCGCAGCTTGACCTGTACTACCACGATCTGGACTTGCTGGCGAAAGAGACCATCCTGGGATTCAGTGAGGAACTGGCAGCCCTTCCCGATACCGCTCTTGCAGATATGACGGCTGAAATTTCCATGCTAACCAGCCGCAACAGCGTGGCCGCTGCTCCCGCCCTGGCCGTCCGGCATTAGAGCGTAGAACCCATTCCGCACAACGTAATGTGTTGATTGCAAAGCAATCTTGCTGGGCGCCGAGCCCGGTTTACCTGCAGCAAGGTCATGGTAAATCTCCGGGACACTGAAACGGCCGGGTGGATACCCCGCAGCATTTCCTATCCGTAGAAAATCTCCGCTGTCTGAATCAGTTCCGGATCTACAAATTTCAGCTTGGTCATGGCATCTTTCAGGGGGATATCCTCGATCTTGTTTCCCCTCAGGCAAACCATGTACCCATACTTGCCTTCGTGGAGCAGATTTACAGCTTTCACACCATACCGGGTGCCAAGGACGCGATCAAAGGCTGTGGGCGAGCCTCCCCGCTGGATATGGCCCAGGACGGTCACGCGGGTCTCATATCCTGTCCTCTTTTCGATTTCGTTGGCAATAACTTCTCCAACTCCGCCCAAGTGAACATGGCCAAACTGGTCAAGCTTCTGGTCCTTGGTCACGACCTCTTCCACGCCCTCCAGTTTGAAACCTTCTGCGACCACCACAATCGAGAACAGGCGGCCTCTCGCGTGGCGTTTTTGGATGACATCGCAAATTTCGCCGATGGACATCGGCTGTTCCGGGATCAGGATGCAATCAGCGCCTCCCGCCAGGCCACCTGTCACGGCAATCCACCCTGTATGGCGGCCCATGACTTCAACAACCATCACCCGCTGGTGCGACTCAGCCGTAGTATGAAGGCGGTCGATGGCTTCTGTCACGATCGTGACCGCGGTATCAAAACCGAAGGTTTGATCAGTTCCTTCGACGTCGTTGTCAATCGTCTTAGGCACGCCGACCACCTTTACTCCCTCAGCCGCAAGCTGGCGCGCCACCCCCAGCGTATCCTCGCCCCCGATGGCGATCAGGTAATCGAGTTTGAACTTCTCCATGTTGGAAAAAAGAGCTTTTTTATCTTCTTCTTTCTTCAGGGGGTTCGTCCTGGATGTTCCCAGGATGGTTCCCCCGCGGGGCAGAATGCCCGAAACCTTCATCAGGTCAAGAGGATCCACGGTGCCTTTCACAAGGCCCAGCCATCCGTTCTTGATTCCGTAGACTTCGTAATTCAGCATGAGAGCACGTCGAACCACGGCGCGAATCACCGCGTTTAATCCGGGGCAATCCCCGCCCCCTGTCAGGATTCCTATTCTTCTATGACTGTCTGTAGCCATCTTTATTGTTGCTCCTATTCAAGAATATGCAGTTCGTGGGTAGTTACAGACCACACATGCCTGGACATTGCGCCAGGCCACTTACAGAGAACGAAGCCAGCGGCTGAAACATTCGAATCTATCAGGAAAACGATAGGCTGGTCAAATGGTACGTCAGGCACTCGAACGAAAAGAACTGCCCTCGCACGGTAAATGCTGAAAAATACCTAATGGACAAAATACTCCCGCACAATAAACAGAATACCCATAACGATGAGGAGAGTGTTAGCAGCAAAGAAGAGAAATGTTCTGAATCTTTTGTGGGCTCCTGCCCCCCAGGCCATCAACCAAACCGACAAAAAAGAGGCCCCGTAATAACCAATCAGGCTGCCCACAAAAAAAGGCAGAATTCGCCCGTAGCCGTGTACCCGGCCTTCAGCAATAACCGGGCCCGCGATAGCCAGCCAGTAGACCCAAGTGCCCGGAGCGCTGGCTTCCACGAGCGTGGCGAGCGTGAGACTCCCGGGACTCAACTTCCAGGAGCGCACACACTTCTCCGGACCCTTTCGGGGATTTCCCCACAGCAGGTAGGCTCCGAAAACCGCCAACGCCACGCCGCCACCATAAGACGTGTAATGGGCAACGCCAGGTGGGATAAGCTGATAAAAGAAAAAGGCGATAAGGAAGAAGACCGCATCAATCGCTGCGGGTGGAGCAACAAGGACCCAGGCCGCCCGCACCCAGCGTTTGAGCGTCATCTGGGTCAATGCAATCAAGTGTAAAGGGGTGGGGACCAAACCGCCTACCACACCCATCCCGAATCCCAACAGGAACAGTTGCATATTCTTCTCGCACAATTTTACCCTGAGTCAAGGGGGAAACAGAAACCCCGTGCCCCCCATAAACATTTTGCAAGGACGGTCCGGAAAAAGGCCAGTAAAGTCATTTGCCGTCCTTCTTTATCTGGAAATCCAACGGAGACTGAAAAGACTAAACCAACACCAAGTCGGGGTGATAGATGCTCCCCGTAACGTGCCGGGCTACGGCAATCAGCCGGCGGTCCGGGTTCATGATCTTTAATAGAGAAATCGCCTGAACGCGCCCCGTTCCTCGCCCAAATCGCTCCGTCTGCGCCAGTTCAAACTTATGCCCGTGCCGGACACTCTTTTCCTCCCTGCCGCGAACAATCAGTTCCGGACAATCGGGAAGAAGAGCCTCAAGGGGGACAAAGCATTTTTCCAATTCATCCTTTCGGACCACTTCCTCCAGCGACTCCAGGGTCACAGATTTTTCCAATGTAAACTCCGCCACAGCCTTCCGGCGCAAACCGTCCAGGTGTGCCCCGCAACCCAGCTTCTGTCCGATGTCATGGGCAAGTGAACGAACGTACGTCCCACCCGAGCACTCGACGGCGAAGCTGGCGCGGATTCCATCGAAGGACGATAGTTCCAGCGCGTAGACTTCCACTTCTACAGGCGACAGATGAACAGGCTTGTTCTGCCGGGCAAGTTCATAAGCTCTTTTCCCTCCGATCCGCTTGGCCGAATACGGCGGCGGCGTTTGCAAGAGCCGTCCGGTGAATTCCTGAAAAAGCTTTTCCAAGCTTTCCGCGTCAATTGAAGCAGTGATCTCTTCTGACGTGGGCTTTCCAGTGCCATCGTAAGTGTCGGTGGAAAATCCGAGCCGCATGGTCCCTTCGTAGGCTTTCCGTGACTTCAGATAGAATTGCGCAAAACGGGTCGCCTTCTTGACAGAAAGTGGAAGGACGCCGGTGGCAAAGGGATCCAGAGTACCAAAGTGCCCGACCTGCTGGATTTCAAGCATCCGCCGAACATGTGCCACGACATCGTGGGACGTCATGCCCGAAGGTTTGTCGATAACCAGAACTCCTGAAATGTCATGTTTCATGAGAGCGTTTAAATCGAACACATTCGGCCTGATGGCACATTGCGCGCAAGGACACACTTTCCCTTTTGATACCAATCCGGTGTTTAAGAGTCCTTATTGGTCTGGTCAAGCAGGGATTCAATCCGGTGCATGTCTTCGGCGCTGTGGTCCAGCACAAAAACAAGTTCCGGGACGCGGCGCAGACGCAAACGCAGGCTGAGTTCGTGCCGGAGATAACCGGTGGCGGACCGAAGTCCTTCGAGTGTTCCTTCCTGGGCCTCTTTTTCGCCGGTCACCGACACCCAGACGTGCGCAGACCTCAGATCAGGCCTAAGGTCTACTTGCGTGACCGTCGCAAAGCCGATCCGGGGGTCCTTCAATTCCAACTCGATCATTTCGGCCACTTCCATGCGAATCTGGTCCTGAAGTCTCGCCTGGCGCCTTCCGGAAACAGTCATAACAAATCCCTGAAACGTCGCGGCCGGACGCAGCCGCTATTAATAAATTTCAATTTCGTGGGACGCGACATCGTCTCCCAGAATCTTTTCGGTTTCGCGAAGGACCTCGCGCAGCACCGCATCCAGAAGCGACGGGCTGTCGGATATGGAAACAACTCCGAGAGTTGCAACCTGCCACACATCACGATGGTCCAGTTCCGCCACGGCGATGTTAAACCGGGATCGGAGGCGGTCCTGGATCTTGCGCAGGACTGCCCGCTTCTCCTTGAGTGAGTGTGAATACGGCAGATGAATCTCGAGGGTAAGGAGGCCAACTGGCATTCTGGCCCATCACCTCAGTCAGGCTATGGCAGGCTCCATCACGCGCTCGACTGTATAGGCTTCCAGCACGTCCCCGACTTTGATGTCATTAAAGTTCTCGACAGAGATTCCGCACTCCGTACCGAATTTGACTTCGGGTACGTCTTCCTTGTAGTGCCGGACGGACCGCACTCGGCCTTCATGCACCACAACGTTATCCCGCAACACGCGGATTCTCGATTCCCGGGTAACCTTCCCTTCCTGAACGTAGCACCCCGCAATGGTGCCCACCTTGGAGATGCGGAAGGTGTCACGAACCTCGGCCCGGCCTTGCGCGACCTCTTTGAAGGTGGCCGAAAGCAGTCCGGACATGGCTTTCTTAATTTCTTCCACCACCTCGTAAATCACAGTGTGCAGACGGATATCGACATTCTCAAGCTGGGCCAGATCATTGGCCTTTCGCTCCGGCCTGACATTGAAGCCCACAATCACCGCATTGGAAGCTGAGGCCAGCAGAACGTCGGTCTCGGTGATAGCGCCGACGCCGGCATGGATCACCTTGGTTTTGACCTTTTCGTTGCCCAGCTTGCCCAGCGTGTCTGCGAGAACTTCGACCGAGCCCTGAACGTCCGCCTTGATGATGAGAGCGAGTTCCTTTACTTCGCCCGCCGCCATCTGTTCGTGCAATTGCTCCAGAGTCAGCCGCGCGCTCTTCGCCAGCGCTGCTTCCCGAAGCTTGGTCTGCCGGTGCGCTGCAATCTGCCGCGCCTTGGCTGTATCCTCCAGGGCCTGCAGGCGATCTCCAGCCTGCGGAACGTCTTCCAATCCCAGGATTTCAACCGGAGTACTCGGCGGAGCTTCAAGGAGGGGATGTCCACGGTCATTGAACATCGCCCGTATCTTTCCATAAATAGCGCCGATGATGAATGAGTCACCCACTCGCAGGGTCCCATTCTGCACAATGACTGTGGCCACCGGTCCGCGACCCTTGTCCAACTTGGCTTCCAGCACCGTTCCTGAAGCCAATCGTCCCGGGTTGGCGGTCAGCGATTGCATATCGGCCACCAACAGGATCATTTCAAGTAAAAGGTCCAGGTTTTTCCGCTGTTTTGCGGAAACCTCCACGAGCACGGTGTCTCCGCCCCATTCTTCGGGGGAGAGGCCGCGGTCAGCCAGTTGTTTCTTCACCCTGTCTGGCATGGCTTCCGGCTTGTCAATCTTGTTGATGGCCACCAGGATGGGGACTTGCGCGGCGCGCGCGTGGTTGATGGCTTCCAGGGTCTGGGGCATCACTCCGTCGTCGGCCGCAACCACCAGCACCACAACGTCCGTCACCTTGGCCCCGCGTGCGCGCATCAAGGTGAAGGCTTCGTGGCCAGGAGTATCCAGGAAAACAATCTTGCGACCTTGCGTCTCGATTTCGTAAGCGCCGATGTGCTGAGTGATGCCGCCGGCTTCGCCAAAAGCGACTTTCGTTTCCCGGATGGCATCGAGCAGCGACGTCTTGCCGTGATCAACGTGTCCCATCACAGTGACCACGGGGGCACGGGGCGCCAGGTCTTCCTTGCGGTCCTCTTCTTCTTCTTCGCGGAAGACCTCTTCTTCAAAGCTGATCACCTTGACTTCCGCGCCAAAGGCCCGCGCAATCTCCGCTGCGTTCTGACTGTCGAGCGTCTGGTTGATGGTGGCAAATATCCCTTTCTCCAGCAGCCTCTTCAGGACATCTTTCGCACGCACTTCCAGTTTCTCAGAGAGCTCCTTAATACTGATCCCTTCGGTGATTGTAATTGTCCGCGTAATCTGGATTTCTTCCGGTGCTGCAGGTTGCGCTGGAGCGGGAGGGCGCCGCTCGACCTTAGGCACGACAATTTTCTTGCGCCCGGTGGGTCTTGCAGTCCCCGCGGCACCAGCAATGGCGCGCGCGGTAGGATGCATAGGACGTGGTTCGCCAGGCCGGCGGAAACTGTGTGTACGTGTCGGCACGGCTTTCGGCAGTCCTGCAGTGGGGTAAATCGGCTGCTTGGAAGCAGGCAACCTGGAAGGCTGCGTTGCTATGCCGGATTTGGCTTGCGCAGCGGGTGCAGCAGCTTCCGTTCCTTTTCCAGAAAGCTTGGTGACAGGCGCAGGCTTCAACTTCTTCGCAGGAGTTTCAGGAGCATTGGCGACCGGCTGTGGAGTTGCCGGGTGAATGGCCCCCCCCCTGGCAGGCAACACGGCCCCTGCCGGCAGGGATTTCCCCTGCTCTGGAGATACGCCTGGCGATGAGGGCACATTAGGAGCGGGCGCTGGACGTACAGGAGGACGGGGAGCCACCGTCCTTCTTGCCGCAGCTTTGATTTCTGCAATCGACTTCGTGAAGGACTGGCGGGACACGGGAGCTTCCAGCAATGGGCCCGAGGACTTGGACGCCTCAGCAGGCGATTTGGGCTTTGCAGGATGGGGAGCAACATCGGCGGGCGCAGGTTCTTCCTGCTGCGAGGGCGCAGACTCAGAAGGCTCTGCATCCCCACGGAAGTAGGCACGCACCTTATCCGCCCACTCATCATCGAGCGAACTGGAGTGGGACTTCTTCTCGGTGAGGCCGATGTCCGAGAGACACTCAAGGATCGCCCGGCTCTTCACCTCCAGTTCACGCGCCAGCTCGTTAATTCGGATACTACCCATTTTACCTCTTTCCAAAATCCTTTACTTCGTTGCACCGCTGGAAATGCGCTTCCAGGGCAAGTCCTCCAGCGCGCCCAATAAGAATATTAGCCTTATTCCTCCGTCGTCTCTTCAATCTTCTCTTTTCCGGAACCCTCCTTAGGCGCGTCTGATGTTTCTCCCAAAGGCCGGGCAGCAGCGTCTGCCTCTCCTGCCTCTGCTTCCTGTTCATTAGCCTCGGCGGCAACCGCCTCCTCGGCTTCTTCCCCCGGGTCGCCGGCCTCGGCGATTTGTTTTTCGGTATCGGGGGCGACGTCTCCGGCTTCCGCAACCGATTCACCGGCCTCTGGGGTTCGTTCACCGGTTTCCGAATCGGCTTGTTCAGCTTCAGCGGCAGCCGCCTGTTCCAGGGCCGCTTCTTCTTCCTCGAGGGCAGCTTGTTCCAGGGCTTCCTGTCCTTTTTCGAAGTAATCTGTAACCACGAGCCGGATGCGCTCAATCGTCTTCTCGCCAATGCCCTGAATCTGCATCAGTTCCTCAGGAGTCATCTGGGCCAACTGTTCTACAGTCTCAATGTTAGCGCTGCGCAGCCTTTCCAGGGTCTTATCACCTAATCCTTCCAGGTTTGCAATCGGCGCTCCACGCAGGGCCATGGCGGCCATCTGCGATTCAATCTCCTGCCGCTTTTCCTCTTCGCTCTTGATGTCAATCTGCCAGCCCAGCAGCTTGGCGGCCAGGCGAACGTTTTGCCCCTTCTTGCCAATGGCCAGGGAAAGCTGCGAATCGTCAACGATGACCTCTAAATGCCTCTGCTCGATATCCACGATGGACACGTGATTGATCTTGGCGGGGCTGAGCGAGTTGGCCGCAAAAGCCACCGGGTCTTCGTTGTACTCGATGATATCGATCTTTTCGCCGCGCAGTTCACGAATCACAGACTGCACTCGCATACCTTTCATTCCTACGCAGGCGCCCACGCAATCAACATCCGGATCCCGCGAGTACACAGCCACTTTGGTCCGCTCACCGGCCTCGCGGGCGATGGCCTTGATCACAACCGTGCCATCGTAGATCTCCGGCACTTCCATCTCAAAAAGTTTCCGCACCAGGGTGGAATCAGCCCTCGAGGCAATCACCTGCGGCCCCCTGGCAGCGCGATCCACCAGAGTAATCACGGCCCGAACACGGTCGCCGATCTGGTAAGTCTCCAGCTTCGACTGTTCCCGCCGCGGCATGCGGGCTTCCGTGCGCCCGAGGTCCAAAATGACGTCGGGGCCTTCCATACGCTTCACGGTACAGTTGATGAGTTCGCCAATCCGCTGGCTGTATTCCGCGTAAACCGTATCCCGCTCGGCCTCGCGGACCTTCTGGAAGATCACCTGCTTCGCGGTCTGCGCCGCAATGCGGCCCAGTACGTCCGTAGCCTTGGGAATCCTCACTTCGGATTCCACAACAGCCTCTGGGTCCAGCTTCTTGGCCTCGGCCAGTGAAATTTCAAGGGCAGGATCGGCAACCTGGTCCACAACTTTCTTTACCGCACACACTTCCACAAAGCCGCTTTCCTTGTTGAAGTGCGATTCCAGGTTCTCCGCACTCTTGTAGTACTTCCGGGTCGCCACCAGGATGGCGTCTTCCACGGCCGCAACCACAATTTCGGGATCGATGCCCTTTTCACGGCTCAACTGGTCAATTGTCTGAAACAGAAGACTGGTACTCACCATTTCCCTCCAGTTTGCCTTCCCCTCGCCAGTCCAACTCCTGGCGAAAGCACCACCGAGTTGCACAAGCAACTCATTCCCCGGCTACAACTCGGGGAGCAACCTGGCTTTCGAAATACTTGAAAGCTCAAACTCTGCTATTTTATCGTCATCTAGGCCCAGCCTGACTCGACCTTGATCAAAGCCAGCCAGCCTGCCTTCAAAAACTTTCTGCCCCTCAACAGGCTCGGTCAGCGCAATCCTGACCCGCCGTCCCGTGAAGTACTGATACTCACGCGGCTTCACCAGCTTCCTGTCCAGGCCGGGCGACGAAACTTCCAACACGTAACTTCCTGGGAAGGGGTCTTCCACGTCAAGGATTGCACTCATCTGCTCACTGACGAGTGAGCAATCCACGTGC
Organism: Terriglobia bacterium; assembly: GCA_035691365.1. Taxonomy (GTDB): domain Bacteria; phylum Acidobacteriota; class Terriglobia; order UBA7540; family UBA7540; genus SCRD01. The sequence goes on from DASSJE010000011.1 coordinate 14,594, forward strand.
GAAACTCCTCCGGGCTTGTCAATATAAACCCGGAGCAGAGGGTTCGACCTTCCTCCCTTCAGCTCGACATCAATCAGCGTTAATCCTTCGCCGACGGCTACGCGTTCCGCGATGGCTTCGATCTTTTCCAGATCAACGATCATTCGTAGGTACGGGTGGATTCGCCGTCCGTTAAGAGGCCGTCCGTAAAGGGCCATCTGCCGGGAAAAGGGCAATCCTGGCCCCAACAAAAAAGTGGGCTTACGCCCACCGCAACCACGCTCCAATAAAGTATAGACCCTCGAACAATGCAACGCAAGCGGAGCACCATAGCTCTGTTGTTTATGCACATTGCAGGTTGACGCAGTTTTTCACAAACCGTTCTGCACCTTGCCTGCGGTTAACCCATTGCATCCTTCCTCAATTTCCGAAGAAATCTTACGCCGGCATATGCGTGGACTCAGCACGGCCCCTGGACACTGGTTCGAAAATGCAGGGTCGATGAAAACCAGTTCATCGCCAAAGCCTCCCAAGCGAACTAAACGGCTGCCCGGTCCCGTGCTATCATCGGAACCGTCATTCGGTCTGAATGACGGCCTCTGCATCTCATCCGCTCCCAAGGAATACAAGAAATAGAGGCAGGAAACGATGATTGACGAATTCGAGTGGTCCAAGTCAGAAAAGCAGATTGCACGGAAAGCTTTCGACGCGGCCTATGACCGTGAATGCCAATCCATCCGCGCAAGGGTCCAGGAGATGCTCAAAGATGAGCGCGATATCAGCGCAATTTGGCGGATCCATGACTATCTTAGTAAACAACGGGAGCAAACCGACCGGAAATACGATTACCGATATTCCAGGCTGATCAATGTGTTTGCCATTTTGTTAAATGAGGGCTGGCTCCCCGAATCGAACCTTAGCGGGCTTGGCAAAGACAAGATTGCCAGGATCAAGGAACTAGCGAGTCACAGATGAGGTGTTGTGACCAGTGTGCTCTGAGGCCGCCGCCAGCAAAGAAAGCGGCAAAGAGTAAAGGGAGAGAGCCCTCTCTTGGAAGGTAGTCGCCAGTTCCTCAGCGTTTTCCCTTCCGTTAGACATTTCTCTCAAGGAGCCAATCGTGAAGCAAAGAAAAGGCATCAGGCGGCGGGAATTCCTGCAAGGGTCCGCGGCGCTGCTTGGGGCTGGATCGTTCCATCATTCAGACAGCAGTCCAGCGCGGGCGTCTGGCCAGGAATTGAACCGCGATGCGCTCAATGACAACGGACGGCTCAGCATGAATTTCACGCTCGGCCAGAACCAGAAGGTCTGGATTCTGGCCTCTGCAGACGCTGGTTTCCAGGAACGGCTTGCCACCAAGGAACTGGCTCGCGGCCTGAGCAAACTTGGACTATCCCGCCCGCCCATCGAGGCCGTGAAACCAGGCGCAGAGCCGGGTATTAGAGACACCGTTTTCACACTGCGAGTGGATAAAGGAGCGTTCAAAGATCCGGAAGGCTACCAAATCGCCTGGGGAACGGCCCACGACCCGGGGGTCCATCTGACGGGCGCGTCGCCCCAAGCGGTCCTCTACGCGGTGTTTCATTTTCTGGAGCGACAGGGGGCCTTTTTCGGACTGGATGGCGACACCTATCCCTTGCGGGCTGCACAGGATTTGAAGTTTCCACTGGGAGGTCACCCATGGCGCGGGCAGCCGCGATTCAGGACGAGAGGGCTATTGCCCTGGCCGGACTTTCTGAATTGCATCACAGTATACAACCGCGAGGAACATCGCGCATACCTTGAAGCCATGCTGCGAATGCGGTTCAACATGCTGGGCATTCACGTCTATTCGGGCGCCGAACAGTGGACCGAATCCTTTCTCTCGTTTGAATACGCAGGGGCCGGCCATCTTTGTTACACCGATACGACCGCAACCAACCGCTGGGGCTACATTCCCGAGAGAACGTCCAATTTCGGCATGGGCGCGCCGGATTACTTTGCAGGCGATGTCTTCGGCTCAGAAGTCACGACGCGTGCCACGAGTTGCTGGGAGGACGCGAAATTTGCCCAGCAATTGTGGGGCGAAGCATTCCAATACGCAAAGAAGCTCGGCATCAGGACCGGTGTTGGTTTTGAGCCTTACCAGATCCCCGACGAAATTTTCCGCGCAACGCCGCCCGAGGCCCACTACCAGAGCAAGAATCCCAAGGTACCCGGCCCGCGCATCGATCCTGAGTCGGTCGCTGGAAAAGACATTCTTGAGGCACGGCTGGGACAATTGCTCGAAGTCTACCCAACGGTGGATTACGCCTGGCTGTGGGAAGACGAAGCGATGAACTGGGCCAGCCAGAAAGAAAATGTTCCGTTTTCGGTAACGCCATACCTGCAGGCCTATGACTTCCTCAAGCGCCATGCCCCTGAAAAACGCCTGGTTGTATCGGGCTGGGGCGGAGTTGTCCGGCACTTTGCGTATTTTCACCAACATCTGCCGGAGGACGTTATTTTCACTTCGCTCAACGACAATCTGGGTTGGGACCCGGTGAGCGAGGAATACGAAAAGCTGGGTGATCGCGAACGATGGCCGATTCCATGGCTGGAAGACGACCCGGCGATGTGGCTCCCTCAGTTTCACGTGCATCGTGGAGCGGGAGATCTGGACCTCGCCGAGAAGTACGGGTGCCAGGGCGTGCTGGGTATCCACTGGCGGAATCGCATAATGAATGCCGACGCGGGATTTCAAGCGCGGGCCTCGTGGGATCGGACACTGAAGCCCGCGGAATTCTTCCAGTCCTTCGCAGCCGCCCAGGCGGAAGGCCCTCGTGCCAAAGAATTGGCTGACATTCTGACGAGGACTGACCGTGACCGGCTGATCCTGAATTCCTTTACCGGGAAAATTGTGGATGGCCACCACCAGATCCATGAATACTCGGGCGACTACGATGAGGCGTTTGAGTTCTGGAGAGGTTACGCGCCACCGGAACAGGTCCGCGCTTCACAGGCGAGGGTAGCAAAGGAGCTCAGGGAGTTGACTGACGAAGCGTCAACCCTCGCCGAGCGCGAGCGGCTGGACTATCTGACTCGCTATGTCGAGTTCCTGGTTCCCTACTCGGAATCGTGGGTGCTGGCGTCTGATCTCCACAAGGTTCTGCAGCAGGCACATGCGTTGAAGCAAGACAGCAAAGTGGCGGAAGCTAAAGAAAAAGTATTGAACCAGGGTGTCCCGCTCTGGAAGGAACTCGCGCCCCAGGTGCGCGAGGCTGTGCTGACGTATCAGCAAATGGCGAGCGAGAGGAACGAGTTGGGCGCGCTGGCTTCCGTCCACAACAAATTTGAAAGGCTGGCACTGTTCCGCCTGCGCCTCTCCATGAAAGAGTTCCTCGGCGAACTACCACCGGATGTTGAAGACCTTTTTCAGGAAGTTCGCAGGAAAAATTCCTCGGCCGGCCCTCGCGTCTTCATCCCAACTCGCCCCTCGGCGTTAGCGCCGGGCGAGAAGGTGCGAATTTTCGCCGTGGCGCCCGGCGGCAACTCTGCGCCCCGGGTCAAGCTGTTCCTGCGGCGCGCTGCCTCCAAGGAGTGGCAGTCTTTTCCAATGCAGTTAGCCGGGCGGTGCACATTCACTAAGGAGCTCGAGGCCAGCAAGGCGGACTGGCCGCTGATTGAATATTATGTGGAAGCAGAATTCAGCGGGCCTGGCAGCAGCCGGCTGACCGCTCCGGCAGGCGCGCCCCGGCAAACCTATTCCATTACGTTGCTGTGAGTCGAGTAATCTCGCGGCTTAACCGCGCAGGCTGAGAGGCAAACGGGTATAATCCCCTCCACTGGGGATATGATGAAAATAAAGCGGAACCTTCTACTGATTGCTCTGATCTTTTCAACTATTGCTCTGCCTGTCTGTGGGCAGGACTACCAGGCGGAGTCCGCACGGCTGGCCCAGGCTCTCAACTGGCGCGCGGGCAGCGTCGTCGCGGAAATCGGCGCCGGCGCGGGCCAGATGATGCTCGATGCGGCATCGCGCGTGGGCCCCACAGGGCACATCTACTCGACAGAAGTGGACACGAAGAAGCTCGAGCACCTCAGGGTGTTGGCAGCCAAAGAAAAAAACCGGAACATCAATGTGATCGAGGGCTCACAGGCCGGAACAAACCTGCCGCCGGAATGCTGTGACTCGATTTACATGCGGCGCGTTTACCACCACTTTACTGAGCCGAAGAAAATGGATGCCAGCCTCTTCCAGTCGCTGAAGCCCGGCGGAATGCTGGCCGTGATTGACTTTCCTCCGCGCTCGTGGCTGCCGTCGGTGCCCGGCGTTCCTGCCAACCGGGGCGGGCACGGCATCCCGAAAAAGGTCCTCATTCAGGAACTCACGAGCGCCGGCTTCCAACTGGTTTCAGAGCCGGCTGAGTGGCCCAATGATAACTACTGCGTCATCTTTCGCAAGCTTGCAAAATGAGGATCGACCCCAGGTGAGCCGTGGTTATCACGCAGTAAGCAAAGGGTGAACTTCGCACCATCCATTGTCCGTTGAAGTAAACAAATTTCGAGGAGGCAGGGATGAAATTATCCAGGTGGAATTTTGCGCTAATAGTATTCGCATTGATAGCGGCCCAGCCGGTGTGGGCTGCAGCAAAGAATTTTTATCTTCATAACGGCGAGCGGGTACTTTTTTATGGCGACAGCATTACCGAGCAGCGGTACTATCCCGTGGCGATTGAAACCTACGTGCGCACGCGGTTCCCCGATCTTAGGGTGAAGTTTGTCAACTCCTCAGTGGGCGGCGCGCGGGTGACCGGCAACTGGGCCGTCAATTCTGAAGACGAGAGCCTGGAGCGCGACGTGTATCCTTTCAAGCCGGGCGTCATCACCATCATGCTGGGCATGAATGACGCCGAATACCGGCCGTTTGACCAGTCGGTGTTCGACACCTACGTGAAGGGATACCGGCACATCATCCAGCAGATGCAGCAGCATCTGCCCGGCGTGAAAATTGCGCTGATTGAGCCTTCGCCCTGGGATGACGTGACCCAGACACCCTCTTACTTCCAAAATCCTTCAAACCAGCCGGGCGGCTACAATTCAACGCTGCTGCACTACTGCAAATTCCTGCGTCAGCTTGGGGCCGAACATCACCTGATGGTGGTGGATTTCAACACGCCGATGGTAAAGCTGATGCAGGAAGCCGACAAAGAGAATCACGCGTTGGCGCAGAAGATCATTCCCGGCCGTGTCCATCCCGGGGCTTCCGGAGAACTGGCCATGGCCCTGTTGCTGCTGAAAGCCTGGGATGCCCCTGCAACGGTGACGCGCGTGGACCTCAACGCCCGCGGAGAAGTGGAGAATTCAGTCAATACCCGTGTGAGCGGCGTTGCAGCCTCCGGGCAGAACGTCACGTGGACCCAGACCGACAAGGCCCTGCCCTACCCCATCATGACCCTGCACTCCACCAAGTGGCCGCAATTTCCGCCCGATCCCTTCGGCGGCTACCCACCTTTGATCTATTGGAAGATGCCGCCGCTGGAGGGAAAGGAAATCAATCCGGTGGCGCAATTGGTAGTGCGGCTGATGCACATGTACCAGGACCTGGACTCCGAAACGCTGAAGGTGACGGGCCTCTCGGCGGCAAACTACGAACTGAAGATTGACGGGAACACGGTGGGAACGTTTAGCAACGCGCAACTCGCCGGGGGAATCAACCTGGCGCGTTATGACACGCCCATGATGGAGCAGGCTGACAAAGTGCTGACCATGGTGTGGCATCGCGTAGACCTGCGCTTCTACGGATGGCGCGCTGTTCAGGTGCCTCTGCAGAACAACGCCAATCCGAAAGTGCAGAACGCCGTCAAAGTAATTCTTAATAATCTGGCCCAGGAGCAGGAAAAACTTGTGGCCGAAACACACGCGGCCGCCCAGCCGGTTTCGCATCACTACGAACTGCAAGCACAGTAGGCCGGGCACCAGGCCAAAGAGAATTATGAATTCTGAATTGTGAAGAATGAAAAGCGCGGCCTATGCGAAGTGAGCGCCTGCCGCACCCTACAAGGCTGATATCAGTGAGCAACACATGGACTATACGTATCACGAAGTCTCGAAGATGATCGACCATTCCCTGCTGAATCCCACGCTGACAGCGAGCGAGCTTGAGCAGGGTTGTCGCCTGGCGCTGGATTACGACTGCGCGAGCGTATGCATCATGCCTTACGCGCTGGCCCGCTGTGCGGAAATCCTGAACGGCAGCACGGTGAAAGCCAGCACGACTATCGGCTTTCCACACGGCGGCCACACTACCGCTGTGAAAGTGGCTGAGGCCATGCGCGCGCTCGACGACGGCGGCCAGGAACTCGACATGGTGGTGAACATCAGCAAGGTGCTGAGCGAGGACTGGGACTATGTGCGACTAGACCTCCAGGCTGTGGTGGATGCGACGCACAACCGGGGGCAGAAGGTGAAGGTCATTTTCGAGAACTGCTACCTGCAGGACCACCACAAGGTCAGGCTCTGCGAAATTTGCGGCGAACTGGGACCTGACTGGGTGAAGACCTCAACCGGTTACGGCACCGGGGGCGCTACCCTCGAAGATCTCAAACTCATGCGGCGGCACTCCCCGGCGCACGTGCAGGTAAAAGCCGCAGGAGGCGTCCGCACCCTCGACAAGTTGCTGGAAGTTCGCGCCCTGGGCGTCACGCGAGTAGGCGCAAGCCGCACCGCCGAAATTCTGGACGAGTGCAAACAAAGACTGGGCAGTTAAGGTGAAATCAGTAGTGTAAAGGATGAAGGATGAGAAAAGGCACGGCCGGAACTGAGGACAGTTCCATGAACGTATCCAGTGCGCGCAAAATCAAAGGAAGCTTATGCGTCGTGTTGCTGGTGGTTCTGTTTCGTGCGCCGGCAATTGGCCTGGCGCAAACCCGTGCCATCCGCACGGAGAGTGGCATGGTCACCGGTGTTGCGCTAAGCCACGGCCTGGAAGTTTTCAAGGGCATCCCGTTTGCCGCGCCGCCGCTGGGCAAACTGCGCTGGCGCCCACCGCAACCTCCGGCAGCGTGGAAAGGGGTCCTCAAGGCTGACCATTTTGGCGCGCCCTGCATGCAGAGCCGATCACCCGAGCGCCTCGGCCCATGGACGCGCGTTTTCCTCTCCAAAATGCAGCCCAGCGAAGACTGCCTTTACCTGAACATCTGGACCGCGGCGAAGCGGCCTGAAAAGCTTCGGCCGGTGATGGTGTGGATTTACGGCGGCGGGTTCACCAGCGGGGCCGGCAGCGTGGAGATTTACGACGGCGCATCGCTGGCGCAAAAGGGCGTAGTGGTGGTGAACGCCAATTATCGCGTGGGGCCTTTGGGATTCTTCGCCTGCCCGGAACTGACCCGAAGATCGCCGCACCATTCTTCCGGCAACTACGGCTTGCTCGACCAGATTGCCGCACTCCGCTGGGTGCAACGGAACATCGCCGCATTCAGGGGGGATCCGCACCAGGTGACAATCTTCGGCCAATCCGCCGGCGGAGAAAGCGTCTGGCTGCTGATGCAGTCACCACTGGCCGAAGGGTTGTTCGAAAGGGCCATCATCATGAGCGGCGCGGGAGTTCTTCCCATCAGGCCACTCAACGGGAAGCGGTCACTGGCATCCGCCGAGCAGGAGGGTCATGAAGTCGCCAGCGGCCTCGGAGCGCATTCGCTTGACCAACTGCGCGCACTGCCGGCCGAAAAAATTATCCGGGATTCGGGGCACGCCCGCTGGGCGCCCATTGAGGACGGCTGGGTTATACGGCCCGGCTGGCATCCCGGGCGCGAGGTCCCCGTGATCAGCGGCATGGTGGCGGAGGACATCGGCATAGGCTACTACGGTACAGGCCCCGCGCCGCCTGTGACTCTCGAGGATTACCACAAGCGTATGAGCGAGATCTGCGGCGCCGAGGCTTCAGAATGCGAAAGGCTCTACCGGGCCACGGACAACGAGCAGGCCGCCACTTCCATTCGCACCGCCCTGCAGGACCGCGCCTGTGTGTCGCTTTACAAGTGGGCCACAAGCCAGGGCAGCCGGAGTCCGCAGGTTTACACCTATTACTTCAATCAGAAACTTCCCTGGCCCCAGCATCCTGAATACGGCGTGTTCCACTCCTCCGAGGTGCCTTACGTGTTTGACAATCTCCGGCTGATGGACCGTCCCTGGCGGCCGGCGGACTACGGCGTCGCGCGCGAAATATCCTCTTATTGGACAAATTTTGGAAAGACTGGGAATCCCAACGAGAAAGGCCTGCCCGAATGGCCGGCTTTCGAGGTTGGGAGTAGGACCATCACGCAACTAGCCGCCCGCATGGCCCCGATACCGCTGGCAACTCCTGCCCGCGAGCATTTCTGGATGGAACATCTGAAAAAGCCGCTGGGGTTTTAGGCAGAACCCGGGAGAGCAGAAGGCAGCGAATTGCCCCGGCCGCCGGAGTTGCGCTCAGTGGTCGTTAACGAAACAAGAACTGCAGGCCTCGAATTCGGAAATCCTCGCTACCCTTTGGCACACTGCACTCCCGGCCCGTCACCCAGCGGTGGCCTGATAATAGGCGCTTCGCATAAGCCCAAAGAGGATTTTCTCTTCGGCGACTCGTTTAGCACCGGCAAAGCCAGCCTGGCCCATCAGTTCGAGCACTCTGCCGGGCGAGTTGTCCTTCAAGTGCGGGTTGGAACGAAGCATACCGGCCCACCATCCCCGCGCGTCTGCCTCAGGGCGCTCCATATCCAGCAGGTGCAGGGAGCCACCTGGCACCAGCACTTTGCGCACATTGCTGAGAGTTTTCGATCTGTCCTCTTCATGGAGGTGGTGGAACATGAAAGATGAGAACACGCGATCGAACGATGCCTCAGGATAGGGCAATTCGTCCGAAAAGCCCTGATCGAACTGGATTGCAACCCCTGCCCGAACCGCCTTTTTTCTGGCTCGAGCGAGGGCCTTGGGATCAGGGTCAAGCCCCACGACTTCGACATCGGGATAAAGGTGTTTGATCAACAGGGCCAGGGTCCCTGTGCCGCAACCGATGTCAAGCACGCGATGCGAAGGGCGAAGCGCGGCCTGATCAAGCAGCATCCTTTTAGCTGCGTCAGCGCCGGTCAACTTTGTAATGGGATCATAAAGGGGTAGGGCCCAGTGGCTGCCGGCCGGGGGGAGATAAGCTCTTTTAAGATTCTCCATTGTGGTCGGCTCCTTTCTTCTTGTTCAATTTTCCTCGATTTCAGACCCCAGGGGAAGCAGCTTTGGCGTTGCTCCTTTTCGTAATTCAAACTGTCGTGCGCGGTCGCCGCACCGCCAGTCCGCCGGCCTCG
>DASSJE010000012.1:0-8552 GCA_035691365.1 Terriglobia bacterium
GTTGAAGAAAAAGGGTGGGCAGATTGAAGTGGCGCACCTGGGGCTGGAGCCGTTGTCCTCCGACATCGTGGTCGACTCGATGATCGTGGACTCGGGGACGGTGTCGAGCGCGATTTCAAAACTGTTCATGGATAACCAGATCAAGACGAAAGCTGTGGCCACCGCGGTCAGTGGACACTCGGTCATCGTGAAAAAGATCTCGCTGCCCTCCATGAGTGACCAGGAACTGGCAGAGACGATCGAGAAGGAAGCCGCGCAGCACATTCCTTTCGATCTGGCCGCCCTTCCTCTTCAGCTCCACCGCCTTGATGCTCGAGGAGCCCACATCCAGACCAACAATGGACTTCGATCCGAATCCAAACATGTGCCCACCTTTTATGTGTGTCGCGGGCTTGTGCCCAGGACAATTTTTCTAAAGTTGCCCCGCTGCCTTCGCTGCCGTCTTCGGCTTGCGCTTGGGCTGCGGTTCCATCTCGCTCGACTTCTCTTCCATCCACTGGTCCAGCTTCGATTTTTTGAAACGCCAGCGATTGCCGAGCTTGAACGCGGGAATCTTCTGCTCGCCAACGTACTTGTACAAAGTGTCCGGACTCACGCCCAGATACTGCGACGCTTGGCGAATATTCATCACTTCTCGCGAGTCGGCCATAGTTCCTTTGCCTGTTCCACTGAACCGGCCCGCATTGCGTTCTGCCGTTGCGGGCTTCCTTGGGGGAGACTTCCTGCCCTCTCTATCGGCTTCGAGGGCTTTCGGTGTCCAGAGCATATATCAGCCCTGAAAAACCCCGCCTCGGACTGAATCTCCGTGTTTCTCCGTCTTTTTTGCCTGTTTTCTGGAATTGGGAAAATCTGGATCCGACGTCGCTTCTATATGTAGTAGCCAATTACCTAGCCATCACAATATATGGCATCCTCTATGTAGATCGTGCCTCGTTATGTCGGCGGCGGTAACTGAAGTACTAGGCACGGTACGGAGGTACTAGATCGCTCGCCCAAGCTGTTGGTTTAGCTGCGTTTTGCGGGCGCCCCGAAGTTTGCTCTCCCGCTACCGCATGCAGCGAGGCTTGTGGGGCAGGTAAGGAGTTTTTCTGCGCAGAGATGGTCGATAGGGTAATCTATTCCGTCCTTCAGGAGAACGAAGTTGCGATATCTGGATCGCTTACAGCCGCTAGCCCTCCTCCTCGTGCGGATCGTACTCGGTGTGATCATGGTGGCGCACGGCTATCACAAGGTGTTTGGAGGTTTAGGCCAGTTTGCTCACATGGTGGGCAACCTGGGCGTGCCTGCATGGCTGGGCTACGTTGCCGCCTTCACCGAACTCGTGGGGGGTCTGTTGATCCTGGCAGGATTTTTTACCCGCCCCGCGGCCTTCGCCCTCTGTATTGACCTGGTGGTAGCGATCTGGAAAGTTCACTGGCGCAACGGCCTTATAGGTTCGGGCGATCGGCCGGGTTTTGAGTTTCCGCTCGCCGTGGCCGCGCTTGCCTTTGCCTTGATCTTCTTCGGGGCCGGGCCTATTTCTATTGACCACGTCTTGCGAGGAGGGGGCGGCGGTAGCAAACGATCCTAGGCCGCGCCTCCCTACCCGCTTGCGCAACTTGGCCACGGCAATGGTGTTGTTGTAGAAGATCAGACCCCAAGAACCCGAGGGGATGGCGCGAGCGGCAATCAAATTCGTCCGTCAACGGGCCTGTATTTGAATCAGATCCCGGCTGCAATTATGATTGAGCCATTCGCGCATACCCTTGCATCCGAATCGTTTGCCGCCAGCATCTTACGGCCAGCAAGCACAACCACAGGAGGTTTGCCTTGAGAAAGTCCGTCCCGTTTGTGATGCTCCTCGGCTGTTTCGCTCTGCTTCCCAATTTCGCCACCGCTCAGCAGGGAGATGCCATGATCGGTTTCGGCACTCTCATGGCTCCAGGGGCTGACCCATGCAACACAGTTACCTTTACCTGTGCCGAAAAGGGCGGACTTTATATGAATCTTGGTGCTGATGTGATCCTTCACCGGCGCATCGGCTTCGGCTTCGACGCGACCTGGAAAGCCGGCCAGGGATCTTATGGCGGACCCGGTGGACAGCCGTTCCGTCCCATCCTGTTCGACTTCAATGGCGTGTATCAGCCCAAGATGGGTAAAAGGGCGGGACTTGATCTGATGGGCGGCATCGGATGGCAGACGACCCGATTTTATGGCTACACGCCTACGAGCAACTGCGTGTACTTCGGGGCCTGCTACAACAGCTCCAACCATTTCCTTGTAGATTTTGGAGCGGGCATCCGATACTACGCCTGGGGACACGTCTTCGTGCGTCCTGAAGTTCGCTACTACAAGGTCTTCAATAACACTTCCGACTTCACTTCGGGCAACCTGGTCCACGTCGGGGCGTCCATCGGATACACTATCGGTCCAGACTAGAACTCAGAAACTCTTTTCGCCGGCCGCATGTACGAAAACGGCTCCGCGTCCGGGAACGTGTGTCTGCATTTTGCTGCAAGCGCAGTCTGAGGAGGTGGATTGAGAAGGTTTGCGTTGGTCGTGTTCGCCTGCACGCTGGTGGCGGCTGCCAGAATGGCCTGTGCTCAACAGGTAGATTTCGCGGTCGGAGGCAGCACAGTCTGGTCCCCGCAAAACACTACGGCAGCCATAGGATTCCTTCCGCCCGCTGTGCGCGGTGGAGTATACCCGAGCGCCACGCTGCAATATCTTTCGTCGCGCAAACTGGGTTTGAATGCTGAAATTGCCTTCCGCGATAAGCGCGCCATCTACAACGGCTTCCAACCCTACCGGCCGTTCCTGTATGACGTGAATGCGGTTTACGCAACGCGGTTCGCGGACCAAATCAGTGGCGACTTCATGGCCGGTGTCGGCGGGCAGACTGTGCTCTTTTACAACGAATTTGGCAATTGCGCTCTGACTTCAGGCGGCTGTATCACCCACCTGAATAGCACCCATCTTCTGTTTCATGCCGGGGCCGGTGTCAGGTATTACTTCTGGCGCAATTTCTTTGCCCGCCCCGAAGCACATTGGTATTACGTCGTCAACAACACACAATTCCACTCCAACAACTTGTTCCGGGTGGGCGTTTCCGTCGGACACACTTGGGGTCGCTAGTTAGGGCGGGCCCTCGGCGCGAAGTTGGCACCGAGCTTTCAGCGGCTACATACAAGACATGATGACAGCCGGGGTGTGTATCACTCGCCTGATCCCGCGGGGTCACGGTTCCGGTTTCGCCACCACAGGTATCCCGCGACCAGCAACATGATGACAGCGGCAAGAACATCGGCCTGCTTCAATGCTTCCTCCAAGCGGTTCCAATGCCGTCCGAACAGGTACCCGGCGCAGGAAATCACAGATACCCAAACCACGGCGCCTAGAAAATTGAATACGAGAAACCGCCGCCATGTCATTCGCAGCACCCCCGCCATCGGTCCCGCGAGAATCCGCATACCGAATACGAAGCGCGCAAAAAATACGGTTGTGGCGCCATACTTCGCAAACAGATTCTCTCCGCGCTGGATGCTGGTTTCCTTAATACGGAACAGCGACTGATAGCGCAGCAACAGCGGTCTGCCGCCGTAGTATCCAAGCGCGAAGCCCAGGTTGTCGCCCAACGTAGCCGCGATCGTCGCCACCAGAATGATCCACGGCAACCGAAGATCGTGTTCGGAGTACGCCAGAAAACTGGCCAGCAGGAGAATCGTTTCACCAGGAACGGGAATGCCGGCATTCTCCAGGAGCAACGCTGCTCCCACAGCCCAATATCCATACTGCACCACCGCATTCCGCAGCAGGTCGAGGATGGAGTGGGTCATAAGCTCTTCGCGAACGTACAGGAACAGCGCGGGTACCCGACGGTGGCTCTGCCTACAACCGCCAACTTACTGTTTGAGGAAGTCAATCAGCGCGTTATTGAACTCCTCGGGACACTCTTCATACGGTAAGTGCCCAACTCCATGAAATACAACCTTCTGCACATGGGCAAAATTCCGGGCCAGCGGTTCCATCGAGGATACATACACCGCCGGGTCTTTATCCCCCCACACCAGCAGGGTAGGAATTGCGCGCAACCGGGGCAATAGCTGCTCCAGTTCCTTCAAGTCTGCCGTCCAGGTCTTCACAATGCTCAGCGCATGTTCGAAAAAGCCCGGGGTCGCCAGCGGAGCCTCATATCCTTTGAGACTATCGGCAGGGATGTTCATGGGGTCCGCGTACAGACGGCCATGCCCATACGAAAAAAGAAAGGGCATGCGGGCCACCACCCAGCGGAAGCCCCTCGCACCGAAAGGCGTTCCCAAAAATGGCGCGAGCCGCGTGCCATGGGGAGAGTAAGGATTGACAGGACAAACCAGAATCAGGCGCCGCACCCGCGGGCGATCCCAGGATAGAGATTCTGCAGCGGCACACATCGCCACCGCCCCTCCCCGCGACGTTCCCAGCAGATCGAACGAGGATAATCCCAGACTGGACGCGAATGTCAGAACCCGCAGTGCGGTTCCGCGCATAGAGTGATCGAGCTCCTTGGGACGATCCGAGAAGCCCGCTCCCAACTGATCCAGCGCGTACACGGTGGCATAGGGCGCCAGTGCGGGAAGAGTAAAACGCCAGGAAAACGAGTACGCCAGCAGGCCATGCAGCAGAATCAGTGGCGGACCGGAACCGGCACGCAAATAGCGCATTCGCGCGCCGTCCATCTCCATCCAGCACTCTTCCACGCCGTCGGCCAAACCCGGTGATTCTTGCTTCCCTGGGCCGGAACTCATACGATCTGCACTAAATTCTTGCGCACTTGCGGACAACCGTTTGATAATGGCGGCACTCTATGTAAGTGAAACAACGCCTCTGTCGCTTCACTTTGGGGAGCCTTTGGGCTCCCCGTTTTTTGTGGATCGCTCTTATAAGCCGCACCTGATCACTGTCCAGCGGCTGAGGCCTGAGGTTGGCGTTCCTCTTGCTGCTTTTTCTTGCCCAGCAACTTCTTCAGCACACGAATGGCTTTGTCCACATGCTTCTCTTCGAGCAGGAAGGGAGGCAAGAATCGCACCACAGTGTCCTGCGTGCTGTTGAATAGAACGCCTTCTGCGAGGCCACCATCGACAATCGGCCGAGCGGGGATTTCCAGTTGAATCCCCTGGATGAATCCACGTCCCCGCACGCCCACAGCCGCGCTGCGCTTTTCGACGACTTCCTTCAACTGCTGCTGCAAATAGGCGCCTACTTTATTGACGTTCTCCAATAGCTTTTCTTCTTCGACAATCGCGAGGAATTCGAGCGCCACGCGGCAAGCTAGTGGCCCACCTCCAAAAGTTGTTCCGTGCTGCCCGGGTGAAATGGCCGACGCGAACTCTTCCTGGGCAATGAACGCGCCCAGCGGCAGCCCCGCTGCAATCGGCTTGGCGATGGCGACAATGTCTGGAGTCACTCCAAAACTTTGGAAGGCGAAAATCGTTCCCGTGCGGCCTAGCCCGCACTGAATCTCGTCGAAAATCAGCGCCGCCCGATGCCGATCCGCCAGGCTCCTGCATTCCTGCAGGAACTCCACCGAACACTCATGGATGCCGCCCTCGCCAAAAATGGGTTCCAGAACGATCGCGCACGTATTGTCGTTGACAGCGGCTCTCAACCCGTTCACATCGTTCTGCTTTACGAAGCTCACTTCTTCCAGGAGCGGTTCGAATCCTTTGCGATGCTTGTCCTGCCCAGTGAGCGATAATGCGCCAAACGTTCGGCCATGATACGAACCTTCCAGTGCCACCAGCCGGCACTTCGCCTCACCTCCGGCGCGATGTCCGGCCAGGCGCGCTAACTTGATGGAACCTTCAATGGCTTCCGTACCGCTGTTGGAAAAGAATGCGCGATTCAACCCGGACAGCGTGCAGAGTTTCTCCGCCAGCGGACCCTGATATTCGTGATAATAGAGATTGGAAACATGTATGAGCTTCGAGGCCTGATCGCGAATCGTCTTCACTATGCGCGGATGCGCGTGACCCAAGGCGTTGACGCCGAGTCCGGAAACGAAGTCCAGGTAGCGCTTGCCCGCGATATCGTAGAGAAACACGCCTTTGCCTCGGCTGAGCACGATGGGGTATCGGTTGTAGGTCTGCAGCAAAAACTGCCGCTCGCGTTCGGCGATGTGTTCAAAGTTATTCATAGGAAATTCCAATTCTACCGGATACTTCGGGAGAAGTTCCTCACCGCTGTGCACACTTGTGGCAGAGGCCTCGCGGAAAAGGGAGCCGCACGGCGCGGCCCCCATTCAAATCGAAGTTGCTCAATCGCCCAGTGCTCTCTGAACATTCACTCTTCCATTCCCGCTGTAGATATCCGAGCCGGGTTTGTAGAGATCGTCGGACGTCTGTTGCAGCAGGCTTTTGATCGCAACTGGGCCGATATGCCCGTACTTGCCAACGATCAATGCTGCTGCGCCTGAAACGTGCGGAGCCGCCATCGACGTGCCCGCGGCAAAGTAGTAGTCCCCCACGCTGTCACTGAGCACCAGGTCGAGGTACCACGTGGCTTGGGGGCAATCCACTCCACCGCCAGGCGCCGCCAAGTTGATCACAGACTTGCCGTAGTTGCTATACGAGGCAAAGCGATCAAAATCAGCCTGGCAATAGGGGCCCGTTGCGGAGATCGCGATGCCGTTTCCTGACTGGGCCGGAATGCTTACGATGCTGCTGTTGAGATTCACGCCCTGATTGCCAGCCGAACTCACCACTAGTGTTCCCGCCGCGGTCGCATGATTGATAGCGCGATTCAACGCCGCCAGCAATGTTCCAAGGCCCTGGTTGTCTTTGCCCGCATGAGCGAGGTCGAAAGTTGCTCCGAGACTCATGTTGATGACATCCGCCCTTACGGTCGGGCTGGCCGCGTATTCGATGCCCGCGATCAGCCATCCGAACGAGCCCGAACCTGCCTCGCCCAGTACCTTCACCGGCACGAGTTCGGCCTGCGGAGCAACGCCTTGCACTCCCAGTCCGTTGATTGCCGCCGCGATGATCCCTGCCACATGCGTCCCATGATTGAAGCATGGCGCCGTGCACTGCGGCTGGACGACTTCACCCGGCACAAACGAGATAGCCAGTCCCTGGTTGATGTTCGGCACGAG
Source organism: Terriglobia bacterium (assembly GCA_035691365.1). GTDB lineage: Bacteria > Acidobacteriota > Terriglobia > UBA7540 > UBA7540 > SCRD01. Next base: position 7,109 of record DASSJE010000012.1, read on the forward strand.
ATCGGGATTAGTGAGGTCCATCCCAGCGTCGAGCACCGCTACACGAGCTCCGGCGCCAAGATCTCCAGCCGCTGCCGTGGCATCGGCATGAATAGCTCTCAAATTCCACAGATTGGAATCGAAGGGTTCTGCATTTGCTCCTAGACTCGTCCCTGCGCTCCCAGTGAATCGCACGACTCGTTCGTTAGGCAGCCATTGAATCCGTGGGTCGGCGGCGACCGCTTGTACTCCGGGCAGAGTAGATGCCCAGGTGGCAAAGTTCGGATCGGAAGAAGTCGCAGTCACCACTCCGATTCTTTCCAGGTTTGCTACCAGCGCTGGTCCCAGCGACTTGGCAAAGGCGGTGCTCTTCGAGCCTTGCGTTTTCGCCAGAATGACATAGTTCATGCCCGTGCTCTGGGCCGTGATCATCGGCACGCAGACGAGCGCTGCAACCAGCGCGACCAGCGACAGCCGAAATAGGTAAGCCATTTTCATGATTGGAGTTACTCCTGGGAGAAAGATTGACGTCCGGATGCAAGGTGGTCAGAGCCTGAGAAGAGGCAGAAAGGGCCCCGCAGTCCGCTGTCACGATACTGACAGTGCCGCATCCAGTATGTGATCTCAGGCACACGTGCACGTGAACCAAGGCCCGGCTGCGGCCGGCCAGAAGCCAGGAGTCACCTTGCAAGCACAATGAATTTGCCCGCCGAGAACCCCGTCGTGTACTTCCCATCGCATTGGTTTGACCCGATGATCCACATAGCTCACATCCTGCAGCGTCCGCCCGTGGCCGCAAGCATTTACGCGTGTGTTCATTTGCCATCGCAGGATTGGGCCCGATTACAGGTCAATACCATGCTTACGGAACGACGCAGTTGCGTTCGCCACAAAGTGAATGGACCAGTGTTCGCCAGCTTTGACGGCGTTACCGGCGGCATGATCCTCGATCTGAGCGAACAGGGTCTCTCGATGCAAACGATTGTTCCCCTCGATCGCGATCGCCGCCTTCACCTGCGTCTCGATCTTCCCGACTCCGAAGGTCAGTTGGAAACTACCGGGTACATCGCGTGGGCAGACGCACTCGGCCGCGCCGGTGTCCGATTTTCCGAACTTCCCCGGGAGGCACGCCAACGGCTGGATCACTGGCTGGCCGTCAACGATCAAGCTCCCAGCCGCAAGGCCCCGAAACTTACCGTGGATCGAGTGCTCGGGCCCAACCGGGACGGCAATTCCGGAAACTGGTACAACACACGATCCATCAGCCTGGAGGGCGAGGCCGGCACGGAGAAGGCTGACTCTCCCGTCGCTTCGAACTCAATTCAGTACGAATTTCATTCTCTCGGCCCCGATCTTAACGCTGCCTTGCGAGTCATCGGGGAACGCGCACGGTCCCTCTTGCGCGGCTCGGGAGCGGCCATCGCACTGGTGGATGGCGGGCCCATGATGTGCCGCGCCAGCGTCG
>DASSJE010000013.1:0-8046 GCA_035691365.1 Terriglobia bacterium
TGGCGACAGATTGGCGTTTTTCGATGAATAACGTGTGGAGCGTCGAGCAGGCGTTGATTGACCTGCCTCACCGCAAGCTGAAAACCTCAAATCAGCGTTATCAGACGATCCTCAGGCGGTACCGCGCGTTCAAGGAAAAGTTTCCTCATCGGCAGATCAACTTCTATTCAAACCGCCATCATTGGATGTAGAGGTGAAGTATGAAGCGCGAAAGAGAACAAACCTGAAGGTCTAGCTTTCGCCTGGCCCCTGGGTCCGTCACGTCTATTGAGCCTGTTGCAGCGAGGAAACCAGAAGGTCGGCCTTGTGAGCAAGATTGTAAGCCCGCTGGAGGTCTGAGTCATGGCGCGCTTTCTCGGATTGCTGGAGAAATCCGCGCGCTGTTTCCAAGGTGCCGCGCTGGGAAGGCGACAACCATTCGCGGCTCAGGAAAAGAATCCGCTTCTCGATCCCCTCTTGCAACTTGACCACTTGTTCCTGCAACGCCGATGCCTGGCCGGAGGTGATGGCCGATTGCAGCGCAGGAACTTCAGCAGAAGGTTTTTCCGGTTGGGTTTTCACTTCCCGCCTTCTGGGTTGGGGCGGGCTGCTGGGCGCCGGTTCCGGTTGCGGCGGCGGCGGAGTCGCTTGCTTGGCCACGACGGGGGCCAGCGGAGGCGGTGCCTGCACGACAATGCTCTGGTCAGACTGTTGGGCAGGCGCTGCAGCAGGCGGAGGGGTCGGGACGTAAACAACCTGCGGGCCCGTCTGCCTCTTGGGGCAGCCGCCAAAGATAACAGCAATGCTAAAGACTGCAGCTTTCCAGATCAAGGTATTCTAATTCTATCACTTCAGCAAAAATCGTGGTCGCAGGCCACCCGAATCCCCCGCTCCGTCAAAAGAACAAACGCCATGCCGGACGGCCACCGGATACACCTCAATCGCCGGCTTACAAGCGATTGGCAATTCGCGATTGTAGTTGTTCAGTTGCAGGCAACAGCAACCTCAGGCTGTTTGAGGGCTCATAACCTTTCTTTCAGCCGTCCTTGCCTGCTGCTCGTACTGATGTTCCCATTCTTTTCGTTTTTTCAGCACAAAGGCCTTGGCATCCTCGAACGTCTTAAAGATGCGTTTCCCCTTGATCAAATTGCACGGCTGACAGCAGGTCACGAGGTTATCCATTCTTCGAACTCCGCCATGAGCGTGCGGGTGAACATGGTCAACGGTAAGGACCATCCAGTTTGTGAACTGGTGCAGCCCGTCCAGTCCGCAATATTGGCATTGGAATTGATCACGAGTGAACACCTTCATGGCGTCTTCCCGCGACAGGTGCGGCGCGGGCCCGGCGAAAAACTTCTGGAGCTTATTCAGGGGCATGGCTCCTCCTCTCGAACCCAGTTTAGGTAAGCGCAGGATGTCGCTTTCCGTACGTTACCGTGGCAACGAAAGGGTATCTTCTCTCGCTGGCCTCCAGTCTTTCTGAGCCTATTCTACTCCTGATGGTCTTGAAGAGGTAGCGTCAATCTGCAGCAGAATCCGGGCTGCTGGGAAGCCTGGAGGAGGGCGAATTCCACGGCAAAATTCACGGCTAGGCGGGCAAGGCGATTCGGAAGGTTGTCCCGTGGTTCGGCTCGCTTGAAAAGTCGATGGAACCGTTGTGAAGCTGGATAATCCGGTAGGCCATGGCCAGGCCAACGCCCGAACCTCCAGGCTTGGTTGTAAAGAACAGGGAAAAGATCCTCGGCTGCACATCGGGCGGGATGCCGACGCCCTGGTCCGCAATTTCAAGCTCTACGCGGCGGTCCGATTTTCTGGGTCTGATTTTCAATTCGCCGCCGGAAGGCATGGCCTGGCATCCGTTCAGCACCAGGTTCAGCAGCGCCTGCTTGAAGAGATCGCGGTCAACCTTCAGCCTGGGGACGGGGCCATTTTTTTCAATCGTCAAACGCACCCGGTTCTGGTGGGCCTGCGGTTCAGCGAGAGTGAAGACTTCCCGGACCATCTGTTCCAGGTCCGTTTCACTCAGGCGCAATTCCACGGGACGGGTAAAGTCGAGGAAGGTCTTCACCACGCGGTCAAGCCTGCGGATCTCGGAAGAAAGCGTTTCAATCTGCGGCTTCACCACCTCGCCACGCTCGGCAAGCTTGGCTTTCAGGATTTCAAGCTGCAGGACCATCGCGTTCAGGGGGTTTTTGACTTCATGCGCCACGCCGGAGGTGATCCGCCCGAGGGCCGCCAGCCTGGTTGCCACAGCGATCTGGTCTTCCAGTTGAGCGCGGGTGCCGGCGTCCCGCACTGTCACCAGGGCCCCCACGGGTTCGCCTTCCTTCTGCGCGAACTGCACGCTGGCCGAGATGCGGGGGTAGCCTTCCGCGCCATCTTCGTCCTCTTCCTCGGATTCCCACGCAACCGGCTCTCGTTCTTCGAACGCCTTGCGCAGCACGCGATCCATCGGGTGGTCGCTCCAGAAAATTTCCCCCGCCGTGCGCTGCAGCAGCGAGGCAGGATCAGCGCCCAGGAACCGCTCCACGGCAGGAGTGGCAAGCACAAGCTGGTCCTGCCTGTCAAAAAGCAGCAGGCCGTCCGTCAGATTGGAGAAAAGCTGGTCGAGGTTTTCTTTCAGCCTGGTAAAGGCTGTCTTCTCACCGCGAATCTGCTCTCCCAGAAGATTCAGCTTGGAAGACAGGATGCCCCATTCGTCGTTGCGGTTCACCTTCAGCGGTTCATGACTCTCTCCACGCGCCATCCTTTCGACCGTGCGGGAAATCGTCTTGAGGGGGCGCAGCACGCCGTAGGAAAGCAAACTCGCGGAAAGCGTCGCCAGCACCAGCGCCAAAGTGGCCAGCAGCAACGCGCGCCGCAATTCAGGCGTCAACTGGTCGGCAACAAAAAGCGTCGAAACCCCGACGCGAACGTCCCCGAGCGGGTGGTCGCCCATCTTGACGGGCAGGTCCACTTCATAAACCCGTTGAGGCCCATAGACGACGCTGAGCTGGTACAAGATGCCCGAGTTCGAAAGCTGGTCAAACGGAGGAGCTGAATTGAAAGCGGCGCCGATCTGTGTGGGATCATTGTGCACCAGAACAACATTTTGCGTGTCGGTGATGGCCGCGTAATAAATGGTGGGCGAAAAGCCCACCGCCGATTCAATCGTTGAGTTCAGGTTGGGATCCTGCGCCAAACGCGACTGAATGAACTGGAGGACCGCTTGTGTGTCCGTAGGCTGGACGCCCACCGGCAGGTGGCTCTGTGCCAGGACCGTTTGGGCCTGGCCATAAATTTCCTGGGCCACAAAACTTCCCCGCCGCCCAACCGAAGCCAGCGCTTCATGAGTGAGAATGGAAAGATAGAGGGCGGAGATAGCGAGAACGACCAGCAGCACCAGCAGGCCGATCAGTGCCGTCAGCTTAGCTTTGAGGCTCAGCCTCATATTCTTTCAACTTATTGTGAAGGGTCTTCAGGCTGATACCCAGCATCTCAGCAGCGCGGGTCTTGTTGTTGCTGGTAAAAGCCAGAGTCTCAAAAATCAGACGGCGTTCCGCTTCGGCAACGGTCATTCCGGCCCGGAGATGCAGGTCATCACCCATCGCCGCCGTGGAAGACTTTCCAAAGTCACCGGGAAGGTCGGTGCTTTGCAATACTTCCCTCGTGCTCAAGACCATCATCCGCTCGAGCGTATTACGAAGCTCGCGAATGTTGCCGGGCCACGAATGGTGGCGGAACGCCTCCAGCACACTGCTGTCGATGGCTTTAACCGTGGTGTGGTGCTTGTGATTGAGATCTTCGATCAGCGACTGTGTCAGGGATTCCAGGTCTCCCAGGTGGTCGCGCAAGGGGGGCATGGTAATCTGCACGACGTTAAGGCGAAAGTAAAGATCGTTTCGCAGCTCACCTTTGGAAACCGCTTCCGCGGGAACCTTGTTGGTTGCGGCAAGCACCCGGACGTCAACGGATATCTCGCTCTTGCTGCCCAGGCGGCGGAGTTTCGAATCTTCAAGCACCCGCAACAGCTTGGCTTGTGTCTGTGCGGGCATTTCGCCAATTTCGTCCAGCAGCAGTGTGCCGCCGTCGGCGAGTTCAAAACAACCCATCCGCCGCTCCACTGCTCCGGTAAAAGCGCCCTTCTCATGACCGAAGATTTCGCTTTCCATCAGCGTTTCGGGAATCGCCGCGCAATTTACCGCCACAAACGGCTTGCCTTTTCGGGGGCTGAGCTCGTGGATGGTCCGGGCGGCCAGCTCTTTGCCTGTTCCGCTTTCGCCGGTAATCAAAATGCTTGCCCGCGAGGGCGCTACGGTGGCGATGATGGACATCACTTCCTGCATCTTTTTCGAGTGTCCGACCAACTGCCCCAGGATTCCGGCCTCGCGCAGGCGCCGGTGCGCGATTTCAAGCTGCAGTTCGCTTTCGCGGCGTTCCAGGCAGTTGCGAAGCTCCACCTGCAACCGCTTCGGATCGACGGGCTTTTCCAGGAAGTTGAAAGCCCCCAGCTTGGTGGCCTCCACGGCTTCCTCGATGGTGCCCTGGGCCGTCAGCATTATGAAGGTCACATCAGGACGGATTTCGCGCATCTTGCGCAGCACGTCCATGCCGCTCATTCCAGGCATGCGGAGGTCTGAAATAACAACGCTGGGATTGAAAGCGTCGGCCTGGTCAAGCGCTTTATGGCCGTCGACGGCGACGTCGGCATCGTAACCCCACATGCGCAACAATTCAGCGAGACCTTCCCGCTCACTGGCATCGTCGTCAACCACAAGAATCTTGTCTTCCTTAGCCACCCGGTCTCCTTCCAATCAATATAGTATAGATTGGACGATATAGCCTTTGAAATCGGTGCAGGCCGCCGGAGGTTCCGGCGCGAAGGCGCGCGGCCTGCCGGGCAATCCATAGCGCGCGGCCGGCCTGGAAGACGATTTCGGATGTATTCCTGTTTAGGGAAAAGTGCCGTGAGGCGAGTTCCAATTCGGGATTTGTTTTGACTTTGCTGAACTATCCTTCATATACTGGGCACGCTTTCCGCTCGAACGACTCTCTGGACAGGTTGCGTCAGCCATGGATGTCCATCTCCTCATCATTTCCCAGGACAAGACCCTTCGAGGCATGTGTCTTGTTGTGGCAAAACAGATGGGCCTTGCAGCGGGAACCGCTGAAACAGCGCCCGGCGCATTGGAAGCCTTCGCAAATGGCGGCTTTGACATCATCCTGGCGGACGCGCGGATGGCGGGGCTGGATATTTTTGAACTCATCAACAAGGCGCGGGAAACATCACCCGATTCAGAAATTATCGTCCTTGCAGATGAGGCGACCGCCGGCCTTGCGCATCAGGCCGTCAGGCAAGGCGCGCAGGACTATCTGCTCGGGCCTTTCGAAGTGAATGGCTTCGAGCGCCTGCTGGACCGGCTGATCCAGAAAAAGCGCATATCGGCGGAAAACCGTCTGCTTCGTGAGCAGCTCGAGGCGCGGCAGGGTCTGGGCGCGCTGATCGGCGCGTCCGCCAGAATGCAAAAAGTCTACGAGACCATCCTGAAGGTTGCCGCCAAACGCCATCCGGTGCTGGTGCTGGGAGAAAGCGGGACAGGGAAGGAGTTGGTGGCGCGTGCAATTCATTCTTTCGGTCCCTGGCGCGACCTTCCATTCGTTCCGGTGGATTGCGGGGCCTTGTCGTCCAACCTGATCGAAAGCGAACTTTTTGGCCACGTTCGCGGCGCCTTCACGGGCGCCAGCCAGAACCGGCGGGGCCTGCTGGTAGCCGGAGGCAAAGGGACGGTCTTTCTGGATGAAATTGCGGAATTGCCCGTGGAACTCCAGTCGAAGCTGCTGCGGGCAATTCAGGAACGGGAGGTGCGGCCGGTGGGCAGCAACCAGAGGCTGCCGCTCGAAGCGCGTATCGTTGCCGGGACCAATCAGCATCTGGAAGGCGCCATCACGCGGGGAACTTTTCGCAAGGACCTCTTCTTCCGGCTCAATGTTGTTTCCATCAAGCTGCCTCCGCTTCGCGACCGAAAGAATGATATTCCTCTGCTGGTGCAGCATTTCATTGATCGCTACGCCGGGGCTTCCGGCGGCAGCAAGGACGTTTCCTACGACGCCATGGGCCGCCTGATGAGTTACGATTGGCCGGGCAACGTGCGTGAATTGGAAAACTGTATTCAGCGCGCGCTGGCGCTGGGCTCGGGGCCTGAAATCCAGGTGAAGGACCTTCCCTCGAGCCTCGTTTACTCGATGCAGAACGAAAGCGGCAAGCAGCGGTTTTCCACCCTGCGGGAGATGGAGCGGGATGCCATCCGTCAGGCCCTGGAAATGACCGGCGGCGACCGCCTTCGCGCCGCCAGGCTGCTCGGAATCGGCAAGACCACCGTCTACCGGAAAATCAAGGAGTACGACCTGGAAGATTTCTCGGATTCCCGCCCCGCCTGAGCATCCCGCGCCGCCGCCGTCATCTGCCCTGATGTGATCGCAATATTTTCAAGAGGCGGCTGGCGCATCAGGTGCGCGCTTTGCCGAGCCTGCTCTCTCGCGAAGCGAGCGTCACGCTCTTGATTTAATTCCGCCCGGCTCATTGCTTGAACTGGAGGGGGACTGGCCTGCGCTTTTTCTATCATTCACCAATTCATCATTTTCATTGCCCTTGCCCGCGCTAATCCGGAAGGACCTGCTTCCATATCCGCAGGTAGTTGCCACCCAGGATCATACCGATTTGCTGCTCGGTGAACCCGCGCTCGGCAAGGATTCCGATGAATGTGCTCCAGTGCTGATACATCGTCTCGGCCTCATGACCCGTAAACACCTGTTTGGGGCGGGTGTATCCAGGAACGTAATGGGGATCTGGGTTGCCAACGTCGTGGCCGAGCCAGGCGATTCCAATGTGCTCAACGCCGACGTTTTTCGCCAGAAACTCAATCTCGTCGGCTATCAACGAGTAGGGCGTTACCCCAGCGTCATACCGCATGCCCACAACCCCGCCCGTGGAGACAATGGCTTTGACTTCCTCTGGAACAAGCTCCACCGGCGGGTGCGAGCTTACGTATTGAGCAAGATTCTGATGGGTGGAAACAATCGGCTGTTTCGTAATCTCGGCGACATGGAGGACACCATTAACACACAGATGGGAAACACCAACCATCATGCCCAGGCGGTTCATTTCCTTGACGACCTCAACACCAAACGGAGAGAGCCTGCCGCCCATTCTGCCTCCGCCAACGCCGTCGCCGAGCTGGTTGCGCCCGTTGTGGGTGAGTTGAACTCCGCGAACACCGAGCCGGAAGAACTGCCGAAGCAGCGCAAGCTGATAGCCGGCAAGAAACTCGGGCTCCGGGCCGCAAAGGGTCCCGAGCGCTTCGCCACCCTCCATGTCGAGGATGAATTGCACCTTGCCCTGGTTTGGCCTGGTCGGGACGTCCGACTTGGTCTTGATGATGGAAGCCTTGCCGTTGGTCCTCTCAATTCCCTCCAGGAGCATATCGAGTGTCCTCAAGTTGCCTTCCAGCGCAGGCTGAATGCCGCTTCTCTCCGGCAGCGAGTCGCCACCCGAGGGCATGATGCAAACACTTACCCCTCCCTCGATCAGGCGCGGGACGAGAAAATCCGCCAGCGGAGAATTTTGCGATTCGATCCTGAGGCGGAGGCGGGCCGTCAGTTCCCAGATGTCCCGATGGCCCTCGGCGACGACGTAGTCATGCGGGTCCTTCGAGACCGTCGCCCCATTGCCGGGAGCAGAACCTGCCAGCACGGCGCCTCCCAACAGCAGGCCTGAGTTCGACAGGAAATCGCGCCGGTTCATGGATTCACTCATCATGGGTCCTTTCATGCGGACGTGAATTGAAACTGCGGCTCTATATTGCCACAACATGCAGGTAGCGCAAATGGGCGGCTGTCTCGCCTTCTGCGGCGAGTGCAGGATCGCCTGTTCTCAAATCCTGAATCTGAAATCAGTGCTGTCCCATCATATGTTGAACAGATCCAACTGGATAGAAGGATCGGGTTCGGGAATTCGGTCGTTGTATTGCGAGAAAGCCAGTAAAATCGGGCTTTTTTCGAAAAGCGTGACACTGAGAATTTGCAGAATTT
>DASSJE010000014.1:0-11787 GCA_035691365.1 Terriglobia bacterium
TCATTGAACATTTCCGACCAGAAGATTACGGCGCTGATCGGGCCGTCAGGCTGCGGGAAGTCAACCTTCCTCCGCACTCTGAACCGCATGCATGAGACCATCCACGGCACGCGCTCTGAGGGAGAAGTCCTCCTCGACGGCCAGAACATTTTTGAATTGGATGTCGTCCGGCTCAGGCGGCGCGTGGGAATGGTTTTCCAGAAATCCAATCCTTTCCCCAAGTCCATTTTTGAGAACGTGGCATACGGGCTGAGGATTAACAAGATGGGGGGGCGCGGGCTGATTGAGGAAATCGTGGAAAAAAGTCTTCGGCGCGCAGCGCTGTGGGACGAAGTCAAAGACCTGCTGCACAAGTCGGCCTATTCGCTATCCGGGGGTCAGCAGCAGCGGCTCTGCATTGCCCGCGCGCTGGCTGTTGACCCGGAAGTTCTCCTGCTGGATGAACCCTGTTCGGCGCTCGACCCCATCGCGACCGCGAAGATTGAGGACCTTCTGCTGGACCTTGCCTCCAGTTGCACCATTGTGATTGTGACGCACAACATGCAGCAGGCGGCCCGGGTGGCGGACCACACGGGATTTTTCCTGCTTGGAAAGCTCATCGAGTTCAACAGGACGGACGTCATTTTCAAAAATCCTGCGCGGAAAGAGACGGAAGATTACATTACCGGCCGGTTTGGTTAACGGCGGGGGAGCAGCCCATTGCGCCATTTTGAGATTCAACTCGATGAGTTGCGAAAAAAGCTGCTGGAGATGAGCGGCCTGGTCGAGTCGTCCATCTACCGCAGCGTTCTGGCCCTGGTGGAAAAAGACGAGGAGCAGATCCGCCAGGTGATGGAGAACGAAGTCCGGGTGAATCGCATGCAAATTGAGATTGATGACCTGGCGACCGGCCTGCTGGCCCTGCAGCAGCCCATGGCCACTGATCTGCGCTTTATCACCTCTGCCATCAAGATCAACAGTGACCTGGAGCGCATGGGCGACCACGCCGTCAACATTGCGGAGCGGGCCCGCTCGCTGATGCAGGAACCCACCATCAAGCCGTTGATCGATATGCCGCAGATGGCCAACCTGGTTCAGGCCATGCTGCGCGAGAGCCTGGACGCCTTCATCAGGCGGGACGCCAACCTGGCGCGTAAAGTCCTCAAGTCCGACGACGCGGTTGACCAGATGCGCGACACGGTTTATGACGAACTGGTGCAGTATATGGAGGCAGAGCCGTCCGGGATTCGCGGGTGCATTCACCTGATGTTTGTCGCCCGCAACCTTGAGCGCATCGCCGACCACGCCACCAACATCGCGGAAGACGTTGTTTTCCTGGTGGAGGGCGCTGACGTCCGCCACCACGCCGAAGCCTTCAAATAGTTACTCGCACTCCGTTCGTGAGCCGGCAGGCTTTTCCCGCTCTCGACAACGCCAACGCTTCATGGCCCGCAGCTGCCGTGGGCATAACGTTTTCAGCAGTGATGGACATCGCCCAATTCGCCGGCACGGTCTCTCTGCTTCCCGCCCGCTCACGGTGCCGCTGCTGTCAGGACACCATCAGAGGCCGGCCCCAACCAAACCTTCCAGCGGGATTGCCCCAGAAGTGTTATAATAAAAAAGCTTGATCAGTTTTTGTGACCGAACACCATTGAACCCTTGAGGCCACAGAATCTCCGATTTTGTGGCGTTTCTTGTTTTTGGAGAGTGGTTGCGAGAGCAGAACAAGTTAATCTCAATGCAACAAAGGAACAGTAGGACATTTATGAGCAAAGAACAGGGAACCGTGAAATGGTTCAATGACTCCAAGGGCTATGGATTTATCCAGCGCTCGACGGGAGATGACGTTTTTGTGCACCACTCTGCCATCCTGGCGGAAGGGTTCAAGTCGCTGGCCGAAGGTGAGTCTGTGGAGTTCGAAGTCACCAAAGGCCCCAAGGGGCTTCAGGCAGCGAACGTAACAAAACTCTAGAAGGAACCTTCAGTTTCGGCTCACGCCCGGCTGGTTTGCCGGGCGGGAGCTGAAATCCTCCATCAGGGCCATCAGCATGTCCGTTCAAATTCGATATGTCGGGTTCCAGCTCAAGGCAAACGGCCGCGACTACTCCTACCGCGTTCTTAACCCCAAAGAAGGGGACCGCGAGTTCGTTTTGAGTATTTCCAACCGTGCTTTTTCCAAGCACGGCTTTCCCTATCAGGACGCTGCCGGGCTCTGCTACCGGAAACTGCAAGAGGCGCTGGGCGCGGAAAGCCCTGAGCATCCTGTTCCTTCCCGGTCCGATTTATCTGATCAGGACCTTCACGAGTACATGGCAAGCCGCCGCCCGGCCAGAAAACGAATCTGGTAGCACCTGCAGGCATCGGCATCAGATTTTCCACTCGTTTCACCATTCTGTTTCCGGACCGCTTTCCCTCCTTGTGAGATTTCTCACGCCAATCGGTGAGTGCGCTCACTGAAAGTTGATGCATTGCGGCCTAACGTGAGAGTAAAGGTAGGCGCTGGCTTCGGGCAGAATGAGCAGCGTGCCTTCACCTTTGGTTGGCCCCATGCTGGCGCGCCAGCGCCACCGGTTGTGTGAAAGGAGCATAACCATGGCGGGCAAACACCTGGCCGTAAAGTCCGAAGAGCATCTTGCTCCCTTCAAAGTCACGGAATTCGAAAAAATTCTCGACCACATGCGTGAATTGCACGACGTCATTTCGCGCCGTGCATTCGAGTTGTTCGAGAAGGGCGGCAGTATTTTCGGCCGTGACCTCGAAGACTGGTTTAAGGCAGAATCCGAATTGCTGCATCCGGTCAGCATCAGCATCAACGAGACCGACGAAGGCATCAAAGTGGAGGCAGAAGTTCCGGGATTCAAAGCGGAGGAACTGGAGGTGAGCGTTGAACCTCGCCGCCTCACCATCACGGGCACGCGGAAAGCCGCGAAAGAGGAAAAGAAGACGGGAAAAACCGTCTATTCCGAACGCAGCAGGGAAAGGATCCTGCGTGTTATCGACCTCCCGGTGGAAGTGAACACGGAAGCGGTCAGCGCCGTCCTCAAGGACGGAATGCTGGAATTTGCGATGCTAAAAGCGGCTCCGGCAAAGAAGATCGCTATCGAGTGGAAAGCAGCATGAAAATCATCTGCCTGTATTTGGCGGGAAGGGAGCTTGGAATCGGGAGACAGTCGTAACAAGAATCCCTGCTGTGGGAGCGCGACCGCGAACGACGGTAGCGTGCAATTCCCAGATGCAGGGAGGGAAGTTGCGAGCTTCCTTCCCGCCCGCGGGAGGCATAAGATAGAAGCAGGACCCTGAAGAAGAGGAGGCCGAAATGAAAGGCAAGCCAACCGGAAAACCTGTCGGCCTTTCTGCAAACAAGTGGCAACAGCCGGGACCGCGGCGGCGTCCGCTGCAATCGCCCTCGCCCAAGCGGCTGGCCCCAAGTCCATTCGAGAGACCTTTCGGATTCAGGCAGGCTCCTTTGAAAGGAAAACCCTGAGGCTCCCTCGCGGAGTGGGTTTCCACAGGAATGGAAGGAGGATGCAATGTCGATGTCTCAACGAGTGCAGGAATATCTGGATTCCCAAAACGTCCGCTTTGAATTGCTTCCTCACTACCCGGCGTTTCCTGCCCAGAAGACGGCGCAATCGCTGCATGTTTCCGGCAGGCACTTTGCCAAGTCGGTGATTCTCCATGCAGACGGGCGCCTGGTGATGGCGGTTCTTCCCGCGTCGTACCGGCTGAACCTCCATGACCTCAGGCAGGAGCTCGAGGTGCGGAACCTCGAGATGGCGCCGGAGAGCGAGGTGGAAAAAATCTGCTCGGATTGCGAGCTGGGCGCTTTTCCTCCGTTCGGCCACTTCTATGGCATGGAAACCTGGGTGGATCGCGCTCTCAGCAAGTCGCAGGAAATTGTGTTCAACGCCGGCACGCACACCGAAGCGATCCGCATGAAGTACGCTGACTTTGCCGCCTTGGAAAATCCGAAAATGGCAAGCTTTGCCGACCCGGAAGCAATGGCGGCTTAGCGGCAGCCTGTTGAAGTTTGAAGCTAAAAGACGGCCCTTGGGGGCCGTCTTTTTTTCATGCGGAAACAGGATTTACCTCTTGCGGGCATGATCCCGCAATCATGACGAGCGCTTCGTCTTTCAGGATTTTCTCCAGAAACAATAAAGGCGGCATGGAGCCGCCTTCACTAGCTATTCCGTCCTTTTATCGGAGACCCGTGATCGAGCCTCAGGAGAGTTCCCCATTGTTAGGGAGCCGCTCACCCAAAACTGCTGGGCAACTTTGGCTTTCTCTCCGTCCTGCCCGCTACGGTCCGGATCCTGACCGTCCTGTCATCAGGTTCAACGGGTCTCCGGAGCTTAACCTGTTCCCGCACTACCCTCCACTTACTTAGATGTTCTAAGCGCCCCAAAGGTTAACCGTGATTTATGCTGGTTTTTCGGTTTCCGCCAGCGATATCGGATTCCTTACCAGGACCAGATGCCCGATAGCGGCCAACAGCCCGATGCCGGAGGCGACGAGCAATGCCGACTGGAAGGATGATGTGGCCTGCACCATGAATCCCGTAACCGCAGGCGCAAGGGTTCCGCCCAGATAGCCGCCGAAATTCTGGATGGAGCCCAGCGAGGCGGCATAATTTTTCGGCGCGGCCACCGTGGCCATGGCCCAGGCGGCCGTGCTGCTGCCGTTCAGCAGAAACAGCGATATCGAAATGCACACCACCGCAAAGATGCTGCTTGAACTGAAGGCCGCCAGCGTCGTGCACACAACCACTCCAAACAGAGCGCCAACAATCGGAATCTTGCAGCTATTGATGGCGGAATGGCCATGCCTTGAAAGGACATCGCAAACCCGCCCCACGATCACGCTGCCCACCACCCCGCACGTGAAAGGAATCGCGGCGATCCAGCCGGTCCTGGCGATGCTGAGATGCCATTGGATTTCGAGATACTGGGGCAGCCAGGCGAAATAGAGCCAGTTCATGTAAATGATCCCGAAAAAACCGCAGATCATTCCCCACGTTGTGCTGAAGCCAAATAGCCGCCCCCATTGCCGCCACACCATGGGCTGGGTCTCACGCTCCGTGCCGGATAGATATTCCTGTTCGGCGCTGGTCAGGCGAAGGTGCCTGGGGTCCCGGTGCAAAATGTAGAAGACGATGCCCACGGTCAGGCCCGCGATCCCCATGGTGATAAACATCCAGCGCCAGCCAAAATGCAGCATCAGGATAGTGAGTAACGGAGCGGCAATAGCCGTCCCCAGGCTGCTGGAACAATTCCAGATCCCGGTGGCCAGGCCGCGGTCGCGCGTGGCAAACCAGTCTGTAACCACGCGGGCGCAGCTTGGATACTGCGGCGATTCGCCAACGCCCAGCAAGCCGCGCACGGCCAGAAACTGCCGGAAACTCGAAACCAGGCCGCCCAGCACCTGGGCGATTGACCACAAAACGAGCCCCGCGGCAAGCACCAGGCGCGCGCCCAAACGGTCCACCACGGCGCCTGCCGGCAACTGGCTGAATGCATAGACCAGCAGAAACGCGGAGAGCAGAACGCCGCTTTGCGCAAGAGAAATGCCCAGCTCGTGCCGGATAAGCGGCAGGCCCACCGCCAGGCTGGCCCGGTCAACATAATTGATGGTGCCGCTGAAAAGGAGAAGAACCAGCGCCGTCTTCTGAATGCGCCGGATGCGCGCCGATGGGCCGCGCAGCGTCGAATCCTGCCCGCCGCGCTTTAATTCCGGGTTCTTGTTAACGTTGATGGAGGACATTGTAAGCCGATTAGGAAGTATGCGGCTTTATGACGCGGAAGGCAACCGGAACCGTTGAATCCCGCGCACTCGCCGGTGAGACGCGCGTGTCTCGCGCCCGGTCACCAGCTCAGGCCGGATCCGAATGGAAAGAGGGTTTCGTAGCCGGGATCGCCACGATGGAAATTGCTTGAAGATCCTTTCGGCCATGTGAATGAGAGCTTGCCGGCCGGCTTCGATTTGCCGAACAGCACATCGGCCACGCCGTCGCCTTCTGTGCCCGGCAGCCATGCAGCGACCAGGGCCTGCGCTTTGGGCAGAATGCCGTCAATCGCCATCGGGCGGCCGGAGACCAGCACCACCACGACGGGTACGCCGCTGCGCTTGAGGTTTTCCACTACGGCCAGCTCATCAGGGTCGAGATTCAGATTCTGCCGGTCGCCCCTCATTTCCGCGTAAGGCTTTTCTCCGATGACGGCGATGGCAACCGAAGCGCCTTGCGCCCCGGCGCCGTCCGGCGAGTACGTTACGTTGGCGCTGCCCGCAGCTTTGCGGATCGCCTCGAAGATGGTGGTTCCTTTTGTAGTGTTGCCGCTTCGGCCCTGCCAGGTGATGGTCCATCCGCCGCACTGGTTGCCGATGTTGTCAGCGCACTTGCCGGCCACGTGGATTCGCTTGCCTGCGTTGAGCGGCAAGATGGAGCCCTCGTTCTTCAGCACCACCAGCGATTCCCTCACACACTGCCGCGCCACCGCGCGATGCTCAGGCGAGCCAAATTGTTTTTCGAGCGCCGGATCGGCAAGCTGCGAGCGGTTCGGGTCCATTAGTCCCATGGCAAACTTCACACGAAGGATGCGTGCCACCGCATCGTCAATGCGCGACATCGGCACGCGCCCTTCCTGCACCAGTTCGGTGAGCAGGCGGATAAATTCCTGATAATTGTCCGGCACCATCACCATGTCCATGCCGGCGCTGATGGTGGTTTCAATCTGCTGCTTGTAACTGCCGGGAAGTTCCTTTTCCGCCGCGTAGTCCGAAATGAGGAAACCGTTGAAGCCCATCTCCTTCTTTAAAATCTCGGTGAGCAGCACGTAGCTGGCGGAGCACTTCACGCCGTTCCAACTGCTGTAAGATGGCATGATGGTGGCCACTCCGGCCTGGATCGCGGCGATGTAACCCTGCAGATGAATGCGCCGGAAGTCGGCATCGCCAAGCCGGGTGTCTCCCTGATCGAGCGGATAGTGGAGCGAGCTTTTTCCCCGGGGGACGCCCGTCCCGAAAGCTGTTCCGCCGTCTCCGGCAAAATGCTTGGCGCAGGCCGCGATGCCCAGAGGGTCGCCGAGCCCTGAACCCTGCATGCCCCGCACCGCCGCCTCGCCCAGCACCTTCACCACGTCGGGCGACTCACTGAAGCCTTCGTAAGTGCGCCCCCATCGCGCGTCCTGTGGAACCGTGACGCAGGGCGCAAATCCCCATTGGACCCCGATGGCCCGAACTTCGATGGCGGTGATGCGGCCGGCCTTTTCCACCAGTTCGGCGTTGCGCGTGCATCCCAGCCCGATGTTGTGCGGGAAGATGGTGGCCCCAATCACATTGCTGTTGCCGTGCACGTCATCAATTCCATAGAGAATCGGAATGCGCGGCTTCGTCTGCACGGCCCGCGCCTGGAAGCGATTGTAAAGCTCCCGCCAGGAATGGAAATCGTTCCCCGTTTTGGGATCGGAATCGCCGCCGCTCAGCAGCGACCCCAGATGATATTTTTGCAGGTCGTCCAGGTCCTTCAGATACATCTGGTCGGCCTGGGTCATCTGCCCCACTTTTTCGGCAAGTGTCAGCCGGCTGAGAAATTTCCGGGCTTCACCCTCAAAAGAAGTCAGCCTGGCCGCGCTGGCGGCCCGGCCCAGCGCTTCGCGCGCGTAGAGCGGCGCTCCCAGCGCTGCAATTGATCCTGCAAGAAACTGCCGGCGGGACGTAGTCATAAAGCAAGGCCCTCATCCACAATCGAGTTTGCTGTTCGTCGCGTTTCTATCACGCCCGGTGGAGGGTGTCAACTTTGTTCTGTTCCCGCCGATTCGATCGTGAATTTTTCACGATCAACGCACGCCACTCGTCCTCCTCCGCCGCGCACTCCTGTTATAGTTAAAGAGGGCGCAAAAGGACGCGCGGTGTGTGGCGCGGCGGGCCTGAATCCCTGTCATGATCCAACTATCTTCAGCCGGAAAGCAATTCGGTCCCAAGCTGTTGTTCAGCGGCCTCGACTGGCTCCTGACGCCGGGCGACCGCGTGGGCCTGGTGGGCGGAAACGGCGCCGGCAAGACGACTTTGCTGAAGGTGCTGGCCGGACTCGACACGCTGGACGAAGGCAGCCTCTCTACGGCCAAGGGCATCACGCGCGGATATCTTCCCCAGGACGGCCTGGCTTTCGCCGGCCGCAGTGTGCTGCAGGAGTGTCTTTCAGTTTTTGCGGACCTGCTCGAGATGGAAAAGGAAATCGAAGCGCTCACTCATCGCATTGCCGAGCTGGATCCCGAGGGGGAAGAATATGCCGGGGTGGCGGAACGCTATCACGCGCTGGAGACGGAGTTCCAGCATCGCGACGGTTATTCGCTGGAAGCCCAGGCGGGCGCTGTGCTCAACGGACTGGGATTTTCGCGCGAGGACCAGGCGCGCCCCACCGAAGAATTTTCCGGCGGCTGGCAGATGCGCATTGCGCTGGCGAGACTTCTGCTGCTCAAGCCCAACCTGCTGTTGCTCGACGAGCCCACCAATCACCTCGATCTCGAAGCGCGCAACTGGCTCGAACAGTTTCTTGCCGGCTATCCTCATGCCTTTGTTCTGGTGTCGCACGACCGCTATTTCCTTGATGTGACGGTGAACAAGATTGTTGAAATCTGGAACCGGCGCGCCTGGTTTTACACCGGCAACTACGATCGCTATCTCATCCAGAAGGAAGAGCGCAAGGCGCAGCTTGAATCCGCTTACAAGAACCAGCAGGACCGCGTCCACCACCTGGAAGTGTTCATCAATCGATTCCGCTATCAGGCCACGAAGGCCCGGCAGGTGCAGAGCCGCATCAAAGAGCTGGAGAAGATTGACCGCATCGAGTTGCCGCCCGAGGAGAAAACCATCCACTTCTCGTTCCCGCAGCCGCCGCCCAGCGGGCGCATGGTGGCGGAGTTCAAAGGCGTGGCCAAGAGCTACGGCGCGAAGCGGGTGTTTGCAGGCGTCGGCTTTGTCATCAACCGCGGCGATCGCGTGGCGCTTGTGGGCGTGAACGGAGCCGGCAAATCAACCTTGATCAAGCTGCTGGCCGGCACGGAACCTGTGACGGCAGGTGAAACCCGCCTGGGCCACAATGTGCAAGCCGATTATTTTGCCCAGGACCAGTACAAGGCACTCGACCCGGAAGCGCGCCTGATTGACGACATCGGCACCGTGGCGCCGCCAGCGCTGAGCGGCCAGACGCAACTGCGCACGCTGTTGGGAAGCTTTCTGTTTTCTGAGGATGAAGTTTTCAAGCGCATCGGCGTGCTTTCCGGCGGGGAGCGCAATCGCTACGCCCTGGCGCGCATGCTGCTGCGGCCCGCAAATTTTCTGCTGCTCGACGAGCCCACCAATCACCTCGACCTGCGCGCCAAAGACGTGCTGCTCGAAGCGTTGCAAAAATACAATGGCACGGTGGTGTTCGTCTCGCACGATCGCTACTTTATTGACCGGCTGGCCACGCGCGTCTTCGAAATCGAGGGTGGAGAACTCCACGATTATCCGGGCAATTATGAGGATTACCTGTGGCAGAAAGAGGGCAACGCCCCGCGTGCGGAGGACGAACCGGAGACCGGGCGTGAACCGGCGCCTGCCGCGTCCGCTTTCGGAAACGGCAATGGCGATGCCCAAGACCCCGATGCACAAACGAAGAGGCTGAACCCCATTCTGGTCCGCCGCATGCACGACCGTGGCGAAGAGCTCGAAGAAGGAATCGCGCGCGCGGAGGCGGAAATTGCCTCGTGCGAGCTGGAGCTTGCCGACTTCAAGAGCGCCGAGGAATCCATTCGCCTGGCCAAACGCATCGACGAACTGCGCAACGGCATCAACGCAATGACAAGTGAATGGGAAGAGATCGAGCTGGCCCTGAATGAGTCTGCCGCCGAGATTTGATTCCGCAGAAAGGATAAACTTCCCGGCGGGCCCGCGATGGCCGCCTTCGGCGCTTTTTGAAAGGCAGGAAAACAGATGAAGGTCACAATCAAGGTTGCCAGGCTGCACCCGGATGCCACGCTGCCCCGCTACGCCCATTCCGGGCCTTTCGGCGACCTCGCGGCCGATCTCTATTCGGCGGAAGCCGTCACTCTTGCCGCCGGCGAAACGCGGGCCGTCGCCACGGGATTGGCGTTCGAATTCCCGGCTGAATATGGCGCGCTGGTCCAGGACCGCTCAGGCCTGGCGCTCAAAGGCATCTCGACGCTGGCCGGCGTCATCGATCCCGGCTATCGCGGTGAACTTAAAGTGGTCGTCACCAACCTGGGCGGCCGGCCGTTCGAGATCCATTCCGGCGACCGCATCGCCCAGCTTCGCATTGTCCGCCGCATTGAAGCCGAATTCACCGAAGCCGAATCACTCGCCGAAACCCAGCGCAACGCCCGCGGCTTCGGCAGCACCGGCAAATAGCGCAGCCTTGACCTTATTTCACGGTCAGTGTGAGCAAGGTCGAGTGACTCACGTTGCCTGAGGTTCCGATGACTGTAATGCCGTAATTTCCTGCCTGCGTGCCTGGCGAGCTTGGCGTAGCTGAGCCCCCGCCGCCTCCGCACGAAACCCATAACGTGACGGCAAGTAAGATGAGTCCCAGCCAGACCGTGCGGTGCGGAAAGGTGTGCGTAATCGTTCTGAGGGAACCGGGAAGCCACCATTTGCCGAAACGTGCGAGGCGCGCCGCCCATCCGGCCAACAGGTACAATCCCCCAAAGGCCATGAGCACAACCCACCACACATTGGGTGGCAGGTTGGGTGGGGCCGGGTCGCGCGGCGCGGCCAGCGATGGCGCCCTGGTCGTTACTGTCACCGTCACATTTTGGGAGCCTGAGCCATTCAGCGTGACGGAAGATGGGGAAATTGTGCATGTGCCGAACGATGAGGCGACCGGGCAACTCAACGTCACCGGCTGATTCAGCGTTCCCAGCGGTGCGAGTGTCAGCGAGTAGGTAGCTGTTCTTCCCGCCGCCACTGTTGCATCTGATGGTGAGCCTGGCGTTGTGCCGATGGTGAAATCCGGCGGGCTGGCAGGGCCACTCAAACTGAAGGATTGTGGACTTCCGCTGACACTGTCGGCGACAAAAAGAGTCGCGGTCCGAGTTCCAGAAGCCGAAGGCGCAAAGGTGACGTTGATGGCGCAGCCAAAACCGACTTTCAGTTGCCCGCCTGCCGAACACTCAGGCTCTGCCGCCGCGGCAAAGTCGGCTGCGTTCGCACCCCTGATGCTGATGCCGGAGAAGTTGATAGGGATGGTTCCCGTGTTCCACACTGTCACCGTCTGCGCGGCGCTCGTCTGTCCCACGTAAATCTGAGTATTAAAATTCAGGGTGGAAGTTGAGAGCTGCAACAGCCCTCCTTCTGCTGTACCAGTCAAATTTACGTATTGCCTTATCTTGTCGGGTGTATTGGCGTCAACATATATCGCTCCGCTCATGGAACCTGTTATCGTAGGAGTAAAGTTGACCGCGGCGGTGCAACTTTGGCCCGCTCCCAGGCTGCCTCCGCAGTTGTTGGTCATTGCAAAGTTGGGATCGAGCGGGTTGGCGCCGTCAATCGAAACGGAAAGCGTCATGGTTGCACCGCCGGAGTTGGTGATGGTGACGGTCTGCGGAGAACTGGTTGTTTCCACGGTTTGCATGGGGAAGGTCAAAATGGTTGGAGAAATATGAAGGGCGGGGGCCTGGATCACCACCAGCGTCCCTGAGGCTTGCCTGCTGATGGTTCCATCCGTCGCCGTCACTGTAAAGGGGTAGGTTCCCGCCGCCACACTGGATGAGGTGTCAACCTCAAGGCTGGTCACCGTCAACCCGCTGCCTGTAA
>DASSJE010000015.1:0-4610 GCA_035691365.1 Terriglobia bacterium
GGCCATGGCGGCCGGGATTGCCCTGGGAAACTTAGTGCCGGGTTTTGTCCGCCTGGTAATGAAACTCCAGAGCGGAACCACGTCCATCCCCCTTGTTGTGGGACTCATCCTGATGATGTACCCCCCGCTCGCCAAGGTCCGCTACGAGGAATTGGGCAAGGTTTTTGAAAACCGAAAGACCCTGCTGCTCTCGCTTGTTCAGAACTGGGTGATCGGACCGGTCCTCATGTTCGTCCTGGCGATCGTTTTCCTACGAGGGTATCCGGAATACATGGCCGGACTCATCATGATCGGCCTCGCACGCTGCATCGCCATGGTGATTGTGTGGAATGAACTGGCCCGTGGAAACACGGAATATGCTGCGGGGCTCGTAGCCTTTAATTCGGTCTTCCAGGTACTGTTCTATTCCCTCTACGCATGGGTATTCATCACCGTGCTCCCACAGTGGTTCGGAATGAAGGGAACGGTAGTCAGCATCTCGATTGGCGAGATCGCCCGTAGCGTTTTTGTCTACCTCGGCATCCCGTTTCTTGCCGGAATCCTCACCCGGTTCATCCTGGTCCGTGCATGCGGCCATAAATGGTATGAGAACGAATTTGTTCCGCGCATCAGCCCGCTGACGCTGGCAGCATTGCTGTTTACAATCGTAATCATGTTCTGTTTGAAAGGAGGTGTCATTCTCAGCCTTCCCATGGATGTGCTGCGAATCGCGCTGCCGCTTCTCATCTATTTCGTGATTATGTTTCTGCTCTCGTTCTGGATGGGCCACAGGGTGGGAGCTGACTACAGCCATACAGCCACGCTCTCTTTCACGGCCGCGAGCAATAATTTTGAGCTGGCCATCGCCGTTGCCGTCGCCGTGTTTGGAATCGACTCCGGCGCCGCCTTTGCCGCTGTGATCGGTCCGCTTGTGGAAGTTCCGGTGATGATCACCCTGGTCAATGTCGCGCTGAACTTCCAAAGGAGGTTCTTTGGAGCGCGTGCCAGCGGGATTGAGCTTTTGACAGAGGAAAGCTGAGCATGCGAGTTCTCATCCTGTGCACGGCAAATTCCGCGCGGAGCCAGATGGCAGAAGGACTGCTACGTCATGAGGCTGGCCCGTCATTTCAAGTATTCAGCGCTGGCACAGCGCCCGCTCGCGTCAGGTCCGAGGCAATTACCGTAATGCGCGAAGCCGGAATTGACATTTCGGGTCAGCATTCGAAGTCAGTGGAAGAATTTCTCGGGCAGGATTTTGATTGCGTCATCACGGTGTGTGACAAAGCACGGGAGGCGTGCCCAGTCTTCCCGGCAAGGACCCGCCGTATTCATTGGAGTGTTGAGGACCCTGCTGCGGTTGAGGGTGGCGCAGAGGAAATGCTGGATGCCTTTCGCCGAGCAAGGAATGAGCTGCAAAAAAGATTACGGGCCTTCGTCCGGGAGCATGCTATAAAGCCCGAAGAAGGCCCGTCGAACCCGTAAAGGAGGCAGCCTGTCGATCTCACGGGACTTGGCCAAACGCCCTGCTGCTGATCGCGATCCACTCGCGAAAAGGGTGAAGAGCCCACCCATAATTCCAGTAATACGAGGATGTCTCCACTCTGCCTAGCTGCTGGCAAGCGGAAGCTGCACGGGCTGTTCCAGTGTAAAGTTCAACACCGTTTCACTGGGCACATGGACCTGCTGGCCGTGCGTCAAGACGGTGCTGGCGGCTCCTGCGCCCGCCCCGACGCCAGCTCCGATGGCCGCTCCTTTGCCGCCTCCCGCGATGGCGCCGATGATTCCGCCGGCAACCGCGCCGATGCCGGTCCGCGTGGCTGTTTGACGACCCCGCGACTTGCCTTGAACTTCGTATTGACCGGTCATGAGGTTGTACGTTGCGCCATTCAGAACAAGTCCCGTCAGCACCAGCCGAAGCTCAGATTGTCCTTGAACCCGCCCGGCCGACTTGACCTGCTCCAGCTTGCCGTACGCCGTGGTTCCTTTCGGAGCAACCTGCGTGGATTCCACAATCAGAGGTTCCTCCAGGCTCGCCTGAAAAGTGTCACCCACCCGGTTCCGGTTCGAATCAATGCCATCGATCATCCGCACGACGATGTGAGTGCCGGCGGGCACCAGAATGCCCGCTCCCGTGGAAGTCGCCGGCGTGGCTTGCGGCGCCTGCACAACGGGCGCAGGAGCTGGCTGGGCAGGTTCAGCGGCAGCAGACGGAGTTGAGGTGTCAGCGCCGAAGGTTATGGAATCGACGTCAGAAATCGCATAATGCTTGAGCTGGTTGCTTGTGTAGAAGGTAACTTGAGAATCCGTGCCGCCCAGGTATTTCCCCTGGAGGGTCTGCCCATTCTTGAACTTTATGCTGTCAGCATGCAACAGAGGGGCGAGGATACAAACCGCAATTGTCGCCACCCACAAGGTCCGATTTCTGAAAAAGTTCATACGCTACCTCCTTACCATTCCCTTTCTACAATCATTTGCTATCTTTGAAGCCGAAATTGCAACCGGAGATGCCCCGGCTCAGAAGCTGTGTGGCGATCAAAGGCGGAGCTTCGGCTGTTCATCTTCCCTTTATCAACCCTAGTTCAAACTACTCTTTTTCCTGAAGATGCGGCAAGCAATTTTCACTGTGTGCTTTACTGCGACCATTCAGTCACGTGGCGCACCCATCGATGCTTGGCCAATTCCGCTTGAAGTTCCGGGGCCAGCGGGCCGGCATCACTTGCAGCAATGTTCGCCTCGACGTGCCGGAGCTTCCGCATGCCCGGAATAATTGTGCTGACCGCCGGGTTGCCCAGAATGAAACGTAGCGCCATTTCCGGCATCGTCATTCCCTTGGGAACCAGCGGCTTCAGCGCATCGGCATGCTCCACGCTGCTCTTCAGGTTCTCAGGAACAAAATACGTGTTACGCCAGTCTCCTTTGGGCCAGGTTGAATCCAATGTCAGTGCGCCCGTCAAGCTACCCTCGTCAAACGGGACCCGCGCAATCACTCCGACGTTCATCTCCCGGCAGGCTGGGAACAGTTCGTCATCGGGATTTTGGTCAAAGATATTGTAGATCACTTGCACAGCGTCTATCAGGCCGCTGCGCACGGCCCGGACGCCATTCCACGGCTCCCAGCGATTGATGCTGATCCCGATGGCCTGGATCAATCCCTGGCGGCGCATACCTTCCAATTTTTTCACCCAGCGATCGTCCTCCACCCAGGAGTCCTCCCAGGTATGGAACTGCATGAGGTCAAAACTTTCGAGGCCCGCATTTTTCAGGCTGCTATGAACATACTGCTCGATATGATCAGGGGGAAAACAATCATCCAGAGTGTATTCGCGGCGGCTTGGCCACTGCTCGTTCTTGGGAGGAATCTTGGTGGCCGTATAGAGCCTCTTGCCCGGGCTGGCGCGGACAATCTTGCCCAGCAGTTCTTCGCTGTGGCCGTTGCCATAAGCCCAGGCCGTGTCAAAAAAGTTGCAGCCCAAATCCACCGCACGCTGAAGGGACTGGAGTGATTCCTTATCGCCGGAACCCGTCCAGCCCGCCATGCCCCACATGCCATACCCCATCTCGCTAACTTTCCAGCCTGTTCGTCCGAATGTCCGGTATTTCATCGTTCTCCCTTCAGCATTCTGAATTCATCTGCACCAGCCTTCACCGCTGCGGTTATAAGCGGCAAGCCCTCGCGCGCCGTCCCTTCGTGCGCAAGGAATAGCGCAACCCGCCTTGAGCCATCAACACCCTGTTCATCCTAATCCGTGTCGACTCGCGTTGACAACGATCGAAATATGTATCGCGCCGTGTCGGAAGTCAACAATCATCCGGGTTGGCCTCCAGGTTCCATGTTGAATCCCAAAGAATTCTTTCGACGTTCGTTGTAACATGCATTTTCAATGAATAATACTTCCGCGAATCCACGTTTGAAATTTGGTCTGTACTTTTTAGCAACTTTCGGGGCGTTGGCGCTGCTTCATTACCCGTTGCTGCGCCTGCCTTATTTCTGGGACGAGGCCGGGTATTACATTCCTGCCGCACTGGATTTTTTCCGGCATGGTCTTCTCATCCCCCAGAGCACCCTGATGACTGGACACACGCCGCTGCTCACCATCTGTCTGGCGTTGGCGTGGCGCCTTGCGGGCTACTCCCCACTGGTTACAAGGCTCACCATGACGGCGTTTGCGGCCGGAACGCTGTTGGCTCTTTACGCGCTTGGCCGCACCCTGGCCGATAGAGAGACCGCATTCTGGGCATGTGTTTTGCTGGGACTTTCACCTCTGTTTTTCGCGCAAAGCACGATGGCGCTTCTGGACCTTCCTGTAGCATTCACTACCACGATTGCAGTGTGGGCGCTTTTGCGCGGGCGAATGTGCTGGTTTGCCGTCGCAGCGTCGCTCACGTTGCTCACCAAGGAAACTGCCATCGTTGTCGTCCCGGTGGCGGTCGTCTTCGTCTGGTTATACAGAAAACCTACCTCCAGGAGCACCTGGCTGTGGCTCGGCGTTCCGTTTGCCATACTGTCCGCGTGGACTCTTTACTACCATCACGTAACAGGCTACTGGACCGGCGGCTCAACATACCTCCAATACAACCTCTATTCCACCCTGAAACCCGGCCGGATATTGCTGAGCCTATCGCGCCGCCTC
>DASSJE010000016.1:0-8605 GCA_035691365.1 Terriglobia bacterium
GATCGAGCAGACAATGATCACGTTGTCCGCCAGGTCGCGGATCACCTCCAGTTCGTATTCCTTCCATCCGAGAATGGACTGCTCGATAAGCACCTCATGCACAGGAGAAAGGTCCAGGCCGCGGGCAAGCAGGTCCAGCAGCTCTTCCCGGTTGTAGGCGATTCCGCCGCCGGTCCCACCCAGAGTGAAAGAAGGCCGCAAGATGACCGGGTAGCCAAGCTGGTCAGAAAACTCAAGACCGTCCTTGAGATTGTTGACCAATGCCGATTTGGGGACGTCCAGACCGATCTTGATCATGGCATCCTTGAACAACAGCCGGTCTTCCGCCATCTTGATGGCGTTGAGCTGGGCGCCGATCAATTCCACCTGGTGTTCTTCCAGCACGCCGCTGTCGGCAAGTTCCACGGCCAGGTTCAGCGCCGTCTGCCCGCCCACCGTTGGCAGCAATGCCATCTTGCCTGCACTTCCCTTCATGAGCTCCTTCTCGAGACAGATAATTTTCTCCACGTAGGCCCGGGTGAGCGGCTCGACATAAGTGCGGTCGGCGATCTCCGGGTCCGTCATGATGGTGGCGGGATTGGAATTGCATAGCACTACTTCATAACCATCGCTCTTCAGGACTTTGCAGGCCTGAGTGCCGGAATAATCGAATTCGGCCGATTGGCCGATCACGATCGGCCCGGAACCGATGATCAGGATCTTTGTGATGTCATTGCGTCGCGGCATAGTTCCTTCAACAATGCGGCCTCACGCGGCACGCGCGGGCACGCTGGCGGATGATCGAAAAAGATGACTTAAACTTGAGAAGTCACGGTTGCCCGGTTGCTGTGGACCTCCGACAGTTCGGGCCTGAGCGAAAACTGCTCCATCATTTGCACAAAATTCCGGAACAGGTAGTGAGAATCGTGGGGGCCGGGCGCAGCCTCGGGATGATATTGGACGCTGAGCAGCGGCAGCGTGCGATGCCGCAGGCCTTCCAGCGTGTTGTCGTTCAGATCAACGTGGGTCTTTACAATCTCCGATTCCTTCAGCGAATCAGGATCGACCGCGAAATTGTGATTGTGCGCCGTGATCTCGATCTTCCCGGTCTCAAGCTGTTTGACCGGATGATTGCCTCCATGATGGCCGTATTTCAGCTTGTAAGTCCTTCCGCCCAGTGCCAGCCCGATGAGCTGGTGCCCAAGACAAATGCCGAAAATCGGGACCCGGCCCAGCAGCCGGCGGATATTGTCGCGAGCGTACGTGCACGGTTCAGGATCGCCGGGGCCGTTGGAAAGAAATATGCCGTCGGGATTCAGTTGCAGCACGTCCTCAGCGCTGCTGGTGGCCGGAACCACAGTCACCCGGCAGCCATGGTTGGCCAGCATTCGCAGAATGTTATGTTTTATGCCGAAGTCGTACGCAACCACGTGATGGTGGCGTGTCCAGTTTCTTCCCGGCTCGTTCCACATGCCGCGCGGCGGCAGGCCTTCGCCCCACTGATACTTCTTCCTCGTAGTGACCACGCGGGCCAGATCCATGCCATCCATTTTGGGGATGGCACGCGCCCTGGCCACGAGGCTCCGTACGTCGGTTTCGCTGGAAGAAATTACGCCGCGCATCACGCCGTGGGTACGGATATGGCGGACCAGCGCGCGCGTATCGATGCCGGAAATTACGGGAACGTTGAACTTCTCCAGGTATTCATCGGTGACCTGCTGCGACCGCCAGTTGGAGCAGATGGGAGAAAATTCCCTCACAATGAGTCCCTCGATATAAGGTCGAGTGGACTCGTTGTCGTCGATGTTGGTGCCGTAATTGCCTATCTGAGGATTGGTGAGCACTACGATCTGCCCGGCATAGGAAGGATCGGTAAAGATCTCCTGATATCCGGTGATCGAAGTATTGAAGACGACCTCCCCGCATCCCGTCTTCTTTGCGCCGTTTGCCACGCCGTGGAAGGCACGCCCATCTTCAAGCACGAGAATTGCCTGCATGGTTCTTCTCCCAAGAATTTCTGAAAATACCGGCCCTGCTCCGGGAAACCCCTGGCCGGAGCCGCACTCTATGTCACGACCTCGACCCATGCCGGATGAGGTTGAATGTTCTCCAGTCCATGTTCCAGGAGCGCGACATCACCCTGCTGCGCGACTTCCTTGAAGCCGTTGAACTTGTAGGTGATCATCATCATCCGGTTGCGTCCGTTGTGGCGAAATTCGCTGCAAAGCCGCACACCCTGTTCGCGGGCCAGCATGAGGATGTGGTTCAAAAGCAGGGTTCCCACTCCGCGCGACATCACACGGCACGACATCAGCAGCAGCTTGATCGTCCACAAGGTGGAAGTTTTTTCCACCAGCGCCAGCCCGATTTTTCCGTAGGCGCCGAACCTGTCGTCGAGGCTGGCCACCAGCAGGAGATGGTTCGGCGAGCTGCGGAATGCGTTCAGTTCGTCGTAAGAATACGTGTAGCCGGTGGTATTGAGCTGGTTGGTGCGGACGGTCAACTCTTCCGCCCGTTGCAGGTCTTCTTCGCGCGCCGCGGCAATGACGAACTTCATCTGCAAGGAAGCCAGAAATTCCTGGCTGGGGCCGCTGAAGCTGTCCTCGGCCTGCTTGCGCTTAATATCGGCCTGATACATGGCGCGGCGCCGGGCCGAATCTTCAGTAATGAAGGCCGGCACGAATTCCCGCCGGGCGGTCATGCCATCCAGTTCGAGCGCGTCCAATACCATGACCTCGGGAAGCGAATGAGTGACTTCTTCCCGTTCGAAGCGGTCATCATCGATGAACGCCACGGTGTCCATGCCGATATTGAGCGATTGCACGATGGAGCGGATGCTGCTCGCCTTGGAATTCCAGTTGATCTGGGGATAGAGGAAATACTCGCTTGCGCCCAGCTCTTTCAATCTGCTGAACGCGGCCTCATGATCATTTTTGCTCGCAATGGACTGCAGAATTCCGCGCCGATCGAGAAGATCGAGGGTCTCACGCACTCCATCGCGAAGCTGCACACGATCGCCCTCCAGCAACGTTCCCTGCCAGAGTGTGTTGTCCAGGTCCCAGACCACCAACTTGATCGACGATCTCCGGGCCGTCGGGCCGCCCGAGGCTGTGCCTTCCAGCCCCAGCGGCATCGTTGCTGTTTGGCTCATCTTTCGCTTGTTCCTTTCCGGACTAGTGCTCTATATTTCGCCGAGCGGGCACCTGGCGATGGAAATCTGCTGGATTTCGCTGCTGCCCTCGATGATCTCCATGACTTTGG
Source organism: Terriglobia bacterium (assembly GCA_035691365.1). Taxonomy (GTDB): domain Bacteria; phylum Acidobacteriota; class Terriglobia; order UBA7540; family UBA7540; genus SCRD01. The sequence continues at coordinate 3,241 of DASSJE010000016.1, forward strand.
CGTCGCGCAAATATCGCCCGACCGGATATTCGTCGGAGATGCCGTTGGCCCCGTGGAGATGGACAGCATTGTTGGCGGCACACACCGCTGTCCGGGAGGCAAAGTACTTGGCCATCAGCGTCTCGGCATACGCTCCCGGATCGGCGATGGAACGGAGATATCCCGCGCGATAGCAAAGGAGCCGGGCCGCGCGCGTTTGCACGATCATCTCGGTGAGAATTCTTTGCACGAGCTGATGCTCCCGCAATTCGCGTCCAAATTGCCGGCGCCTGGCGGTGTAGTCGAGACACGCGTCCAGGCATGCCTGCGCAATGCCCACCGAGCCCCAGGCCACGCTGTAGCGTCCGTGGTCGAGCACGGTCGAAATCACGTGCGACATCCCAAACCCGAGCTTCCCTACGAGATAGTGCTTCGGTATATGACAATCCCTCAACTCGATTTCCGCCAGCAGTGAAGCGCGTGTGCCGCTGATGCCTTTCATCGCCTTGCGGCTTACTCCGGGCGTATTGGCAGGGACCAGAAAGGCGGCGAGTTTGCCCTCGCAGCGGGCCAGTACCAGAAACAGGTCCGCCACCTGCCCAAACGTCGTCCATTTCTTCATTCCCTCTAGAACAAATTCGTCGCTTTCGATCCGGGCCTCGGTGCTGACGCTGGCCGCATCGCTGCCCGCCTCAGGCTCAGAGAGCGCGAGGGCGCAGATCAGCTCTCCGGAAGCCACGGAGCCCATGAACTCGGCTTTCAACTCGCTATTTCCCCAGCGGCACATGCCGAGTGAAACCATATCGTGGACCGTGAGCAGCGACCGTACCGACGAGCATCCACGGGCAATCTCCTCGGTCAGTAGACCGTAGGTGATGGGGTCCATGGCTCCGCCTTGCAGGCCGCGCAGCGGCACGCCCAGATAGCCTCGAATGCGAAGCTCATCGATGATTTTCGGCGATACCCGTTCATCACGGTCCCACTGCGCCGCGTAAGGGCGGATATGTTCATCCACAAACGCGCGAAAACGCTTCCTGGCTTCTTTCTGCGCCAGGGTGGTCTCCATCTGCATTGCGGGACTTTCAGCTGTGCCAATCACCGGTAGGCCCTCACGCAGGAATCAGCGCCCTTGCTTTCTTGCGCTCGACCAGCGCATCCATATTGTTTACGGTCTTGAAATTTTCAAAGTCGAGGTCCTCGTCTTCGATCGTGATTGCGAATTCCTTTTCCAGAAAGCTCACGAGTTGAATGGCCAGCAATGAATTGACAAAACCGAGCGCAAAAATGTCCTCGCTGTCGCCCAGGTGGCGGTTGCCGAAAAAAGTTGCCAAAAAACCTCTGATCCTGACTTTTCTCTCTTCCACATGTCCCCCTAACTTGCCGTAGCAATAGAAACCTGCTGGTAGTTATAGAACCCACGTCCGCTCTTGCGGCCGTTCAGGCCGGCGTGCACCATCTTCTTGAGTAGCGGGCTGGGCCGGTACTTGTCATCGTTGTAGCTTTCGTAAAGCACCTCCAGGGAATAGAGGATCGTGTCGAGCCCAATCAGGTCTCCTGTCTCCAGCGGCCCCATTTTGTGGCCGAAGCATTTCTTGAACAGAAGGTCCACGTCCTCGGCCGAGGCCACCTGGTCCTGGACCAGGAAGATGGCCTCGTTAATGGTGAGCATCAGAACGCGGTTGGAAACAAAACCGGGCATATCGTTGACGACCACGAACTCTTTTCCCATCTGCGCCAGAAGCGTTTTCGCGGTGTCCAGGGTCGCCGGTGAGGTATGGTGGCCGCGGATGACCTCGACCATGGATTTCAGAGGCACAGGGTTCATGAAATGCATGCCCAGGACGCGGTCGGGCCTGGCTGTGGCCGAGGCGATGCGAGTGATGGAAATGGCCGAAGTATTCGCCGCGAAAACACACTGGGGCCGGCAAATAGAATCGATCTGGCGGTACACCTGCTCTTTGACCGGCCATTTCTCCACCACGTTCTCGATCACGAACTCCGCCTTCTTCAGTTCGGCGAAATCGAGGGTGAACTGGATTTTCTCCAGGACCGCCTCCGGCTTCACGGACAAGGTTTTCTTATCGAAGAACGCCTTCATGCGCACATTGGTCCCAATGGAGGCGCGCGCCTTCTCTAGCTGCTTTTCAGCGACATCCACCAGGACCACCTCATGTCCGGTTTCAGACAGGTTTTGCGCCAGGCCAATGCCCATTACGCCGGCCCCCACCACCCCAACAACTTGCATGCAAGCTTCTCCTTTTGTGCCGTGTGCTGTACGCAGCCAAAGTCCTCAACGGCCTTATCAATGCTTCAAGCGGATAGTCAGATGTGCTTTTGGAAGAAATCCCGCGGAGGCTGAACCTTCAGGCAACCAGGTCCCTCTTCAGGACAGCCGTCATACAATGCAAGCCGCCTCCGCCTTTTTGCAGTTCGGAAATCTCAATTTCCGTGCAGGTCACGCCGGCCTTTTCCAGAATTCTTCTCGAAAAAGGATTGCCGGCGGGCAGGAGCACGTGGCCGGGCTCGAGACAAAGCAAATTCAACGCCATGCCGCCTGCTTCTTCCTCCGGAAGAGGAATGGCCCGGATTCCATATTCGGCGAGCAGTTTCAGCAGCATGGGCGGAGAGAAACGTTCGCTCACGACAACTAGGTCCCGGTCGATCACCCCCAGAATCATATCCAGATGAAGAGTATCGGGATTCAGAGGGACCACATAAATATCATTGCAGTCGAACCCTTCCGCCTGCAGCAGCACGGAGAGCTGGCCGGCGCCGGCGTTGTTCGTCCTTTGGCTCTGCCCGATCAGCGCCAGATGTGGCGAAACAATGCATACATCGCCGCCTTCCAGAGTTCCGGGGCCCCATACGTCCAGGACGATGGGGAGAGGCAGGTTTGCAATGCTTTGGCGCACGATCTGCGACTCGCCCCGGCGCTCCGCCGTGCTCGGCCTGCACAGCACGGCGCCGGACAAAGTTGTTACCACGGTATCGCGGGTGAAATATAAATTGGGCACGGTTTTGTGCACGCCCTGGATGTAGTGGACCTCCACTCCGGCCGAATTCAGGCGCTCGGCCAGGCCGTCATGCTGGCGGCGGGCAAGCTCGGGGTTGACGAAGTCCTGAAACAGTACCGCGGGCGGATCTTCGATGTCTTCGATTTCCTCGGCCGGACGCCGCAGCAGCACGGCGCGGAGGCGGCCATACTCGGAATTGACGCTGTAATAAGCGTCTGTCGCCGGACATGCTGAAGTAAAGCTATAAGGTGACGTGCTCACTGAGGTTCCCTTTCATCCACTCGAACCTGCGACTGCATGGGCATTCCTGCCCGCGATTGAGGAGAGAGAAGTGCGGCCTTCGAGCAAAGCTCGCGGCATCGCGTGTTTTTTCCGGAGCGGCTTTCGATTCGCTTGTGACTGGAACAGTTTTCTTAATATAGAAATAAAACAAATCCAACGGAGGGCGGGGAAAGCAGAGAGCAAAACTTTTTCCGTCTATGCAGCCACAGTTCCGGAAGACGATCAGCTCTCTGCCTTCATAAAACGCTTTTACTCGTACCGCAAGGCGACCAGGGGATTGGTTCCGGCAGCGCGGCGGGCCGGCCAATAGCAGGCCGCGAGAGCTACCGTCAGCAGCAGCAACGGCACGCCCAGAAACGCAATGGGGTCCGTAGAACTCACGTGGTACAGCAGGCTGGAAATGGTCCGTGCGAACACGAAAGCTCCCACAAGCCCCACGGCAATCCCTCCCAGGGCCAGCAGCATTCCCTGCTGCAACACTGACAACAGGAGGTTCAACGGCTGCGCGCCCACAGCCAGGCGTATACCGAATTCGCGTGTGCGGCTGGTAACAAAAACCGACATCACGCCGTAGATCCCGACCGCAGCCAGGATCAACGCCAGTATGGCGAAGCTGGTCAGCAGAATGTCGATCAGCTTTTGGCTGTTGAGCGTGCGCTCCACAACATCCTGCATGCTGCGGATGGCATACACAGGCACATCGGAATCCACCTCCTGGACTTTCCGGACCACAGACGACGTGATCGCGTCAGGGTTTCCGGCGCTGCGAACAACCAGGTACATTCTGAGCCCGGGATGCTGGCTGTGAGGGAAATATAAGTGCGGCTGCAGATCGGTGGCCAGGTCCTGGTCCTTGACCCCGTTGACCACGCCGACAATGGTCAGCCACGGCGGGTCTCCCGTGGTGCGCACGCGTTTGCCGAGAGCATCGCCGTGCGGCCAGTAACGATCGGCCAATGTGTGGTCCACCACCACTACCTGCGGTGACGTATCCGTATCGGTTTCGAGAAAGTCCCGGCCCTGGCTCAGCGACATTCCCATCGTGCGGAAATATCCGGGGCTTACCGTGCGTAGCGCCGCCTGTTTGGCATCGCTTCCCGGGTCCGGCTCCTGTCCTTCAACCAAGAAGCCGTCAGATTCCTCTTCCCCGCCCAGCGGCAACGTGGAGGTGATGGCCGCTTCGGTCACGCCGGGCACTGTCCGCACCTGTGCCAGAAGGTTCTGGTAGAACTGGACCTGGCGGGGCGCTTCAGGATATTTCAGGTTCGTGACCGGCAGAAGCATCGTGAGCACATTATTGGACTGGAATCCCGGGTCGACCGCGAGCAGGCGATGCAAACTCTTCAGGACGAGTCCCGCGCCGATCAGAAGGACCAGGCACAACGCTATCTGCCCGCCTACCAGGACGCGGTTCGTCCAACGACTGGTGCGCCCGCTGCTGCCCTTCTGTATTTCATTCGTGCATCCGGCAAGCCCCAGGCGGTGCGTGCGTATCGCAGGCACGAAGCCGAAAATCAAACCTGTCAAGATGGAAAGAACGATCACGAAGGCCAGCACCGCGCCGTCGATGCCTACCTGATCGAGACGGGGAATGCCCGCGAGCGGCAGGCGGCTCAGCACGTGCACAATGCCCCATGCCAACGCGATGCCCGGAACCGCGCCGGCAATGGCCAGCAGAACGCTTTCCGTGAGCAGCTGTTTAATGATGCGGCGCGGCGACGAGCCCAGCGCGTAGCGCAGGGCGATTTCACGGCTCCGGGCCGTCCCCCGGCTCATAAGAAGGTTGGCTACGTTGGCGCACGCAATCAGCAGGATGAAAGCCACCGAAATTTGCAGGACCAGCAAAGGCTTTTTTGTGTTTCCCACAATGCCTTCCTTGAGCGGCACTACCAGGGTCTTTAAGCCGGAGCCGGGCGGCGGAGGATCGTTCCGGCCCACCAGGTGCGGATCGCTCTGTCCCGCGCTCCACAAGATCCCCGTGGTCTCGGCCTGGGCCGCGGAAGGCGCCACTCCGGACTTCAACCGGCCCACCAGCGTAAGGAAATAAGGATGCGTGGCATGAGGATTGAGTCCCAGCGGGATCCATATTT
>DASSJE010000017.1:0-10556 GCA_035691365.1 Terriglobia bacterium
CCAGAAGTTATAGCCGTGATACTTGCCTTCACCGCTGATCAGCAAATCTTCCTTTTCATAAACCATGTTCTGCCGGTTGTACTCGCCCATTTCAAAGTCTGGCGTCAACTGGATGGCGTAGGTCGGGCAGGCTTCCTCGCAGTAACCGCAGAAGATGCATCGTGAAAAATTGATCCGGAAAAATTCCGGATAGCGCCGTCCGTTTTCGTCTTCGGTTGCCTGCAACGAGATGCAATCCACCGGGCAGGCCACAGCGCATAGGTAGCAGCCGACACAGCGCTCACCCCCGTCGGGGTCGCGGCTCAAAATGATGCGCCCCTTGTGGCGGGGAGGAAGATAAGGTTTCTGCTCGGGGTACTGGACGGTCACCCGCCGCTGGAACATATGAAGAAACACATTCCAAAGCGATCTGAGTACACTCAGCATTGAATAACTCCAAATTCCATCAAACAGTCAGTGCCGCCCTATTTGAAGGCCAGCACTAGCGCTCCCGTCACCAGCAGATTGGCCAGCGCCAGCGGCAGCATGATCTTCCATCCCCAGGACATCAACTGGTCAAACCTGGGCCGGGGCAATGCCGCGCGCAGCAGAATAAAGAAACAGATCAGCAGAAATACCTTCACGGCAAACCATACGCCGGAGGGAAGCCAGGGCCCCAGCCAGCCGCCCAGGTAAAGCAGCGTGATCATGCAGGAAATCAGAATGACCCCCATGTACTCGCCCACGAAAAACATGCCGAACTTCATGCCGGAATATTCCGAATGGAATCCGGCCACCAGCTCGCTTTCCGCCTCGGGCAGGTCAAAGGGCAGGCGGCGGGTTTCCGCAACGCCGGCGATGAAGAAAAGTACAAAGCCCAAAAATTGCGGGATGACGAACCAGATGTGCCGCTGGGCTTCAACAATGTCCGAGAGGTTGAATGAGCCGGCCATGACGACCGTTCCCATCATGGCGAGTCCCATGAACACCTCGTAGCTCAACATCTGCGCCGAGGCCCGCAGCCCTCCCAGCAGCGAATACTTGCTGTCGGATGACCAGCCCGCAAGCACCACGCTGTAGACTCCCAACGACGACAGGCCCAGAAAGAAAAGCACGCCGATGTTCAAATTGGCCACCACAAAAGATGGCGCAAACGGAACTACGGCAAAGGCCAGCAGGACGGTCACCATCACAATCGCGGGGGCAATCACAAACACCGGCTTGTCCGCGAATGGAGGGATCCAGTCCTCCTTGAAAAAGATCTTGATCATGTCCGCAAGAGATTGCAGCAACCCGAACGGCCCCACGCGGTTCGGACCGTAACGGTCCTGCCACAGGGCCAGCAGTCGCCGCTCCAGCCAGATGAGGAGGGCCGCCAGATTCAGCGGAATCATCAGGACAACAAAGACAACGATGATGTAATAGAGCGTCGTGTTCATGATCGTGAAATTTTGCTCCAGGCAGGCATGCGGGCGCCTTCCACCGGAACCAGGCCCGCGGGAATTCCGGCGATACCTTTCGGCAGACCGGCCTGGACAACCACCGGAAGCTTCTGCGTGGTACCGTCCAGCTTCACCTCAACCTGGGAACCTTCCTGCAACTGCAATCGCTCAGCATCTGCCGCACTGATGGCAAGGTAGGGCTTCGGTGCCAGTTGGGCAACCGCAGGCGCCTGGCTGCTCAATTCCTCGGAGCCAAACACATGGTAGAGCGGTACCAGCAGCCATTCGTCCGGCCGCGCCTCGAAGGGCCGCTGTGGCGCTGAAAAATAAAGTCCGCTGCCGGCCTGTGGCGGCTCAATCAGCCGAACACCGGGATCGCCTCCGCGAAGCGCCCCGTTAATTTCGCTCTGGAACTTATTAACCGCCTGAATGGAGTTCCACCCCGGGGACCAGAAAAACGGCGTGAGGGCGGAAGGGGGCTGGGTCGGTGCGCCCTCCATTGAAAAAGCCAGTGCGGAATCCGGATCCTCTGGCGGCTTCGGTTCGCTGACATTGATGTTGGCCAGCATGGCCGTCCGGCCGCTGTAGCGGTGCGGAGAGCGCGGTACTTTTTCATTCGTCATCCGGAATTTTGAAGACGGAGCGGCTTCAGTGATCTTTTCGAGCGTGGGCGCAGAGCTGGCCGTGGCGGAAACCAGATCATCCAGCACGTTCCAGGAACCCGCTTCGGTGCGTCCCGCGGGCTTCATAACCTCCAACAGCCAGCGCCAGCTCTCCTGGATGTCGCCTTGGGGAATGTAGGCCTGAAAAAACCGCTGGGCGCGACCTTCATTGTTCACAAGGGTCCCGTCGGATTCAGCAAAGGCGCCCGCGGGCAGCACGAATTCTGCCTTGGCGGCGGTTGGCGTCATGAGGTGGTCTAGAACAATCATGTGCCGGGCCGCCTGCATCAAGCTGTCCACGGCCGAGGCCGCCGCCCTCCTGTACAAATCATTTTCAAGGATGATAACGGTGTCCGCTTTCCCTTCCTGAACAGCTTTGAAAGCTTCGTTCAAGTTGGCGCCGCCCAGCAGAGCCAGTCCTAGGCTGTTCGCTTCCGGCATGGCAAAACTCAACCCGGCCGACTTGTTGTCCCTGGCGAGCGCCCTTGCCACATTTGCGGCTGCATGAACCACTGCCTCGCTGACGAGGCTGGAACCGGAAACAACCAGCGGCCGTTTCGCAGACTTCAGGGCCTGGGCAATCCGCTCCGCCATCCGGCGAACATCCTCGGGGAGATCAGGCACCGCAGGAGCTTCATAATCGAGCGCGTGGGCCACAGCAAAGCCCAGGCGCGCAATGTCGTCCGGAGCGGCCCGATAAGTCGCGGTCGCGGCATCATCAATGCGGGTGACATTGGGCGTGGCGACGAACAGCGGCCCTGAGTCATGCTGAATGGCCTCACGCACCGCGTGGTCCAGCCAGCGAGGGATTTTCATCTTGTCGGTCTTTTCCATCGGCTGCTGCCGCACAGACTGCCTGAGCGCCAAGGCCACTCTGGGGGCCGTGTTGCTGACGTCTTCACCCAGAACCAGGGCTGCATCAGAATGTTCAATCTCGCGGAGCGACGGCGACCGCGCCGGCCCCTGCCGCAGAATCTCCGTCATCAGGGAAACCAGACGGGAAGATTCTTCGGACATGCCGTTCGAGAAGCGGTCCCGCCCCACCAGGCTCCGCAGCGCAAAGTTGGATTCGAGAGAGGCGCGCGGCGACCCGATCCCAATCACTTTGCTGTTGCCCTTCAGGATGTCGCCCAACTGCTCGATAGCCTTCTCTTTGGGAACTGTTTTCAGCTTGCCGTCCTGTCGTGAGTGCGTCTGCCGCACCCTCTGCTCGCTGTTGACAAACTCATAGCCGAATCGGCCGCGGTCACAAAGGAAATAGCCGTTCACTTCCCCGTTGTACCGGTTCACGATGCGGCGCAACATGCCGTACCGTTCGCCGGCTGAGGTGCTGCATCCAACGCCGCAGTGGACGCACACCGAAGGGGACATCTGCAGGTCCCATTTGCGCGTGTAGTGCGCTTTAACGGTTTTGTCGGTGAACACGCCCGTCGGGCAGACTTCGTCCAGATTGCCGGCAAACTCATTTCGCAATACGCCGTCTTCATGCCTGCCGAAGAACACGATGTCCCGCAGGACGAAAGCCTGTAAGTCATCTCCGCCGGCATAATCCTGGTAATATCGCACGCACCGGTAACACTGGATACAACGATTCATCTCGTGATTGAGCAGAGGGCCGAGGTACTGATTGCGAAAAGTGCGCTTTTTATAACGGTAGCGGCGGTAATTGTGGCCGGTCATCACCGTCATATCCTGCAAGTGGCAACGCCCGCCTTCATCGCACACCGGGCAGTCATGCGGATGGTTCATCATCAGGCCTTCGATCACTCCGGCGCGAAAAGCCACGGCGTCGGCATCCTTGATCGAAAGTCTGGTGCCCTCGGATGCAGGCGTCATGCAGGACATCACCAGCCGCCCCTGATTGTCATTCTCATCTTTGAATTGTTTGACGGCGCACTGTCGGCAGGCTCCAACTGATCCGAGCGCAGGGTGCCAGCAGAAGTACGGGAGATCAAACCCAAGCTCCAGGCACGCCTGCAGAAGGCTCTGGTCCGGCTTTACCTCATACCAATTGTCATCCACCCAGATCTTCGCCACTGCTATCTCCAAGGGCACCGCTTCTCACGGATGTGCCGCTCAAAATCCTCACGGAAATATTTCAGCGCGCTTTGCAAAGGCTCGACCGCTCCAGGAGCAAGAGCGCAAAATGTGTTACCGGGCGCGCAGAACCGGCAAATGTAAGCCAGCCTGTCGATGTCCGCCTCCTGCCCCTGCCCGTCCTCGATGCTTTGCAGCATTTTCTCCGACCAGGATAGCCCGCTCCAGCAGGGTGTACACCAGCCGCAGGATTCCTGGGCGAAAAAGTGCTCAAGGTTCTTCACAAACCCCACCGGGCACGTGCGGTCATCCATCACAATCATGGTTCCCGTGCCCATGCGGCTGCCGGCCTTCTGCACTTCGGTGAAGTCCATTTTCACGTCAAGGTGTTCTTCAACCAGAAAATCTGTGGAAGCTCCACCAGGCAGGAGTCCTCTAAACCGCAAGCCTTCTTTCATTCCACCGGCATGCTCTTCCAGAATCTCGCGGGCCGTGGTCCCCATCGGCAGTTCCCAGAGGCCAGGGCGCTTGACCTTGCCGCTCGCTCCGTATAGCTTGGTCCCGCCGTCTTCAGATTTGCTCAACCCTTTGAACCATTCGGGCCCGTTATTGATGATGTGGTGAACGTTGCAGAGGGTCTCGACATTCTGCACGATGGTGGGCTTGCCAAAAAGCCCTGAAATCTGCGGGAAGGGCGGCTTGGTACGCGGATTGGCGCGCTTGCCTTCAAGCGCGTTCAGCAATCCCGTTTCTTCACCGCACATGTAACGGCCGCCGCTCAGGTGCAGATGCATTTCAAGGTTAACTCCGGAACCCTGAATGTTCTTGCCCAGGTAGTTGCGCTCGTAAGCCTCAGCCAGCGCTTTTCTCAGCCTTTCCGCCGAAAGGATGTACTCGCCGCGCAGGAAGATATAAGCGACGTCGGCTTCAATGGCGTGTGCCGCGCAGATCATTCCTTCGATCAACTGGTGAGGAGTAGCCTCCATCAGCAGGCGGTCTTTAAAAGTTCCCGGCTCCATCTCATCGGCGTTGCAGCACAGGTATTTGGGGTGCGGAGCATCCGCCCCTGTAGGCACAAAGCTCCACTTCATCCCGGTCGGAAATCCCGCGCCGCCGCGGCCACGCAGGCCCGACTGCTTGACAACCTCGATGACTTCCTTGGGCGCCATTTTCAGCGCCTTGCGAACGCCCTGATATCCACCCGCCAGTTCGTACCCCTTGATATCAAGAGCCGAGCCGTCGGCCGGAACATCTTTTGTGAGAACTTTCTCCATAGGGCTTCTACTTGTACTGCTCGAGTATGCTGTCGATTGTTTTCGTATCCAGGTCCCGGTGAAGGTCCTCGTCCACCATCATGGCCGGAGCGTGGTCACAGGTGCCCAGACACACGATGGGAAGCAGCGTAAAACGCCCATCCGCAGTGGTCTCACCCATCTTGATACCCAGGCGCCTGGTGAGATGATCCCGCAGACGATCATAGCCCATCATCCAGCAGCTGATGCTGTCACAGACCAGGATCACGTGGCGGCCAACGGGTTTGCGGTAGATCAGATTATAAAAGGTGGCCACACTGTCCAGGTCGCTGACGGGGACTTCCAGGAGTTCAGAAATATCTTTGAGCGCATCATCAGAGACCCATCCCCGGTGCTTCTGGACGATCTTCATTGCGTCGATCGTCAGGGCGCGCTTGTCGGGATAATGCGCGAATTCCGATTCGATCTCTCGTCGCTCCTCAGGACTTAACACGCTGTTCAAGCTCCTTATCGGTCGATGTCCGCAAGGACAAAGTCAATGCTTCCCAGAATAGCCAGCAGGTCCGGAACCAGCAATCCGCGGCATTGCAACGGAAGAGTCTGCATGTGCGCAAACGAAGGGGTCCGAATCCGCGTCCGGTAAGAATAAGTGCTGCCGTCACTCACCAGGTAATAGCCGTTGTTGCCCTTGGGCGCTTCATTAGCCCCCAGCGCCTCCCCGGGCGGGACCACAGGACCCCAGCTTACGCCCAGGAAATGCGTAATCAGGGTTTCAATGTCGTGCATCGTGTTCTCTTTGATGGGCGGGATGGCCAGTGGATGGTCCGATTTGTACGGTCCTGCAGGCATATTGCTCACGCATTGTTCCATGATCCGGAGGCTCTGGCGCATTTCCTCGACGTGGACCACGGCACGGTCATAAGCGTCGCCGTGCGTGCCCGTTGGAATATCAAATTCGAAGTTCTCATAGCCGGAATAGGGCTGCTTCTTCCGGAAGTCCCATTCCATGCCGGCGGCCCGCAACATGGGACCTGTGACACCCCATTCGATGGCCTGCTCCACGGTCATTACGCCCACGCCCTGCGTCCGCGCCTTGAAGATCCTGTTCTTCATCACCGTCCGGTCATATTCATCCAGACGTGGAGGCATGTATTTGAGGAAATCACGGAACATGCCTTCCCAGCCGTCGGGCAGGTCCTGCGAGGTCCCGCCGATGCGGAACCAGACCGGATGCATGCGGGCGCCGCAAACCGCCTCCACAATATCGAAAATTCGCTCGCGGTCATTAAAGCAGTAAAATACCGGCGACATCTGACCCACATCCTGGGCAAAGGTGCCGTACCACACCAGGTGGCTGGCCATCCGGAACAACTCCGACATCAGCACGCGGATCATCTGCCCGCGCGGCGGAACTTGAATTCCGGCCAGCTTCTCGAACGCAGTCAGGTAAGCCAGTTCATTGGCAACTCCCGCCAGGTAGTCAATGCGGTCGGTGTAAGGTATAAATTTGTGCCAGGTCTGGCGTTCACCCATCTTTTCCGCACCGCGGTGGTGGAACCCGATCTCCGGAACGCAATCGACGATGACCTCTCCGTCAAGCTGCACGGCAATACGGATGACGCCATGGGTCCCAGGATGCTGCGGGCCGACGTTCAGGAAAATAAAGTCTGTCCCGTCCTCGCCCCGCTTCATGCCCCATTCTTCCGGCCGGAAGCGCAGGGCCTCCTGCTCTTTATCCACTTTTTCCTGGTCCTGGCTGAACGGGCCTATTTCGGTGCCGCGCGCCGGATGGTCTTTGCGCAGCGGATGCCCCACCCAGGTTCTTGGCATGAGGATGCGGACCAGGAATGGATGCCCGTCAAACTTGATTCCGAACATGTCCCAGACTTCCCGCTCGTACCAGTTGGCCGCGGGCCAGGTGTCCGTGATGGTAGGCATGCTGAGTGAATCTTCCTGAAGAGGGACCTTGATGCGGATGTATTCGTTTCGCTCGAAGGACAAGAGATGATAAATAACCGTAAAATCGCACGCCGGCAGGCCGTCGCGGCACTGGCGGACACGGTCATCGGTGGCCGTGATGTCATAGAGCATCCGGTAGGGCCTGGCCACATCATTCTTCAAATATCGAACAATCTCGTGAAGCTTGTCTTTTGAAGTCCAGAAGGTGGGCACCTGATCGCGGGCGGCCTGCGGAGCGATTGACGCGTCGCCAAACTTCTGCTGAAGCTCTTGTAGGATAGGTGCGTTTGCGATCATAGAGTGCGCAGTTTAGATTTCGTTAGGCGGACGTAACCGGGTGGCCTTCTGCCGCTCGCTCCGTTTCAGATCACGTTGGGATGGCATGGGAGCACGTTCGACGCCCTGTGGTCCCACCACCCAGCTCAACGGGCGCCGTTCCGTGCCCACAAGCTTGGTCAGTAAAGTTATGCCTTCCAGGAATGCGTCCGGCCGGGGAGGACAGCCGGGAACATAAATGTCTACTGGAAGAAATTTGTCCACGCCCTGGACGACACTGTAAATATCATACATGCCACCCGAATTGGAACAGGACCCCATCGAAATGACCCAGCGGGGTTCCATCATCTGCTCGTAAAGGCGCTGAATGATGGGCGCCATCTTGATGAAAGGGGTCCCTGCTATCACCATCAGGTCGGCCTCTCGCGGCGTGCCTCGAATCACTTCCGCGCCGAAGCGCGAGATGTCATACCGGCTGGTGATGCTGGTGGCCATTTCAACGAAGCAGCACGAAAGGCCAAAGGCAAATGGCCAGATTGAATTCTTTCGCCCCCAGGCAACAAGGTCCTGAAGACGCGTCATGATCAGACTCTTGCGGACGTGTTCTTCAAAGGGTTCCGGAGCCTGATCCGTCAACGGCATGATCAATTGCGGTTTTGTGATCGACCATTTCATAGTGAGGCTGACTCCGACCAGCTCCTAGCGCGTTTTCCACTGGGTTTTAGGTCCCCAGTCCAGCGCGCCCAGACGCCATAGATACACAAGCGTGGCAACCAGGATGACGGTGAAAAACAGAATTTCCAGGTAACCCGCCCATCCGACTTCACGCGTAGCGATGGCCCAGGAGAAAATGAACACGGCTTCCAGATCAAACACCACAAAAAACATTGCGATCAGGTAGAACTTGATGGAGAAGCGCGCCTCTGCGGTCCCCTCAGAAACGATGCCGGCCTCATAGGGAGATCCGGTCGCATGCTCGTTGTGCTGTTGCCCCAGCGCGGCTGAGAGAATAATCATTCCCGCGGGGACCAGGAGGGTCACAATGAAGAACACGACCAAAGGCCAGAGTACCATTCCGATCTAATATCTCCCTGTTACTTCAGCTTTCTCCATCACTCTTCCGGCGCCGTTCCACCGGGCCTTTCTGCACTCTGTGGTGACACCGCAGCCAGCATCCCCCAATATCGGAGGAACAGCCGGCGCGTCAGTATCTGCAAACCTCGTCGCGACCAGCTTGCCCGGTTGCGCAAACTTTTTCAATTCCCGCACCGGGTATTCTAAAGGACTTTTATGATGGCACTGATCAATTCTATTGACACAAGCGAACCGTACATTGTAACACAATCAATTTTGTTTTGTCCTAATTGAACTCACCCTCTGCACAGTGTCGCCCCAGGGCCGCTGGGCCACACCTCGTCCTAACGGATTGGACGGCATTGCGTCGTTCTGCCAAAGCTCATCGCACGTTATTCAAACCGTCACATATCCATCGCCTGTTGCGCAGCTTCTTTGCCGGTTCGGATGCAATCGGAGAGCCCAATTCCCGAATACGCGTTTCCAGCCAGGTGCAGGTGCGGATATTTTTGAATCAGGCTTGTAATACGCCCGATGCGATCCTTGTGCCCCACGTTATACTGTGCCATCGAGAAAGGCCACCGTGAGATGAGTGAAAATAACGGCTGGGCTTCCACACCCAGAATGGACCGAAGCTCCTGCCTGACCAGCAGAATGATCTCGTTATTGGACATTTGCATGATTTCCGGGTCGCGTGTTCCTCCAAGAAAAACACGCAGCAATGCTTTATCCGGCGGCGCCCGATGCGAGAATTTCCTGTGCACAAAGGTACAGGCAAGAAGACGGCGGCTTTCCTTGCCGGGAACAAGGAAACCAAACCCTCGAGGTAGCGCAGCGGCAACGTTTTCATCAAATCCCAGATTGACGGTGATCGCGGAACTATAAGGAAAGGCGCGACACGCCTCCACAAGATCTTCTGTGAAGGATGCAAAGAAACTCGCGCACTGGTGAACGGGCAGAGCCAGAATGACAGCATCCGCCTCGTAATCCTGACTGCCTTCGCATTGAATTTTGTAAGGGCTCTTCCAGTGGTGCCCGGCCTTCTCAATGGAAACGACACGCTGCCCCAGGTGAACTCGGGACGGATCCAAACGTTTCTCCAGGGCACTGGTCAGGTCTCCAAGTCCGTTTTTCAATGTCATAAATAGCGAATTGCTCTTCTGTCCCGCTTTCGCGTTCCTCCGTCTCGCAGCCATGGCTCCACGAATGAGGCTGCCGTGCTGGTTTTCCATATCACGGAAACGAGGGAGAACAGACTCCAAGCTCAGCGACTTGGCATCGCCCCCATAAACACCGGCCAGCAGCGGGTCGACTATATTTTCTACCATTGCCTTCCCGAAGTGCCTGCGCACGAAAGTCCCTACCGATTCATCATAGTCGCGCGGTTTGGTGGGCGTGACAAACCACTCCGTGGCCACCATCAGCTTGCTGGGCAGGGGGATCAATGGCGATTTCAGGAATGGCCCCATGCGCGTTGGAGCCAGCAACATCAGACCCTCTGGAAGCTGAACAAGCTTCCTCTTGTGAAGGATGTAGGTTTGCCGCTCGTCGTCATTCGAACCTATCAGCAAATCCCCAAGTCCCAACTCGCGACAGAGCTCTGCAGCTTCGGGTTTTTCGGAAATGAAGCTGTCGGGCCCACCTTCAAGGACAAATCCCTCCAGATGTTCCGTGCGCACAACTCCACCCAGACGGTTGTCCGCTTCAATCAGGAATTCTGAAACCGGAAGGCCGCGCTTCCGTGCCTGGGCAAGAGTATAGGCAGCAGTGAGACCCGAAATGCCGCCACCCACAATGGTAATGCGACGAAATGATCCTTCGGTTGTGCTCATGATGACCTGCCGGCTGCGATTTCGATTCGATTTAAAACAATG
>DASSJE010000018.1:0-32356 GCA_035691365.1 Terriglobia bacterium
GGTCCGCGCGCGCGGCGGCCATTGGCTTTGCCGGATTCCAGCCCCGCGGCGCGCCGCAAAAAGTTTTGCCCGTTTATACAAGGGCAAGAATGTGGCTACCGGCAACGCACAAGCCGTGTAGCAAAGGATGATCCTTAAGGAGGTTCCACAACTGAAATGAGAAAATTGGGTCTTCTAATTGTCGCTTTCCTGGCAACGGCCGGGTTCGCCGCCGCCCAGGTCACATCTCCGACGCAGGACGTTCTCGGAGCGCACAATGTGTACGGCCGTGGCTGCATCGCCTGTCACGCGCCGCACAGCGGCGCCGCAGGGAACGGTGGCTCCAGCAGCGCCAACACCGGCAACCTGGCGCTCTGGGGTGAAAACCTTTCGCCGCTCTACGGCCAAACTCTCGTTTTCGGGAACAGCGGACGCGGCACTTCCCCTGTTACGATCCCGAACTACGGCACCACCGCTATAACAGTGGGGACCAACACAATTCAACCGACTAATTTGTCCTCTGGAGTCAGTGCAGGGGACGGAACCTTCGTCATCGCCGCCTGCCTGAGTTGCCACGATGGCAACCTCGCGGTGGTCGGCATGCTGCGAGGCACAACTTATGAAACCGTGACGATCAACGGCGCAGTCTTCAACCCTCCGACGCTGCTTGGGAATGACGGCTCGACGCCGGGGAATTACTTGAACGACCACCCGGTGGGCCCCGAGGCGGTCGTCAGTTGCGGCGGAAAGTATAACTGGGACTGCACCGTCAACGCCGACGGCTCCATCAGCTATAACGGACCGGGCTCAAGCGCGTTCCTCACCGACTACTTTGATGTGACAAAGTATGGTCCGATCGCGGACCTGGTCAAAGTGCCTGGAACGGCGGGCACCACTGCAGGAACCTACACCAGCAATTCGTGGGTCACCTGCACCACGTGCCACGATCAGCACGATATGCTCTATTTCAACGCGGGCCCCTCCGTTGGAATTAAGCCCACGCACTTCTTCGTGCGCGGCTGGTACAATCCCGGCAACACCACCACCAGCAACAGTGCGGCGCAATTCTGCCGTACCTGCCACGGTGGAGAATCCAACGAAATGCACAACCAGATCGTGCCAACAACCTAGTTGTTTTCCCAACGTGGGGGAGAGCCTGCTCGCTCCCCCGGTTTTCTCGAACAGGTCGCCGGCCAGCGCCGGCTTTCAGAACTGGACGCTGCTGGCCGATGGCCTGTCTGGATGGAGCGACTGATATGAGATGGCGAAAGGCCAGGCCCGCATTGCTGGCCGGCTTTCTGATGATTTCAGCCACCGCGGCGGCGTGGGCGCAGCACATGGTTTCTTCGCATGTCCCGGCCAATGCTGCAGGAGACTTTGCCGGCAGCGCGCCGATCGTGCCTGTGGGACGGACGGTGGCGCGGGTGAATGGCGCCGCGCTTACCGATCGCGACCTGCTGCGGGAGATGTACGCCATTTTCCCTTACGCCCGGCAGCACCGTGGATCATTCCCCAAAGCCATGGAGCCGGATATTCGCCGTGGCGCGCTGCAGATGATTGAGTTTGAAGAGTTGGTCTATCAGGCGGCTCTCCGCCGGAAAATGGCCGTGGCCCCGGCGCGCCTCGACAAGGCGGAAGCTGATTTCCGGCAGCGTTTCCCCAACCCGGGGATGTACCAGATGTATCTGAAGGCGGAGTGCCAGGGCTCGGAGAAAATCCTTCGCGCCAGGGTCCGCCGCTCGCTATTGATTGACGGCCTGTTGAAGCTTGAAGTTGCGGACAAGTCCGCCGCATCGGTTGCCCAAGCCAGGGCCTGGTTTCGCAGCCATCCGGAACAGTTTCGCATCCCGGACTCTTATGCCGTCCAGACCATTTCCGCCATGGCGCCGGAAAAGGCAACCCCTGAACAGTTGAAAGAAGCCCGCCAGCGCGCGGAGAACTATCTGCGCCAGGCCGGATCGACTACGAACTATGAGCAATTCGGGTTGCTGGCGGAAAAGATTTCCGAAGATGACTTTCGGGTGATGATGGGCGATCACCAACTCGTGGAGGCCGCAAAGCTGCCGGCACAAATCCTGGGCGCGGTGCGGAAGATGCAGCCCGGGCAGGTCAGCGGAATTATCCAGATCGAGCGGGTGTTCACGATCGTGAGACTGAACAAGCACGTCCCCGCCGGCATGAAGAACTTCGCTGAGGTTAGAGACGCGCTGCGCCAGCAACTGCAAAGAAACAATGTGGAGCAACTGCGCGCGGGATTAAATCGCCGTCTGCACAAGGGCGCCAGGATTGAAGAGTTCTAGAACAAGCCGGCAGTCGCAAGCTGAAGTGTGGAGGTTTGCTGGTGTCCATGTCTCCAGGCGGCAAAACCTTTGGCAAGCCATGCACAGTGTGCGGCGGAGGTATGGATGGAACATCGCAGTTCTCGCATTGCTCTTCCTGGCGCCATGGTCGATTGCCTCCGCGCAGGTGACGGCGGGCGATGTCAACATGAACCTCAGCGGCAGCGTCAGCGGCGGATATTCGGGAAGCTACGCGAATTTCAGCCCCTCGACCAACGGAACCGGGTTCGGCGGGACCGGGGACCTTTCGGGCTTCTATTACAATCCACAGTTTCTGTCGTTCAGTGTCGCCCCGTTTTACAACCAGTCGCGGAACAACTCCACCTATCAATCCATTACGGACAGCTCGGGCGTTACCGCAAGCACCACCATTTTTGGCGGAAGCAAGTATCCCGGCAACCTGACTTACAGCAACATCTACAACAGCGAAGGCAACTTCTTTCTGCCGGGAATAGCCAACTACAGGACCAACGGAAACTCGCAGACCTTTGGAGTGGGCTGGTCCGGCAACCCGACGGACGCATTTTCGTTTTCCACCGGCTATCAACAGGCCGGCAATAACTCGTCGGTGTACGGAACGAACAACCGGATCGAGTCCGACTACCACTCGCTCTTCTTCACTTCGCATTACAGCCTGGCGGGGTTCCGGCTGGGCGGCGGCGTTCACTATTCGAACGGAGGTTTCACATTTCCGCAGATTTTTACAGGCCAGGCCAGCCAGTCGAGCCATGTTGACACCACAACTTACAACTTCGATCTTTCGCGCAATGTGGGCTGGAACGGCAACACCTGGGTGAATTACACGAGGAGCCAAACGGGTTACGACACCCTGGGAATAAGAGATTCGGAGGCGAACAACCTGGTGACCGGGGGCATCACCCTGAAACCGACGAAGAAGCTGAGCACGAGTTTCGGCGGGGATTACAACGACAATCTTGCCGCAACTTTATACCAGGCGGCGAGCGGCGCCGGCGGGGTAATCCCCCTGGCGCTTCCGCCGGAAGTTTCGCGCTCCTGGGGCGTCTACGGCGATACCCAATATGCCCTGTTTGACCAGCTCTACGTTACCGGCAATTTCATCCATCGCCAGCAGTTGTTCCTGGGGAATTCCATTGGCTCGACGGCATTCGGCGGGGGAGCCCATTACTCGAGGGATTTGTTCGGCGGGCATTTCACAGGTGGAACGATTGTCACCCGCAGCAGCCTGGGCAGTTATGGCGGGTCCCTCGTGGGCTTGTTGAGCAACGCCATCTACACCCGCCGGATCGGCGTGTGGAATGTGAATGGCGCCGTCTCGTATTCGCGAAGCGCCCAGACACTCCTGATCGCCTACACGACCTCCGGCTACAGCTACTCGACTTCCGCCGGCCGCAGGTTCGGCAAATTTTATTGGAACGGGACCGCCGGCGGTTCCAAGAGCATTCTGTCACAGGAGCAGGGCCCCACATCTTATACGCAAAGCTACACCACCGCGCTCTCTTACAGTTGGCTGGGAGTGAGCGGCGGTTATTCAAAGTCCAACGGCATGGGCCTCTACACCAGCCAGGGTATTGCTCCGCTGCCTCCCGGCCTGCCTCCGCCGCTGATTCCTTTCCCAATCCTCTACCGCGGCACAACGTATTCGGGTGCTGTGGGCGGCACTCCCATTCGCGGCCTGACCTTTACCGGCAGCTATAGCTCGACCAGAAGCAGCACGGAGGGCGGGCTGCTCTTTTCAAGCAACCATACCGATGAGGTTTACTCGTACGCGCAATATAAATTGCGCAAGGTATATCTCACGGCGGGATACAGCAGGTTGCTTCAGGGTTTCAGCGCGAGCACGCTGGCGCCGGCCATGGTTTCGACCTACTCCGTTGGGTTATCGAGATGGTTCAATTTCTTTTAACACGCGCCGCCAGGCCGCAGACGGGCCAGAAGCGCAGCAGGCCCGCTCTGTTTGCTTCCTTCTTGTGCTGGTGCCTTTGTGCGCTGGCGGTGGAACCGCTTTTTGTCTCCGTTTCGCTGGCGCGGCCGAAGGCAAAATCCGCGGGCCCTGTGCTGGTGCCGGAACTGGAACTGACAGGCGGTCGAAAGCTTCTTTACAAAGGGAGCATCAGCTCGCAGAAACAAGTCAGGTCCCAGCACAGGTTCTGGGGGCGGCTGCTTGACGTGGTGGCAGGAGAGCCGGAATTTCATGACCTGATCGTGCCCTACGATGTCGCCACCGACTCGCAGGGCCGCATTATCGTGACGGACCCGGGCGCGGGCGGGATCGGTATTTTTGACTTTGCCCGGCACAAGTTCAAGTTCATTTCGCACAGGAAGGACAATGGCGGGCTGGTTTCCCCGCAGTGTGTGGCCGTGGACGCCGAGGACAACATTTATGCCACAGATTCCTACTCCGGCAAAATTTTTGTGTTCGATGCCAAAGGTAAATTTCGCCGCGTTATCGGGAACCTCAAGGGCGGGGAAGGTTATTTCAAGCGGCCCACCGGCATCGCCGTTGACTCGCCATCGCAGCGCATTTACGTGACGGACACGCTGCGCCACAGCATATTCGTGCTGGATATGGAGGGCCGCGTCTTGCAGAAAATCGGACGCCGTGGCACGGGGCCCGGAGAATTTAACTACCCCACGGAATTGCGGCTGCAAGCAAAGGACCTGATTGTGGTTGACGCCATGAACTTTCGTGTCCAGGTCCTGGATCCGTCGGGGAAATTTGAATATGCCGTGGGAAGCCGCGGCGATGGCACGGGGCAAATGTTCCGGCCCAAGGGGATCGGCATCGATTCCGAAGGGCACCTTTACGTCGTGGAAGGTTTGAGCGGCACGGTGCAGGTTTTTGACCGCCAGGGGCGGCTGCTTTATTACTTAGGCCGGCACGGGAGCGGGTTGGGAGAATTTCAACTGCCTGCCGGATTGTTCATCGATCGCGAGGACTTCGTATACGTGGTTGATTCTTATGATCGCCGCGTCGAGGTCTTCCAATACTTTGGCAAGGAAAGGTAATGGGCGCCAGCAAACGAGAACGGGAAGGGAGCAGCCGCCGCACGCCAGCGCCCGCGCCGGGAATGCCTTGCTCGTGGCTGCTGGTTTCAGGCCTGTGCTTGCTGCTGTGCGCCCTGGCAGCGTCATTTCCCCGCACTGGGCCTGCGCTGGCCCAGGACGTAATCGGGATGCACGATCTCTCGCCCGCGGGGACATCACCCGTCAAGGGCGGCCTTTCAGGCTCGTGCTACTACTGCCACACTCCGCATTCGGGCTTGAACGGCACGGGAGGCGTTACCCAGACTCCGCTTTGGGACCAGACGCTGTCGAGCGTCAGGACATATACCCTTTACAACGCCACAACCAACCAGACGAACGGCACGCTGATTCCGGGCTCTAACAGCACCCTCTGCCTGAGCTGCCATGATGGCACAGTCGGAGGGTCAACAGGCATCTCACCGGGCCACCTGGCGCCCTACGGAACCGTTGCCATGACCGGGAATTGGTATCCCGGGGACATGCTGGGCACTGACCTCTCCACCATGCATCCTTTCAATTTTGTCCTGCCGCTGGTTTCAGCGCCGGATCTATTGCCGTCGCTGGTGGGGGCCTCGCCCTCCACCGGGAACCCGGCTGTGCGGCTCTTTGACGGCAATGTCGAGTGCGGAAGCTGCCACAATCCGCATGTGCAGAACACTGACCCGTCCGGCTATTTTCTGGTGGTCGATAATTCGAGCGGCGCGCTTTGCCTCGCTTGCCATTCCACGGTCCCAACTGGATCAGGAATGGGGATGACGAGCCTGAAACATAGCGTGGCGGGAACAGCGGCGGGTACGGCCCCCTCCACGCGTACGGTGGGGAGCAACTCCAATCCCCTGGCCGGATGGCAGACGAGCATCCACGCTATCGCCGGAAACAGAGTGGCGCCACAAATAATCCGCGACAGCAATTTCGAAGGCTTAAGCCGGATGGCCCCGATCATGAGGAGAGAGTCTCTGGGGCCCTATGCCACAGTTGCCCGGAATGCTTGTGAATCGTGCCACTCGATGCACAATGCCGCGGGAAAGAACTCCATACAGCGCGCCACC
This sequence comes from Terriglobia bacterium, assembly GCA_035691365.1. Lineage (GTDB taxonomy): Bacteria > Acidobacteriota > Terriglobia > UBA7540 > UBA7540 > SCRD01. The sequence goes on from DASSJE010000018.1 coordinate 6,374, forward strand.
GGTGACCAGACCTGTTTGGCGTGCCACGACGGCAGCCCGAATATTTCTCCCCCCATCCCGAACGTGCTCGCCGAAATGGCCTCGCCGAAACACGGACATATTTTTTCAATGGAGGATAACCCGCACCGGCCGAATGAGCCCGCTTTGCTGAACCAGGGCCTCCATGTCACCTGCGTCGATTGCCACAATCCGCATGCCGGCCAGCGTGTGACGAGCTTCCCGGCCGCGCCGTCGGTCCGTCCCTCCGAGGCCGGGGTTGCAGGGATCAGCGCCATGGATGGCAAAACCGTGGCCAGCCCCGCCGTGGACCAGTACGAGATCTGTTTGCGCTGCCATGGCACGAGCACGGGAAAGAAGGCCGGTATCAACTTCGGTTATCTGCCCCGCCGCGTCGTCTCCGCCCCGGACCCGCTGAACGTTATTCCGGAATTTAATTCCCTGGGTGCTTCCAGCCATCCGGTTTTCCAGGACCGACGCAGCATGCTGCCCCAGCCCAGCCTCCGCCCTTACATGCTGGATCTTGACGGCAAAACCCCCGGGCGTGCCATGGGCAATCGAATTTTATGCACCGACTGCCACAACAGCGATGACAGCAGAGAGTTCGGCGGCGCTGGACCGAGCGGCCCGCACGGTTCGATTTTTCCGCACATTCTGGCGCGCCGGTATGAGCCCGGCACATCTCCCCTCCCCGGCGGGCTGGTGACGAATTTGTTTCCGAACCCGAGCATGAGCGCCGCGGGCGGCACGAATGGCGGGCCATATGCCCTGTGCGCCGGGTGCCACGATCTCAACCGGGTGATGAGCAACGAAAGCTGGAACGGGCACGCGCGGCACGTTGTCCAGGATGGCTTCTCGTGTTCCGTCTGCCACACCGCCCATGGCGTGCCCGCGCAATCCGGGAGCATTTCAGGCGAGGGCCTGGTGGATTTCGACGCCAACGTCGTGGCCCCGAACGGCGCGGTCCCGATCTCTTATAATCGCGCCGCAAATTCCTGTAGCCTGGTTTGCCACAACCACGCCCACCAATTTCAATCGCTTGCTGGCATGGCAAAAACCGGCCAATAGGGAAAGTTGCAGTCAGGGACCGGCACGCGAGCGCCCCGGGCTTCAGACTTACTACACCAGTTTCGCAAGAACACCGTAATGAATAGAAAAGGTCCCGCATAAGTAAATCTCACCTCGAATAGTTGCCGATGCTGCCGGCATGTTCCGTCCATAACGGCACGCCAAGCGCGCGCCGTCTTCTGTTTCGACACTTCGCCGGTAAGGCAGGCTAAAATCTCTTTATGACCGCCATGATGCAAGCGCTAGACTGGGCGCATCCTCTCGTACACGATTGGTTTGTGGAGCGGTTTGGCGCGCCCACCGAGCCGCAGGCGGAAGGCTGGCCGCACATAGTAGCGGGCAGAGACGTTTTGATTTCGGCCCCCACGGGCTCCGGCAAAACGCTAGCCGCATTTCTTGCTTGCATTGATCGCCTGGCGCGCCAGGGAATCGATGGCGCGCTTCCCGATCATGTGGCCGTCCTTTACGTCTCGCCCCTGAAGGCCCTCGGCAATGACATTCACAAGAACCTTGAGGTTCCCTTGGGCGGAATCCTCGAGCTGGCCGCGCGGCGTGGAATGGCCTTGCCGGAAATCCGCGCCGCAGTCCGCTCCGGCGACACGCCGGCGTTCGAGCGCCGCGCCATGCTGAAGCGGCCGCCACAGATCCTGGTGACCACGCCCGAATCGCTTTACATTCTGCTGACGGCGGAGAAGAGCCGGGCAATTCTTCAACACGTGGAGACAGTGATCGTGGATGAAATCCACGCTGTGGCCGGCGACAAGCGCGGGGCGCATCTGGCCCTGTCACTCGAGCGGTTGGACGCACTGGTGCGCGGCGCAAACCCCGGCCGGCGTCGGCCGGTGCGGATCGGGCTCTCTGCCACGCAGAACCCGATCGAAGAAGTAGCGTGTTTTCTGGCGGGCTCGGAGCGCGCTGTTCCTGTGGTGGTCGATGTGGGCCATGGTCGGCCCATGGATATTGCAGTGGAAGTCCCTGCCGGCGAGTTGGGCCCTGTGGCCAGCAACGAAATGTGGGACGACGTCTATAACCGCATCGCGGAGCTTGCGTGCGAGCACCGGTCCACGCTGGTTTTTGTCAACACGCGGCGGCTGGTGGAACGGCTGGCGCACCACCTGGCCGAACGATTGGGCGAGGAAGCGGTTGCGGCGCACCATGGCAGCCTTTCGCGCAAGCTGCGGCTGGCGGCGGAGAAAAGGCTCAAGTCCGGCGAGGCGCGCGTAATGGTGGCCACAGCCTCGCTGGAACTGGGGATTGATATCGGAATGGTGGATCTGGTGTGCCAGATCAGCTCGCCGCGTTCCATCGGCGTGGCGCTGCAACGCATCGGACGCGCCGGCCATTGGCGGGGCGCGCTGCCCAAGGGCCGCCTGTTCGCCATGACGCGCGACGATTTGGTGGAATGTGCCGCGCTGGTGCGGGCCATCCGGCAGGGCCGCCTGGACCGGCTGGAAATCCCCGCCGTGCCGCTCGACATCCTGGCGCAGCAGGCCGTCGCCATGTGCGCCTGCGAAGAATGGAAGGAAGATGACCTGTTCCGCCTGGTGCGGCGCGCTTATCCTTACTCCAAACTTTCACGCGCGGATTTTGATGAAGTGATTGCCATGCTGTCGGAAGGAATCTCAGCCCGGCGGGGGCGGCACGCGGCGTTGCTTTTTCGAGATCATGTCAACGGCCGGTTGCGAGGGCGTCGCGGCGCCCGCCTGGCGGCAATCACCGGCGGCGGAGCGATCCCTGAAAGCGCCCTGTTCTCGGTGGTTTCGATGCCGGAAGGCACAGTGGTTGGAACAGTGGATGAAGATTTCGCCGTGGAAAGCATGGCGGGCGACATCATGCTGCTGGGCAACACGTCGTGGCGAATTCGCCGCGTCGAAGCCGCCCGCAGCCGCCTCCTGGTGGAAGACGCGCACGGCGCCGCGCCCAACGTGCCTTTCTGGAGAGGGGAAGCGCCGTCGCGCACGGCTGAACTTTCCGCGCAGGTGGCGGAGTTGCGCGAAACCGTTGCAGGGTTAATCTCTATTGCGGGTAATGCGGACGGACCATCAGCCGAAGCTGTCGCCTGGCTGAAGCAGGAATGTGGCCTTGATGAGGCCGGTGCCGGCCAATTGGCTGCTTATCTTCTTGCCGGGCGGTTGGCGCTGGGCGGCGTGCCTACGCTGCGCAAGGTGATTGCCGAGCGCTTCTTTGATGAAGCCGGGGGAATGCAGCTCATTATCCACGCGCCCTTCGGCGGGCGGATCAACAAGGCCTGGGGCCTCGCTTTGCGAAAGCGGTTTTGCCGCTCATTCAATTTCGAGTTGCAGGCGGCGGCCACCGACAATGGGATCAACATCTCGCTGGGCGAGCAGCACAGCTTCCCCCTGGCGGACGTCTTCCGGTTTCTGGACGTCCACTCGGTGAAGGCGGTGCTTGAACAGGCCGTGCTGGCTTCGCCCATTTTCAACAACCGGTGGCGATGGGACGCCAGCCGCTCGCTGGCGCTGCTGCGGTTTCGCCAGGGCCGCAAGGTCCCCATTTATATCCAGCGGATGCAGGCGGACGATCTGCTGGCCGCGGTGTTTCCTGAAGCAGCGGCGTGCCAGGAGAATATCGTCGGCGACATCCACATACCGGACCATCCTCTGGTGCGCGAAGTTATGAAAGACGCGCTGACGGAGGCCATGGACGTTGAAGGTCTCAAGCGGGTAATTGCGGATATCTCCGGCGGCGCCATCGAGTGCCGAGCGGTGGATACGGCTGCGCCGTCCGCGTTCTCGCACGAGATTTTGAACGCCAACCCTTATGCGTTTCTCGATGACGCGCCGCTTGAAGAACGCCGCGCGCGGGCCGTCGAACTGCGGCGGAGCCTGCCGGAATCGCTGGTGGGCGAAGTGGGCCGGCTGGATCCCGCTGCGATTGCGCAAGTGCGCAGCGAGGCCTGGCCGGATGTGCGCGACGCCGACGAACTTGCCGACGCGCTGCAAACATTAGTTGGGCTGCCGGAATCCTTTGCGCCTCCGGACGGGGAACCCGTGAGCGTGAGTTGGGCTTCTCTTTTCGGCCAGCTCGAGTCGAGCGGACGCGCATCGCGCGTGATTCATGACGGCGCCGCGTATTGGGTTCCGGCTGAAAAGGCCAAGGCGTTTCGCGCAATCTTTCCCGGGTCGCAATTTGCCCGTGCCATTGAGGACATCGATCCAAAGGTCCCGACACGCGAAGACGCCATTTCGGAAATGGCGCGAGGCTGGATGGGCTGCCTGGGTCCGGTCAGCGCAACCCGGCTGGCCCAAATTCTCAAGGTGGCCCAGCAAGAGATCGATCAGGCTCTGCTGAGATTGGAAGCGGGTGGAAACATCCTGCGCGGGCATTTTACGCGGCCGGATGCGGAGGAATGGTGCGAACGCCGGCTGCTGTCGCGTATCCATCGCCTGACGCTGGGAACGCTGCGGGCGCAGATTGCTCCCGTGACTCCGGCCCAATTTATGAATTGGCTTCTCCATTGGCAGCACCTGGCGCCGGGGACGCAGGCGCACGGCGAGCGCGGGCTGCTGGAAGTTCTTCGGCAGATGCAGGGCTTTGAAATTCCGGCCAATGCCTGGGAGCCGCAGATTCTGGCGCGGCGTGTTGCGGATTATGATCCTCAGTTGCTGGATCGCCTCTGCCTGACGGGTGCGGTGGGGTGGGGAAGAATGTCGCCGCATCCGGCTATCCTGGTCCAGGCGGAAGGCGGTAATGAAAGGGAGGCGGCCCGCCAGCGCGTGGTGCCATCCAGTGTTGCTCCTATTTCGTTCTTTTTGCGTGAGGAGGCCGATTGGATCGGCTTGGGCAGCCCTGCCCCTGGCGACCGGCCAGCAGGGCTGAGCCATGCCGGGCGCCAGGTGCTTGAATTCCTGGAGCAGCGTGGAGCTTCTTTTTTTGCGGATATCGTTCGGGGTAGCGGACGGCTGAAATCGGAGGTGGAAACCGCGCTGTGGGAACTGGTGGCGGCGGGGCGGGTCACGGCCGACGGGTTCGACAATCTGCGAGCGTTGATCGATCCCAAGCGTCGCTCTGGCCAGGGAAGGGGACGTGCCACACGCCCGAGGCACAGCACGGGCCGCTGGTCGGTCCTGTTCTCCACCGAGGCGCCGGATCGCCTGCGGGCAATGGGTTCCATCTGCAAGGCGCTGCTGGATCGTTACGGCGTGGTCTTCCGTGAACTCACCGTCCGCGAAAGTTTCCCGCTCAAGTGGCGTGAGTTGCTGCAGGCGTTTCGCCGCATGGAAGACCGCGGCGAAGTGCGTGGCGGGCGCTTTGTGGACGGCTTTCTCGGTGAACAATTTGGATTGCCCGTTGCCGTGGAATCTCTCCGCGCCATGCGTAACTCTCCCTCCTCCTCTGAGCAGGTAGTCCTTTCCGCGTCCGATCCTCTGAACCTGGTTGGCATCGTCATTCCCGGAGAACGAGTTCCCGCTTTATCAAAGCGGCAGGTTATTTTGAGGGGAGGAATGTTCGTAGCGTCAGCTCAAATTTTCGAAAAAGGTGACGCGCGAATTCGACCGGCCGCGCAGGAACAAACGCCATTGCGCACCGTCAGGCAATACTGGTAATCTATGTGAGCAAATTGGAAACACCCAGCGGAAGGATTCCGAAAATAGTGGCCTGAAGGCCGTCAGGGCCGGGCTGGTTTTCATTTGAAAGTTAGCTTGACAGGCAGGCGCTGTTGAAATACATTCGGCAAATTGCGGGCCCAATATTAAGTTGAGGCTCAGCAGCAGAGGAGAAAATAAAGATGATGACGAAATCGAAGATTGTGGCTCACCTGGCGGACAAAACCGGGTTGCAAAAGAAGCAGGCTGCGGCCGTTCTGGAAGAACTGGCGGCACTGGCCGAGAAGGAGACCAAGAACAACGGCCAGTTCGTCGTTCCCGGGCTGGGAAAGTCCGTGAAGGCGCACCGCAAGGCAAGGACAGGCCGGAACCCTCAGACCGGAGCCGCCATTAAGATTCCGGCCAGGACTGTGGTGAAGTTCCGTCTCGCCAAGGCATTTAAGGACGCGGTCGTTCCCCCCAAAAAGAAGAGATAGCTGGCAGCAGCGCGTGCCGTTGATCGGGCAGGAATTTGCCCGGAGGTATTTTTTGTGGAAAGAGATACCTCCGGGAGGTCCTTCAGAGGACTGGGTTGGACTAATGCTCCCAACTCCTCCCGGTCGAATTGTCGAATGGTCCGCGCGGACTCAGGCGCCTGAATTTGCATCTGCGCCCAGGACTGCCTCAATTGCCAGCGCAGCGGCTCCCACCACGCCGGAAGGTTCAGCAATCTGGGCCCTGACAATTGGGACCTGCCGGCGCAGCAGGTATCGGGTGCGGCGGTCAACCTCGCGTTGAATCGGATCCAGGAGAAAGTCCCCAGCGCGGGAAATTTGTCCGCCCAGAATGACGATTTCAGGATCGAGCACGTGGACCAGGCCTGCGATAGCGCTTCCCAGGACCAATGTGGCGCGCTCGATGATGATCCGCGCGACTTCATCGCCCTTTCGAGCGCATTCAAAGATGTCACCGCAATTCGGTGGCGACTTCATATCTTGAAGTAGCGTCCTGATCCCGCGATGGATGGCTGCAAACGCCTCAGCCTCAATGGCGCGTGCTGAAAAGACGGTTTCCAGGCATCCGCGGTTCCCGCAAATGCAGAGGGCGCCATTCGGATCAATCGTGATGTGCCCCAGGTGTCCAGCCACTCCTCCGGTACCGCGCATGATTTTCCCGTCAGCGAGCACAGCGCCGCCAACGCCGGTTCCCAGTGTCAGCATCATGGCATATTGCCGCCCCTTTGCCGCTCCCCAGACGTGCTCTCCTATCAACGCCACGCGCGCGTCGTTATCTGCGGCCACAGGACAGGAAGCGTTGACAATCGGCGCGATCAATTCACTCAGCCGGCGCCCTTCCAGGTAATTCAGGTCCCCCGGAAGCGCAAGCACTTCCGTCGTGTGAGGGTCGACGATGCCTTTGCAGCCAATGCCTGCGCCTCTGATGCTGACCTCACTGAGGCGGAGCTTTGCCGCGAGTGTGCGGATTGTTTCCTGGAAAGCCGTCAACGTAGCGGGCGTGGAGGCCCTGTGAGATGTTATGATATCGCCTTTGCTGTTTACGAGGGCTGCTTTGATTTCGGTCCCACCGACATCCAGCCCAAGAACGTTCCAGGGGGGCGAGCTTTTCTGTTCGTTCGACATGGTGGTACCTTCATAGTCGAACGGTGGCGGGTTGTCAATACCGGAGTGCCGCGCGAAAAGTCGCCGGCAGCGGAACGAGTTGTTTTTTAGGCCTGAGGAACCGCAGGGATTGACCCCGTTGCGTTATTACGGTACGTGCGGTGATCAAAATGAGTGCTGCCGAACAATATTTTGATAAGACGCTTCAACTGCTCAAAGAAGTGCGAGAGCAGGAAATGGCGGTTATTCAGAAGGCCGCGGAAATCTGCGCCTCGTCCATAGCCCAGGGCGGGCTGGTTTTTCTGTTTGGGAATGGCCACTCGCGCATGATGTGTGAGGAAATGACACCCCGCCAGGGATGTTTTCCGGGCTTCGTTGCCCTGGTCGAAAATTCACTTTCAAACCATGCAGCGATTGTGGGCCCCAACGGCCTGCGGGCCCCGCTGTACCTGGAGAAATATGAAGGGTACGCCGAGCAGATCCTCAAGGGATTCCGCTTTGGGCCACACGACGCCTTCATCATTATTTCCACCAGCGGCATCCGCCCCGTGGTTGTGGAGATGGCCGCGGGCGCGCGCAAGCGCGGGTTGCCCGTCATCGCCATTGTGTCCCGCGGCCACTCGGAACAGTCCAAGCCCGCACACTCATCAGGCAAAAAGCTCATCGATTTTGCGGATGTGGTGATTGATAATCATTGCCCGCCGGGCGATTGCGTCGTGGAGTTGCCCGGCCTCGAATGGCGCACCGGACCCACCTCAACGGTGACGGGCGCGGCGATTATCAACATGCTGCGCAGCGAAGTGGCCGAACGTTTGCTTGCCCGCGGCATCAAGCCGGAGTTGTTGCCCAGCCACCAGTTTGTGGGAAACACCAGCGCCGAAGAGCAGTTGGAGCGCTTTTACGAAGCGTATCGAAGGAGCCTCCGCCACCTCTATGAGTAATGTCCGCATCGCCATGCTCGGATCCGGTTTTGTGGCCGATTTTTATCTGCAGGGCCTCGCCAACGTGAACGGACAGCAGGTGGCAGTAAACTTTTCGCGCACGTCCCAGCGGGCTAAACAGTTTGCAAAACGGTGGGCCATTCCCGAATCCACTACCGATCTGAAAAAGCTGATCGCTCGAAGCGATATTGACCTTTACGTAATCGCCCTGCCTAATGAGGCGCATCTCCCGGTCTCTCTCGCGCTTTCCCGGGCAGGGAAAAACCAGGTTTGCACCAAGCCGCTGGCCCGGAACCGGCGGGAAGCCAAAGCCATGTTCGATGCCGCAAGGCGTTCGAGCGCGATGCATGGGTATGCGGAAACGGAAGTCTTTGCGCCTTGCGTCATGCGGGCCCGCGAGACCATCGAGCGGGGCGGCATCGGTCGCGTGTTGTGGGTGCGCTCGAGGGAATCGCACGGCGGCCCGCACAGCCCGCACTTTTGGGATATAAAGAAGACGGGCGGCGGCGCTATGAACGACCTAGGTTGCCACTGCATTGCCGCGGCAAGATATTTTTTTGGAACGGACGATCCCATCGTCGAGGTGATGGCCTGGGGCGCGCGGCTGGTCCATCACAAAAAGACCAAGGGTGAAGACAATGCTTTGCTGGTCCTCAAGTTTGCGAGCGGCGGCATCGGCCACTGCGAACTTTCGTGGACCACCAAGGGCGGACTTGACCTCCGAAACGAAGTTCACGGGTCGGAGGGCTCGATTTTCACCGACGTTACGCGCGGAACTCCGATCACGAATTTTTCCACGCGATCTGCCGGATACGTAGTCGAAAAAGCAGAGATTGATTTTGGCTGGACGCGGCCGCTTCCGGAAGAGGCTTTTGCCTACGGATATCAGGCCGAGATGAAGCACTTTGTCGAGTGTGTGCAAAACGGCGCGACGCCCCGCGAAACTTTTCAGGACGGGTACATTGTCAACTGTGTGCTCGATGCGGGTTACCAGTCCATGCGTTCGTCGCGCTGGGTGCGTGTCAAGTACTGATTGCCGGTTCGTATGGACGACGTTCTGCTGATTACCGGTTCAAGCGGAATTGCCGAAGCCACGGCGCTGCTGGCAGGCCGGGAAAGCTACAGGATTTTTATTGCAGGTCTTGAAGAAAAGCAATGTCGCGACTTGAGCGCCCGGATCGAGAAATCGGGATACTTCGCTGGTGATTTGCGGGAGCCTTCTGCCGCTGAGGGAGCGGTAGCAGGCTGCCTAAACCATTTTGGGTGCCTTGATGCGCTCTTTAACGTGGCGGGAGCAAGCGGGCGGCGCTTTGGCGATGGACCTGTCCACGAATGCACGGTGGAAGGCTGGGATAAGACGCTTGCTGCGAATGCCCGGCCAACGTTCCTGATGTGCCGTGCTGCAGTTCGCCATTGGCTCGAAGCGGGGCGCGGCGGGGCGATTCTGAACATGGCGAGTGTGCTGGCGTTTTCTCCTGAGCCGGGGCATTTCGCGACTCATGCCTACGCTGCCAGCAAGGGCGCCATCATTTCCATGAGCCGGGCCATGGCGGCGCATTACGCGCCAAACGGCATACGCGTGAACGTGATCGCGCCCGCCCTGGTAAAGACTCCCATGAGCGCCCGCGCGCAAGCGGATGAGGAAGTCGTGGATTTTATCCGGCAAAAGCAGCCGTTGAGCGGTGGACTTCTCGAGGCCGAGGACGTGGCCCGGACTGCGCTGTTTCTGCTGAGCGATCGGTCCCGGCACGTAACAGGCCAGGTGTTGGCCGTTGACGGCGGCTGGTCCGTTACAGGCTGAGTTATGGAAAAACAACCTCTGCGAACCACGGTGATCGGCAGCTATCCTTTCCCGGGATGGCTGGAGTTTGCTTCTGTGCATCTCGACCAGTTCGGCCCAGCCGATCTGGAAGAGATGCTGGATGATGCCGTCGCCACCGCCGTGAAGGACCAACTCGACGCAGGCCTTGACGTGATTACCGATGGCGAGCAGACGCGGCTGGATTTTAACCTGTCCTTTTACGGCTTCCTCAGTGGGATTTCCGCCGAAGCTGGGAATGTGCGCCGATTTGGTCCGCCAGGACACGACCAGCGCGGAAAGCACCTGGTAACGGGGAGAATTGAGGCCCCGAACGGTCTCGGTGCGGTCCGCGACTTTGAACGGCTGAAGCGAATCGCACCCGCGGGCGCGGTCCTCAAAGTCAGCGTGCCCGGCCCATTTACATTGAGTGGCCGGCTGGTCCCGAATGAAATTTATCGGGACCGCTTTGCCCTCACGGAGGCGCTTATTCCCATCGTGCGGTGCGAGCTCGAGTCACTGGTGCAGGCAGGATGCCCGGAAATCTGCGTCGATGAACCGTCCATGAGCTGCTACGCGCACCGGGAAGACCCTCGGCGGTTCGTGGATATCTTCCGTCGAACGGTGGAGGGCGTGCAGGGCCGTTGCCGGCTGTCTACGCACCTCTGCTTTGGGAACTATAAGGGCCGCGCGGTTGCGCCGCGTCGGTATGCACCGATGTTTCCGGCTTTCCTGGATATGCCAGTCGACGAGATGCATTTTGAAATGGCCAGCCGCGAGTTCGCAGAGCTGGAACTGATCAAGCCTGTGGCTGGGCGGATGGATGTGGCCGTGGGCGTGATCGATGTGAAGAGTTACTATATCGAGACACCCGAAGCTGTTGCCGCGCGCGTCCGCGAATGCCTGCGTTTTGTGCCTGCCGGGCGCCTGTTGCTGGCCCCTGATTGCGGGCTCAGCCAGACGGCGCGCTGGGCGTCCAGACGGAAATTGAAATCCCTTTTGGACGGAGTGAAAATCGTCCGCAGGGAACTGGGCTTCGAATGATCCAGCCGGTTTTGCAGGACGATGAATTCCTGGCGGATGTTCGCGCCGCCGACGTGAACGACGACAATTTCCGCCTGTGGTGGCTTGGGCAGAGCGGATTTCTGGTCCAGTGGCGCGGCCGCTACGTGCTGCTGGATCCCTATTTATCCGACTCGCTCACCAGAAAGTACGCGGCAACCAACAAACCACATGTACGGATGACTGCGCGGGTCGTTGACCCGTCGCGACTGGATTTTATTGACGTGGTTACGTCCAGCCACAACCATACCGATCACCTTGACGGCGAAACGCTGCGCCCGTTGCTGCAGGTTAATCCCGAATTAAAAATTGTTATCCCGGAAGCGAACCGGCAGTTTGTGGCCGAACGCCTGAGCATCGATCCGCAACTGCCGCTGGGTCTGCGGGACGGCGAGTCCATTACGGTTGGAGAGTTCAAACTGACGGCGGTCCCCGCCGCGCATGAACGGGTGGGCCCGGAATACCTGGGTTATGTTGTGCAATTCGGCCCTTGGACGATTTATCACAGCGGTGACACACTTCTTTACGAGGGTATGCCGGAGCGGCTGCGGCAATTTCCAATCGACGTCGCGCTGCTGCCCATCAATGGCCGTGCCCCAGAGCGCCGCGTGGCCGGCAACCTGAACGCCCGTGAAGCTGCAGGACTTGGGAAGGCGATCGGTGCTCGTGTCGTCGTTCCCTGCCATTATGAAATGTTCACCTTCAACACGGCCGATCCGAGTGAATTTGTCGAAGCGGCGCAAGCGATCAGCCAGCCGCATCGAGTGCTGCGGTGCGGAGAACGATGGACAAGCGCGAGTCTTGCGAAAAGATGACCCGCACTATTGCGCCGCATACTTTCAAGCAAATGAGAACCATGAAACGTCGTGATCTTCTGTTGATGGGCCCCGCCGCATTGATGGGCCTGGCCGCCAAGCGCCACCAAAGCAGCAGGCTGTCAGTAGAGGGGTACATCTTTCAACAATACGCCGAGAGGCAGCACAGGAAACTTGCCGACGTCCTCGATGAAATTTTTCCGATGGCACAAAAAGCCGGATATCAGAATATCGAACTGAATCAGGGCTTCCTGACACCGGAGCTGCGCGGCCGCGTGCTGGAACTGGTGGAGGCAAACAGTCTGCGAATGCCATCGGTTTATGTAGGCGGGGCGATGCACAGGCACGACCTGGCCGACCGCACTATCAGCCAGGCCCTGGAGATTGCGCAGTTGTGCAGGAAACTGGGTTGCCGGGCCGTCGTAAACAATCCGGCTCCGAAGCCGCACGACGTGCCCAAAACTGACGCCGAGTTGGCTGTGCAGGTAAAGATGCTCGACCTTCTGGGCCGCGAGCTTGCGGACCGTGGTTTTCAATTCTGGACCCATGCACACGCGCCGCAGATGGCCGACCACGCGCGCGAATGGCGCTACAACCTTCACCACCCTGGCCCGAAGTATGTATGGATCTGCCTCGACATCGATTGGGTTTACCAGGGTGGCCAGAATCCGATGGAATTGCTGCGGGAAGCTGGCCGGCGTGTGGCCAGCCTGCACCTCAGGAATTCACAGCATAAAGCGTGGCTTGAATCCTTTACGAGCGGCGACATTGATTACCGGCAAATCGCTTCGTATCTCAAGCAGATCAATCTGAAGCCGCTGCTGGTTGTGGAACTCGCCTATATGAAGCAGACTGTCGTCACTAGGCCGCTCGAGGAAGATCTGCGGCTCAGCCGTATCTACGCGCAGCGGGTGTTCGGTCTCCATTCGTAACTTGACGGCAAGAAGAGGACTGCGATGGCCAGGAAGGGAATTTCGCGAAGGCAGTTTATCGAATCCTCGGTGGCGGGAGTTGCCGCCGGCAAGATGAGCGGATTGCGCGCATTCGCCGCGGAACCGGGCGGAACTGGCCCGGGTGGCGAAGAGGCAGGTCCCGGTCACCGGATCACGGTGTCGCTCAACTCGGATTGGCGATTCAAGCGGCAGGGAACGCCGGGCGCTGGAATCGAACCGGAATTTATTGGGGCGGAGAAGCCGGGCTACAACGACAGCGCTTGGCAGGAAGCCGCGCTTCCCCACACCTGGGATGCCAGCCCCGATAATCCCTTTGCAGCGCCAGGACATTTTCGTGGCGTTGGCTGGTATCGGCGAATTCTCGAAGTTCCTCAAGGCTGGCGCGGCCGCCGGCTGCTGCTGCACTTCAATGGGTCCTTTCAAATAACCGACGTGTGGGTCAACGGGCGGCACGTGGGCCGGCACACAGGCGGGTTTACGAGTTTTGCATTCGACGTCACGGATGCGGTTGAGTCCGGCAAATCGAACGTGATTGCCGTGAAAGTAGATGACGTCCTTTCGCCTTTCATTGCGCCAGCCGAGGAGAGAAACGTTGCCAATTATGGAGGGATCTATCGTTCCGTCTGGCTGGAAGTGATGGACCCCGTGCACGTTCGCTACAACGGAACGTGGGTCACGTTTGAGGGCGACGAAGCGCGGCCGGTCGTGCGCATTCGCACCTGGGTGGAGAACCAGAGCGGTTCCCTGCGCAAGGTCCGAGTGGAGAGCGAGGTCGTGGACGCGGCAGGGAAATCCAGGGCAAAGGTGCAGGCAGAAGCCGGGATTGGGGGACGCCAGGAGAAATCCTTTGACCAGAAGACGGAGGCGATCAGTGAGCCGCAACTTTGGTCTCCCGATTCTCCCTACCTTTATCATCTGGTGACGACCTTATTGGAAGGCGATCGGACGCTGGACCGGCATATAACGCGGTTTGGAATCCGTTTTATGGGCCACGACGCATCGGGCTTCGTTTTAAATGGGAAGCCGATTAATCTGCACGGAGTGGACAGGCGGCAGGACTACGGCTTCCTGGGCGATGCGGCGCCGGAGGCCGTCGGCATCAAGGATGTGCGCCTGATAAAGGAGATGGGAGCGAACTTTATCCGTACGGCGCATTATCCGCAGGACCCTGCCGTTCTCAACGCTTGTGACGAGCTGGGCATCCTGGTGTGGGAGGAGGTCCCGAACATTGCGGTTCACATTTACCCGCCCGATGAAGAAGGCAGCAAGCCGGTCTACACGACGAGATTTCCCCGGCCGCTCACGGACAATCTGAAACACCAGTTGCGAGAGATGGTCGAGCGGGACCGCAATCGGCCTTCAGTCATCATCTGGGGGTTTGCGGATGATTTAAGCTCCTACAAGTATCCCGAAGACTTTGTGGAACTCTCCGACTATACGCACACGCTCGACCCCGCCCGCTGGACGGCGGGCCGCTGCCCGCACGTCACCGACATTCTGGACGCGACCAGTTACGATGATCTTTTACAGGCCCACAAAGAACAACCAGAAAAAATGTACATCTGGAACGAGTGGGGAGCCATTTCCTGCGAGCGCGGCCGGGAAGGCCCGGCCTTGATCGAGGATCGCAGAATCCAGGCCGTGTCAGATAGTGAGATGGCCTTGAGCCAGGAAGGCCTCCTGATGCAGTGGAATGCCTTGCCGTGGCTTGGCACGGCCAAGTGGTGCATGTTTGACTGCGGCGAGCCGAATGGCTCCGTCACTAGAAGTCTGTGGGCCCCTGATGACGGGCGGCTGAATCTACGCTGGCCCTTCAACGACTACCTGGGCGTTTCTGACATGTGGCGCATCCCCAAGAACACCTATTTTTTTCTGCAGTCCCAGTGGACAGAGAAGCCCATGATCCATATCGTGGGCCACTGGACCTGGCCTGAAGATGCGGGCCGCAGCCACAACGTGAGAATTTATAGCAATTGCGATACGGTTGAGCTTTTTCTGAACGGCCACAGCCTGGGAGTTCACCAGCCGGCGGCGCAGGACCGCGTGTGGCAGGACTTCCAGCAGCTCGTGGAGAAATACCATGAGCCCGAGCAACTGAGCGATCAATTTGCCAAAGCAAAACTGCCAGGAGCGCACCTTCTGCACCCGCCCTTTGTTTGGGACGATGTTGCCTATCAGCAGGGGAACCTGCTGGCAGTTGGCAAGAAAGGAAGCGTGACGGTCCGCCACGAGATTCGGACCGCCGGCGCAGCAAAGAGCGTTGTTCTGAAGCCGGACAAGGAATTCATCGCTGCAGATGGTGCTGATGTGGTGTTCCTGCAGGCGGACGTGGTTGATTCCGCCGGAACAGTGGTCCCAACGGCGCAGAACTGGATAGCATTTTCCGCAACCGGCCCGGGGCGCCTGCTGGGTGGCGCGAAGGAGATCGACGCCATATCCGGAACTGCTGCAATCAATGTTCAGAGCACCGGCAAAGCCGGCGAAATTGTCGTCAGGGCGATCACTCCAGGCCTTGATTCAGCAACCCTGCGGATAGCTGCCCGGAAGGTGTAGGAGCGGTGTTCCGCTGTGGCGAGGTCCTGTTGCTACGAATAGCACCAAGCTGCTAGAGTTGAATTCACGCGCCTGTAGCTCAGTTGGATAGAGCGGCAGACTTCGAATCTGTAGGTCGGGGGTTCGAGCCCCTCCAGGCGCGCCATTTCCTCTTTTGTTCCTAAATGAGTTAACTCTTGGGATGTGCTAGCGGGCTGGTGGGAGCCATTTCAGCATTGACGATCGTCCGTGCCCACTTTTTGGCGTTTAACTTAAGCGGATGCCCGCATAATAGCAGCCGCCTGCAGCCGGTACCAACCGTCGCCCATCGCACCTTTTCTGCGTCTGGCTCCAGAGCTAGAAATGTGCCCTGGACAGTTCTATCGCGAAGCCGTCGTGTTCGCGCCAGACATTGCCATCAATTGGGCCGTTGCACCCAGGTGGTTGATGTCCATTTTCAAGGCTTCCTGAAACTCTTCCCGCGCCTTTTCCGTCTGCCCCTTTCCAAGGTTTCCCAAACCGATCAGGAAGTGGGCGTCGGCCGTCAAATGGCGTTCTGACCTGCCATTCCCGAACTTCTCAAAGAACCCGGAATCTGCGTTCCCGGCCGACATCTTTTCGCCCCGCGCGATCAGGCCGTCAAACAGTTGCTGTGCTTTGGCGCTCCGGCCCAGCTTCAATGCTGCAAGGCCCTGGTAATACTCCATCTCAGGGTCCATAAAGCGCGAGTCGGAGGCCAGGGCCTCGTTGAATAACTCCTGGGACTTTATGCTATTCCCAAGCTTCTCCTCAGCCACACCCATCAGATAATCAACCTGCGCCAGCCTCGCCTGGCGATATGGTTGCCCGACTTCCAGGTTCGCGGGGTAGAGAAGCGAAGCTTTGTAATCCTGCAGCGCCTCCTGATACTTGCCCACGCTGAACTCCCTGTTGCCTCTCAGAAGGTAGGCGTCCATATAAACATCATGGATGTCGCCTTCGCCTTCCCAATTGTGGAATTCATGGCCCTTCAGCAACTCGATGGCGCGATCGTAACGTCCCAGCAGAACGTTGACGCGAATTTCCTGCATCAGCGCGTCGGAACGCCTGGCGACTCCGGCCTGGCCGGCATCAAACGATGCCAGGCGCTTCTGCGGTGAGACATTACCCTCTTCGTACAGCACGTCGAGTTCGTACCGGTAATAAGCGTTGGCCTTGTCCAGATCCACCGCTTTCTCCATGGCTGAAATGGCTTTTGCCGTGTTCTTCTCCTCATGCTCGGAAGCAAAGGCAAGATTGCGCCACGCCGGCGCGAACGAGCTGTCCCGGTCAGTTGATTTCTTCCACATCCTGGTGGCGGCCTCGGGCTGATCGAGAAAGTACAGATTGTTGCCAAGATAATAGGGCGTGCGCGCGTTTCCCGGGTCGGCTTTCATTGCTGCTTCAAGCACCTTGACAGTCTCCACCCGAAATGGGAACACGTAAGTCGAAGGCATTTTCCGCGCGAGGCTGAAGTATTTGGAAGCTTCGCCCGGCTGATTGAGCTGCTGCGCAAAATAGCCTAGGTAGTAATAGAGAAGCGGGTTGACCTTTGCTGGATCAGGGCTTTCGGCCACCTCCCTATTGATGACCGCTTCGGATTCGCCCGCGAGCCCCGCGTGGTAATAATCAAGCGCCAGCCACAGGTTCGATTGCAATGAGTCGCCCACGGCGATCTTCGCTTGGTCGCTGGCGTTCATCAACTTCAGTTCATTTCCGGCCCAAAGATCGAGGGAATTGATAGCCAGGGCCTTCCTGGCGGCCTGCTCGGCCTCCTGACCTTGCCCTTGCTTCCTGAGCGCCACGGCCTTCAGGTCCCAGGCCTTGGCATTTTGCATGTTGTAGTCAAGAGAATGATCGAGGAGGGCGGCCGCCTGGGCCCAGTTGCCTTTCTGGCCTTCCAGTTCCGCGAGTTGAAAATAGCTTGCTGCCGTCCACGCCTCGCTCCAGGAGGCGCGGTAAAACGCGTTCTCCGCCTGCTGGTTTTGTCCCTCGCCTCTCTCGGCGACGCCCAGATAATAATAGGCCTCACCGTCCTTGGGACGCGTGTAGTTGTAAGTCGCGCGATGCAGCGCCAGGTTCAGGTGCGTGATGGCCTCCTGCCATTCTCCGCGCTGGCAATAAATGCGGCCCAGGGCCGTGTTCACTTCGTAATTTTCAGGATCGCGGCGCAGGGCCTCCTCGTAATAAGGGAAGGGTGACATGGTCGCATTGTGGAACTGCTCCAGCCTCAAACCCGTGTGGTAGAGCTTGTCAACGGTCTTGATCCCGGCGGGCGGCTCGGGCGGAGTCACCGTGGGCGGCATCGCTCCTGCCGTCAGCTTCACCGGCTGGTAGCTCACTAGTTCATTCCCTTTGGAATCCAGGAGCGTGGCCTTCAAACCGTATTGCGCCATTCCGGCCGGCAAAGCAAGCTCGTGGGTGAAAGGTGTTCCGGGATTGATGTCAATCGTCTGCTCAAAGAGGGTTTTCCCGTCTCCCTTCAGAACCACTTTCGCGCCATCAAAAGCCTGGGTCGTGGAGAAGCCCAAAAAGACCTTTCCCGAGGGTTCGATCTGAAGATTGACAGCTCCATCCAGGTTCGCGTTTTTTGCCCCACGGATGCCGCGGATGGGATACCAGTATTGGTCTGCAACCTTCGTTTCATAAGGCTCAATCCAACTGTAGTCGGGTTGGTTATCCGAGTAGTTGCCCGACATCAGCTCGAGATAGGGCCCCTGGCTGTCCAATATTTTGTCCCACAATTCTCCGGACGGACCATTGCCCCACTCAAAGAATTTGGCCCCGGGTGAAACATTGTGGTTCTGGATGCAGATGGTCCCCGCATTCACCCCGTGGTCGTAACCGCCGAAGAAATCGCCATCAAAATTCCAGGCGAAAAACGACATGCTGGCCGGATTGTTCTTCCACCAGCTGACGTCCACTCCACGCGTATAGTCCACTCCCATAAACGTCTCGTGTGATACCGGCCAGTGAGTGAACTGTACCTTGGCGTGGTACACAGCAAATTGTGTGTCGGGCGGGAAGATCACCTGGTAGTTCTTGTTTACATGCATCGCGGCGTTCGTGAAATCCAGAAACGACTGAACGATGGGCGCCCCGTCCAGCAGCTTGGTTGTCACCTTCAAGTAAGACTTGCCTGGATAAAGCGTAAGCCCCACCAGCCACTGCATATTCGTTTGCAGGTCTATATCGCCGACCCAGATGGTGCTGCTGCCATCGGCATTCTTCACCAGCCGGTGCGCCACCGGGAGATAGCTGGTGGAGCGGTGATGGCTCGGGATGTCCCATTCCATGCCGCCGGAAATCCAGGCCCCGATCATGCCGATCAGCGCCGGCATGATCTCCGTCTGTCGGTAGACGAAATCGTAGCCATTCGTTTTGTCTGCTGCTGACAGCACGCGCCCGCCCAATTGGGGAAGCACCGCGATCTTCACGTACTTGTTCTCGAGAAAGTCCGCCTGGTAGGTTTCGTCGCCCCGAACGTCGAGAATTTTGTCATAGAGCGGATAAGGATAAATCTTGCCCGCAGCGCCCTGGTAGATTCGCCCGGCAAAGAACATGGGAGATTGCTCAGGCGGGCCAATTTTATAGGTCGGCAACGTCAACGGCGCCTCCCAAATGCGCACCGGCGCTTGCGCTTGTGCCCAGAGCACTGGGGTTGATACCAGAAGAAATGCGACCAGCAATGAATGGAGCGGCTTCCGACACTTTGCCATTTCAACAACTCCTTTCAGGGACTCTTCCACTGCCGAGACCGGGGCGTGAAGAGGCCGGTCAGGCCGTCTTAGTTTGCGGTAATTCCTACTCTCCGCTTCGCCGCCTGTAAACCTCCGCGCTGACGGCTTTGGCGCTTTCCACCATCTCGCGATAAGGCGTGTCAGTGGCGGAGACAAATCCGATATTATAGTTTTCGCCGTCGCCGGCTCTGCCGGTGAGCGGTTCGTCGTAATACTCGAACCACTGGCAGCCGACAAATGCCGGCAGGGCTTCGACACTCTCAAGATACTGCTTGTACATGGCCGCCCGCGCGTGCTGGTTCGGGGTTGAGACAAGCCCCGTGTGGAACATGCCGCGGTCGACAGCTCCAAAATGAAATTCGGCATCCATGCAGGGCTTGTTGAGGTCTGTTGTGAAGGCCCACTCCTTCGGGTCAACGTGCGATTTGTATATGTCGAAACTGACCACGTCGCAATAGCGGGCCGAAGCCCCCACAGCTTCCGGGGTACGCCACGCAAATTTGGCTCCGAGATACATGTGATGCGGATCGTATTTCTTGATGGCGTCCCGTATTACCTTGAAGTACTGGTCCGCGTCCAGCGTCAGAAAATTGCTGAAGTCTTTCCTCATTTTCGGATTCAAAGTCTCAGGCGGCTGATAGGGCTGGTCCAGCAAACCGGGCCATGAGGCAAATTGAGCGTTCCAGGCCTTGTTCAGTTGCTTGATGCTTCCGTAGTGTGCCTGCAACTGTTTAATGAACGCCCGTTTGGCGGGCAGCTTGCCGTCAGCGGAGAGCGCGCCGTATGCAAGACCATAGTGTGTTCTGTCCGTTGTGCCGCCGCCCCACGATAGCTCGTTGTCGACGTAATAGCCGATACACCAGGGATCATCACGGTGCGGTCGGGTTACTTCACCAACATCCTGATTAACCGCTGCTACGTACTGCGGGTCGAACGGATCGGGCATTGGCCCCCAGTAATCATTTCCGCTGGGGACATGCGCAAAGTGGCCATGAATCGAGATGGTGGCGACATAAGGGACTTGCTTGTAAGCGTAGAGGGCCGGATCGGACCAGTTGCCAATGGTGTTAAATCCCCATGCCCGCAGCCGTTCAAGGGCGATAGTTTGCCATTCCTTCTGCCAGTTGGCGCCATATTTCCTTTCAAGGTTCGCTGTGTAAAACCCAAAAGTCTGCCCTGCATGGGTTGGGCCGTAGACCACATGCTTGTCGTCACTATAGAATTTGCTCAACGGATCGCCTGGTTTCGGCAGCCAGGTAAACATTTCTTTGCGGCCGGTCACAAAAGTGTAGGCGTCCCCATTCGGGTTGACGTTGAACACGTCAATCCCCATCGAAAAGAACAGGTGGCCATCCGGATCAACAAGCCACCACTTGCCATGGCGCTTCACTGTGCTGAAATACCCCGTTGAAGCCACATGAGGGCCTGCTGCCCACCCTCCATACGCGTCGTGATCAGGAAGTGTGGGGTGCTCCTTGAGGTCTGCTTCCTCCTGCTTCTTCTGGGCCAGGAGGTCCTGCAGGTTGTGTACCTTGCCTGGCCAGTCTGCATGCGTGTACTGGCCGAAACGGTCCACGATGCCGTCGTTGTTAAAGGGTGGAAGAAGACGGATGTTATCAACTACGACGCTTTGTGTGTCGGCATCGTGCTGGAACGTGAGTTTCAGACCTGCGACATTGTTAGCGGTTACCGGCCTATCCGCTCCCGGAATCATACTGAAAGGCAGAATTCCCGCCACCGTCGGCGGACCACCGCGCATTCCATTGGCAATAGGTGAAGTGGGGCCAAACGCGTAGTAGTAACTGACCGTCGCATGCGGCCCTACGTTGCCGCTGTATCTGGCCGACCAGTGGCCGGGGCCGGCGCCGGGCTCTTCAGTGTCCAGTTGCATGCCAACTTCGATTTCCTTACCGGACGGGTTGGCCAGATCCACGGCAACTGCTCCATATTTCTCCCAATCCCAACCCTTGGTCCCGGAGCCCAGCTCAATTGTCGCTGTTTCCGGATTGCTGAATTCCACATTCAGCGCGTGTTGTCCGTTCGTCACATTTTCCGTCGTAAGCGAAGCCCTGGCGTCCGTCGCTTTAAGCTGCTGAAGATCGGTTTGAGACTCAAAGGAAGTAACCGTGGTTACGTTGGCCTTCGACGGCTGATTCCCCGTGCAGCTTATTCCCATCCCGGCGAGAGAAACGAGAAGAAACGTGCAAAAGAGCAATCGAATTCTATTACCTTCTATTTCAGATTTCATGATTCTGTTCATAGTCGACTCCAGAGTGAGCAGATAGGGATATAAATGCAATCGATTTTGGGGACCTGCCAAAAGGTTGTATACTCCTACCCGTTGAACGGGTGAAACTTGCCTTGATTGCAGCCGTATAGCTTGGCCCAATCTTAACACCATTATCCAGAGGCGTTTTATGAAAACAAGCACGCGAGTTTTTTTATCGGCAGCCATCATTGCACTTTGGCTGCTCACTTCCACGTCATGTTCGAACTCTGGCAACGGGGGAATCGCCGGGCTGTTTGCCCCTGAAGCTGTACGGTCAAACTGGAAGACGGCTCATTGTGACCTGAAAGCGAATTCATCCGGAACGCTGGAGGCCACCTTCTGGAAAGGTTATGAAGACACCGGGTTTGAAGCGGCCCGGCTTCCCGTGACGGACTGGAGCCGATGGAAGTCCCTGAAGTTCGACGTTGAAAATCCCTACAAGGAGCCCTTTTCGGTTTACGTCCGGATTTCAGACAGCGCTGGCCACCCTGAAAACCAAACCTACACGGGGGGAACCTTCGATGGGTATGTCATCGGCCCGGGCAAAAATACGGTGCAGGTAAGCCTCGAGAATATGCGATCGCCGGATGATCAGGCCGTGAGCCCAAAGAATATCGCCTATCTGGGAATTTTCTTCGGCCCGCTTTTTCTGCGAGACGGCATGGTTCTGAGATTTAAGCAGGACAAAATTTCCAGGCTCACGAACCTGCGCCTGGCAACTGGCGAGGCCGTGGCCCAGAAGCAGCCTTACGGAGATCTCCTTTTCAAAACCGCCGTTCCACAACTGGAGGGAGAGCGGAAAGAGGTGGAGCAAGCCATCCAGCAACTGAACGGGCTTGTCCAGCAGGCGCGACAACGAAAGATCGACACGGCCTACCAGGAAATTTATCCATTCGTAGCCGATCTGGCTTTTCATACCCGGCTGGTGGCCTTCTGGCAAGACCGTGCTCAGGAGCAGCGCAAAGCTCTGGACTTCCTTCTTGCCGGAACCCGCCAGGCGACCGCTGATTTACAGGAAGAACTCGCGGGCAGGAGCCAGGCGCTTTCGGCGCCGGCCGTGCCTCCCTACAGCAACCTGACCATTCGCGATCGCTATTTTAGGGAAGGCCACAAACCCCTGCTTCTGCTTGGGATGCTTTACAACCGGCGGGGGCCGCTGCTGCACTGGTTCGCCGACAGTGCCACGGATTACGGCACGCAACTGGTGGCCGGCGCCACGCGCCAAAACGTTGAGCACGAGCCTATCTGGCAAGCTTATCAGAAGTACCCTGACACCCATCGCGTCGGCTGGAATCAGGCCGACCATATCGTGCGCGACAGCAGCTCCTGGGAAGTGTTGGGCCCTGCAGTTAACGTCTGCCTGGAAAGTCCGCATAGCCGCGCTGCCATCGCTGAAATGATTGACAAGTACGAACATGCCCATCTCGGCGACCACAACTTTCTTGTCCAGAACATGGGGTTCGAGTATTTTTACAACTGCTATTGCCGCTACACCGGGGAGATGTGGAGCGCATGGCTGCGCCAGAAATACGGAAGCATTCAGGCCGCAAACCAGGCGTGGCAAACCAAATACGCGAACTTCAGTGACGTGCCCATGCTGCACCCTGAAGAAGCCGGATCTCATCGCGCACTATGGTACGACTGGTCAAGCTTCAATCTGTACCGGTTCTTGCAGCAGCTTCGCTGGACGCGGGATGAAATTCACAAAACGCAGCCTTCGGTGCCTTTGACAGTCGGGTCTCCTTTTTACGCTTTCAGCCCGCGTTTCTGGACAGCGGTTGATGAGGAGGCCCTCGCCGACTCCGGCATCACCGCCGTGGAACTGGAGGAGAATTACCGGCTGGATACCCTGATGCCCGAGTATTTGCACGCCTTGGCGGGGTCAAAGCCTGTCGCAGATTTTGAGTACCACGGCGTGGTTAACCAGCTTCTTCCCAGTTTTCTGCACGGAGACGCGGCTATTTCCATGTGGTGGTGGAATAATCGGATGCGCTGGACGCCGCATGAGCCGATCAATGAGTGGGCCTCGTCCTTCCCTCAGAGTTACACCATTCCGCTCAGTGACATTGCCGAAGCCATGCGGGTCACGCTGGATGTCCGGCGATTGAGTCCTGAGATTGTCGCCCTGGCAAACGCTCCCCGGCAGGTTGCTATCCTTTACTCGAAAACCTCAATGCTCCAGCATGTTCCTGAGGAATCCAAGGAGACCGGGACCTTTCCCTATCTGTTCTCTCTTGAGGAACTCTATGACTCATCGCAATCCGCAGGGGTTTATGTCGGCCTGACGACAGAAGAAAAGATTTTGCAAGGCGACCTTGCCAGCCGAAAGCTCCTGGTTTTGCCGGCAGCCCAATTCGTGCCGCCCGCAGTTACGCGCCGGATCATTTCCTGGGTCCGAGAAGGTGGAACCCTGCTGGTTGGGCCGGATTCGCTGCTCGCGGACGAGTATGCCAGGCCCACGAACACCATGGAATCGCTTGGCTTGCATCTCCTTCGCCGCGTGCCGCCCACGCTCAAGAGGGGCGAAACACAGGTGACCGAATACAACCTTACCGATTTGCCCCGTGCTTCTATTGAGCTTGAGCGGCAGGACATTTTTTCCAAGACATCTCCGCAGCTCAAAGTGGTTGGCGAGCGGCAGGTTATCCGATGCGATTCGCGCTCGGTACTTGCCAGGTTTTCTGACGGTTCCCCTGCGCTGATCCATATCACGTTGGGGAAAGGTAACCTTTACTGGCTGGCTTCACCCCTCGATGCGGCAAGCTGGGCTAAATTGCTGCCGCTTCTTGCCACACGGGCCGGCGTCCGTTCGCCGCTGCGAGTGACCTCCTCCGGGTCGGAAGTCCTTTCGGCTCTGGAGTTTCGCGCGACACCCTACTCCGGCAACTACCTCGGCTACTTTTATAATAATTCCAGCCAAACCCTGCGGTTCAATCTTGAACCGGATTTCCACTCCACAAGAATCATCAACTTGCGCACCGGAAAACCTTTGGCAAGGCCGGCGATGGACCTTCCTGGACATGCAACGTCCATAATTGAGTTTTACAGGTAGGCACGGCCAGTCAGGATTCCGAATGATCACCGGCACGTAATAACCCGCCAATTCCGCACTCAGGGGCGGGGTCCCCGTCAAGGCTGAGCAGAATCATGATTATGTGCAAAGTCTTGCACAGTAACAAATTAGATAGGACATGCGTTGGCACTTGACGAAAATCTTAGATGGTGTATAGTTGCCCTGTCTGCGGTCAATTGAATTGGAAGGGTTCTGCTCTCTGCTCGGCGAGTGGGGTTCAGGTTTCTGTGCCGATCAGCGTTGGGGGAAGTGCACGAAGTCCGGGCGCAAATCAGGCGGCCGGAGCGGTAAGTGCCGAGGGCTAGCCCATGCCGCCGGACGCGTGCCCAGGCTGATGGCGGAACGCACGAGGAAGATAAGGGGATGGCCGTCAGAAGAAGCGAGGCTGCCCTTGATCGAAGCGGACAACATTCAATCGGCGGACAACGGGCCGGTGATAATGCACGGGGCGCCTGGTCTGCGAAATCGTATCTCAACTCGCGCTAACAACGAGCGAACTTCTCAAGAGGGCAGTGTGCGGTGCCTGAGCGAGGCTTGGCTTCTGCGCCATTATCGCGCAGCAGGCATGGAGGTTCGAACGTCCAGGCGGAGGAAGTCCGGGCATTGGTTCCGGGCGCCATCGGTGACAACGAAGAACTGCGAGTGCTCTTCATCCGCGAGGATTCCAGCTAAGGCATTCAGGTTGGGTTGCGCTTTCGGATTGTATTTGTGAAAAGTGGAATGCTGCAACCAGCCTGGTCAACTGTTTCCTGTTTGGCGCGAACGAGGAGGGGGAAATGGCTGCAAGTAGGAATTTCAGGAGCCGCATCGCCGCGCGGTTCGCGAGGAGATGGGCCGAAGACTCAGCGGCTGAACTGGTTGAAGCTGCCTTCGTTCTTCCGCTGCTTCTGACGCTGCTGGTGGGGATATTCTGGCTAGGGCGTGCTTATGATATTTATGAAACGATCACGCGCGCCGCTCGAGAAGGGGCCCGTTACGCCGTCCTGCCCTCTTGCGCAACCTGCAATCCCGCAAACCTAACCACCGAGACATATACTTCTGCAGGGACCACCAGTTCGCCGGCTTGCATATCAAACCCTACTTACGAATTCACCAATTACGTCGCCCCCTCGCTACTCGCATCGCACCTTGACCCGAACGACAATCTGGTTCAGCAGACTTATTGCCAGCAGGCTGTTGTGATGAATCCCACGAGCCCTGCCGTTGCCCAACAATGTGGAGTTCAGGTCAGCTTTGAGTACCCGGTTCAATTCTCCATACCCTTTACATCGTTGAATGCCACCACGATAAATATTTCGACCAGCGTTACCATGCGGATGGAGAACCAGCCCTTCGACAGTTCGACCGGCAATCCGACCTGTCCGTGAGCTAAGCATGGACAGACTGTGGAGGATGTCTTCAAATGATACGACTTAATGAGTATCGGCGGTCACACGAGAAAGAACTCAGTGGTTTGTCCCCAGTCTTGATTGGTCGGGTGGCTCGGTACCTGGGACCCGGATTTCGGAGACTTCTGACGACCGAGGGCGCCGAACTTTTCGAGTTTGCGAT
>DASSJE010000019.1:0-7020 GCA_035691365.1 Terriglobia bacterium
CGTGGTTTTGATCAACCCGGTGTGAATTTCGGAGACTCCGTTGATCGAATGGGATCCCGCCATCGCAAGATTTGTCATCCGCACTTGCTGGGGTTTCGATTCCTCAATCAACGAGACTCGATTTAACAGTTCTGGATCTCCCGGACACATGGCCGAGACTCGTTCCAGAAAACGCCCGTTGATTTCATAGATAATTTGCAGGTGGCGCGGAATGACATATTGAAGCAGCGGCACCGGCCACCTTTCCAACGATTCCGGCACCAGTGTGTGGTTGGTAAAACCAAACGTTGCCTGCGTGATTTCCCAGGCGTCCCGCCACTGCAGGGCCTTCTCATCCACCAAGATCCGCATCAACTCCACAACCGCCAGGGCAGGATGTGTGTCATTCAGTTGAATGGCCACCTTTTCTGGAAACTCATCGAAACCCTCGTGGTCCCGCTCGAACCTTCGAATCGTGTCCCGAACGGCGCATGCAGCCAGAAAGTACTCCTGCACAAGTCGCAACTCCCTGCCGGCAACCATGGTATCGGAAGGATAAAGCACCTTGGAAATTGTTTCTGAGGCTATCTTTTGCTCAACGGCTTTGAAATAATCGCCGTCATTGAAAATCCGCATGTCAAAGTCGAGGGACGAGCGCGCTGAATAAAGGCGCAGAACATTGACAACCGTGCCGCCATACCCTGAAACCAGCACATCATAGGGAACGCCGATCAGGACCTTCCAACCCATCCACATCGGGTTGTACCCGCCGTCACGGTCAAGGGCGTGCTCGATGTGGCCGTAGACGGGAACAAGGCAGGCTTCCTCAGAGCGCCCGATTTCCCAGGGGCTGCTCTGCGCGAGCCAGTTTTCAGGCTTTTCGCGCTGGTAACCATTGTCGATTTCCTGCTTGAAGAGACCATATTCGTAGTTGATGCCATAACCATAGGCAGGCATGCCCAGAGTGGCGAGAGAATCCAGAAAGCAGGCCGCCAGCCGGCCCAACCCGCCGTTCCCGAGCGCGGCATCTCCCTCAGCCTGTTCCACGGCTTCCAGGTCGATGCCCAGGTTCCGGCAGGCTTCCTTGTACATCTCGAATACACGAAGGTTGTAGAGGTGGTTTGTCAGTGACCGGCCGATAAGAAATTCGATGGAAATGTAGCTGAGGCGTTTAAAATCTCCGCTGCGATAGCACTCTTCGGTTTCAAGCATCCTTTCCGTGAGGAAATCGCGAACAGAAAGCTCCACGGCAAAAAGCAGGTCATTGGTGGAAAGATCTCGCCAGGGCTTCGCCAGCGAATATTTCACATGACGCTGAATGGATTCCTCAATCGAAGAAACGGAGAGCGCATCGCTGTGGTTTTCAAATTTTGGCAGTACCTGTTTTTCTTCCATGCCCCTACTTTAACGCAGAAAACCTGTGGCATCTAACGGGGAAAATGCCGGGATGCTGGTCTAATTGTCCGCGGTGTTACCGATCAGCCGATGAAGGAATTCCCAGCCGCAGCGGAAAACAATTTGCGACAGGAACAAGGATCAATACCTCCTTCCTACTAGGACTCAAATGCCCGGACAGCTTCTTCCCTGGTGGGATAAATGTCGAAGATCCGGTGCATGCGGACCAGCTCAAAAGCCGCCCGCACTTGCTTCGACAGGCAACAGAGCTTCAGGTCTCCGCCTTTGGCGCTCAACTGCCGCAGGCAGGAGAGGATGGCGCCCAGCCCCGAGCTATCCACAAAATGCAGCCGGCTCATGTCAAGCACGAGCTTTGTATTGCTATCCACAACTGGTGTGATGTCACGTTTAAACTCCGGCGCGTTGCTGGCATCCAGCTCGTCGACCGGGACTTCCGCAACTCCCACTTCTCCAATTTGATCAACAGCTACGTCCATAAGCTCGCTTTTCCTTCCTGCTATGAGTTTCTCATTTTAACCAGGCTGATACAGTTCATACCGCGCTCGTCGCGATAGTATCTCACGTCATCGGTACTCTTGGAAATAATGTATGTTCCAAAGCCGGACTCCCGCGAGCCATCAAGTGCCGGGGGCGCCAGATCGGAAGGATCAAAGGGATCGCCCAGATGGTACAGCCGCACCATAACACGGCTCGGGAAAGCCTCTCCCTCCAAATAAATCCAGCGATCGCCGCGCCCATGATATGCGTGTTTCATGATGTTACAAGCGGCCTCGTTTACCGCCAGCTCGAGTGAATCGATGCTCTGCTGGCAGAGTGGGGTCCCTGGAAGCCTGCGGCAGAAGGAGTTCACAAATTCCCGTGTCTGGCAAAGATACTTGAGGTCGCTGCGAATTTCCATCTCCTCCCGTGCAACTGCAGCCTCCCGGCTTTCCACTCTCACGGCAACGCTGGTGAGATCATCAATCAGGCGGTCACTTCCTGAAAAGACCACCACGCTTTTCCGGATTGCCTCGATAAACTCTTCAGGGTCCAACTGTCTATTCGCTTTGATGGTTTCCATCAGGCGATCGATGCCATACAACTCTCCGGCCTCGTTTCGCGCCTCCGTAATTCCATCGGAGAAAAAGAAGAAAAGATCACCTGCTTCAAACGGTACCGAAATCTGTTCATAAATTTCGCCTTCGCGTACCCCCAGAGGCAGATTGTCTCCGTGAAGCACGTCACAAACGCCAGAATCTCCGTGTACCTGAACAATCCCCGTATGTCCGCAATCCACCAGGTCAAGACACCGTCTGTTAACGTCCAAACGCGCATAGCTCAACGTGACGAAACTTTCAAGGTCAATCAGTTGCCGAACCACCTCGGCATGAGACAACATCACAATCTCCTTGGGTTCAGGCAGCTTTCCATTTTTGGAGAAAGCGTTCAGATGGCTCAAAGCTTTCAGAAAGTAGCTCTTGGTCGCGGCCCCCACCAGCGCGGCGGGAATTCCCTTGCCCATCACATCCCCGACAATTACATCCAGACACTGGTCGCGGTGTCTGAAAAAGATGTAAAAATCTCCGTCAATGCGTTGCGATGGAATAGTTAATGCCGCCACCCGAAGCCCTGAAACATCAACCGGCGGCTGATCGAGCAGCAAAGTCCTTTGGATCTTGTAACCGACCTCCGCCTCACGCTCGCGGGCGCGCGCAAGTTCTGCGGTGGCGGCCTGCTCCCTTGCCAGGTGTTCATCCTTCAGCAGATTTGCAGCCTGGAGTTCGGCAGTTCTCTCGACAACACGCTGTTCCAATTCTGCATTGAATTTGCGAACATCCTCCTCGGCCTTTTCGCGCTCAACCCTGGTCCGCAATGCCGTAATCCCAAACGCAAGGTCGCTGGCCAGTTCAGTCAGGAGGTGCACTTCTTCGTCACTAAAGGCGTCAGGCTCCGCGGCGTAAATGTTGATCGTCCCAAAAACCCCGGATTCCACAAGCAATGGAATCGAAATAATCGAACCATATCCTCGCTTTAGGGCCTCATCACGCCAGGGGGCCATCCGGGGATCTATCGCAATGCTTTTCACAAGCACGGTTTGCCGGGTTCGGATGCCCAGGCCCACCGGCCCTCGGCCTCTCTCGTCATCCGCCCAGGTAATGTTCAGAGATTTCAGGTAACCTTCGTCATATCCCGCCTGGGCCAAGGGTAAAACCGATTTGGCTTCATCATTCTCGGCCCGCCCCACCCAGCAGAGTCGATAACCACCTTCATCCACAATCACATCACATATCCGCTGGAGAAATGCCAGTTCGTCGGTAGCCCGCACCATGGCTTCATTGCAGAGGCTGAGGGCCCGGTTCGCCCGATTGATCCTCAGCAACTGCGCCTCTGCGCGATAACGTTCAATAGTGGAGCCTAGAATGTTGGAAACTGCCTGCAGAAAGCTGATTTCGTCTCTTGTGAAATTTCTGTGCTTGCGCGTGTGAGCACCCAGCACGCCGTAGGGCCCCTCCTTTGTTTTGATGGCCACACTGACACCACCAATCACACCATGTTCAAGAAGGAGTTCCGATGGCAGGAATCGCTTCTCTGTTCTGAAATCTGCAACCACTACAGGCTCGGTCGAATGAAGCCTGGAACCCGCCGGTGACCTTTCGCCAACCCACACGGTTGAACTGCCCACATATCCTGGTTTCCAGCCAGTCCCCCATTTCAGGAGGAACGATTGGCTCCCTGGCAGCAGTTCGAGTACCTTGCAGAATTCCGTCCCAAGGGCCCGCGAAACCTGCACCACAGCCTCATCCATAACCTTGTCCAGCGTGGCTCCACGCAAAGCATATTCGCCCAAACCCGCCACAACGGTCTGGAGTTGCGCAAGGCGGCGCACTGCTTCCTCTGCGCGCCGGCGAGCGGTGATGTCATACACGGTTGACCGGCTCATCACAAAATTGCCGTCACGGTCGCGAACCGCAGTAGCACTGAGGACCATCGGAAGAACGGACCCGTCCCTTCGCACCAGGCCCAACTCGAGATCCTGAATCGTCCCCTCCCATTTAAATAAGGCAAAGCGTTGCTCAAACACCCGGCGGCTCTCCGGGGTGAGGAAATCAGCATATCGCTTGCGTCCAACAACCTCCACACTGGAATAGCCCAGCCAGGAAAGTTCCGTGTGATTGATTCGAACAACAGTTCCGTCAGGGCCAATCGAGTGATAACCACATGGCGCATTGTTATACAGGTCGTGAATTTCATCTGATGACTTTCTCAGGCGGTCCTCGGCCAATCGGCGTTCCGTCACATCCTGGACGGTCCCAATTCCGCGAATGGCCCTGTTCTCCTTGTCAAACTCTACGGTCGCTCTCTCCCGGACCCATTTCTCTTTTTCACCGACCAGTATCCGGTGCTCGACGTTGTAAGGGCTTCCCCTCAGGGCAGCGTTCCAGGCCTGCTTGACCATTTCCCTGTCTTCAGGATGGATGGTGGTCAGGAAGTCCTCGTAGCTTGGAGCATGGCTTTTTCGCAGGCCAAAGATGCGGTAGACTTCGTCTGAACAAAAAAATTGATTGGTCGAAATATCCAGGGTCCAGCTTCCGACGTGAGCAATTCCCTGCGCTTTCCGCAGATTGGCCTCGCTTTCGCGAAGCGCCGCTTCAGACCTTTTCCGTTCCGTAACGTCCCGCGCTGCCGCAAAAACACCCGCCACCGCGCCGGTTTCGTCACGGTAGACAGATGCGTTATACAAGACAGGCGTTCCATGTCCGTCCCGATGCCGAATTTCCAGCGCGTAGTCGCGAACAATCCCGTCGCGGAATGCCTTCCGGTATGCGTCCCTGGCCGCGTCAGGATTGGCAAAATATCCGGAAAAATCCGTGCCGAGAAGCTCTGACCTGGAGAGTCCGGTGGCTGATTCCGTCGAGGGATTGACGTCGTTGATTTTTCCATCTTTGCCAATCGTAAGAAGCGGATCAACCGAAGCCTCCAGCAAACTACGGTTATACGCATTCGCCCTCTTTGCTTCTTTCCGCTCAGACTCTGCTTCTGCGGCCCGCTCCTTCGAACTCGCAGAAAGTTGCCCTACCGCCAACGAGGTCACCAGAAAGGTTACCAGGGCAATAATGCTCTCGGTGTCTTCGGCTATTGAAAACCCTGAGTGCGCCAGAAAGAAGAAATTGAGGCAGACCAGGCCAGCAATCGAAGCCAGCAGTGCCGGTTTGCTACCCCATAAGATCGCGGCCACCACCACGGTGACAAGCATTGCCAGGGCGACGGTAGCCTCATTAACTTGGCGATGAAAAACCAAGCACACTGCCGTCACCGCTGTAATGCCCAGCAACGCAAAAATGTAACCGGCAACTTTGTTTTCCGTGATGTGCGATGACATATTGTTGTGGAAGTTCAGCGTCAATGCGCCTTGATTCTTACCGGCAATATCGTGAATGTGGACTCCACCGTTGGGGGGCGCAATTAACGATCTTCCAGCGGTTCAACTTTGGCAGAAACGGCCAAGCTGCACGAATCCTCCGCTCATCAACTGTCCTCAATAGGGTCCAATAGGCCGTCCTAGATAATAGTCTAGCCGCAGCATCACCAGTCTTCAAGAACTCCATTGGGGCAATCTCCCAGCAATCAATATCAGTCCCGATTCCGGGGGCGCAGCCCAGGACATCCATGCAGAAAAATCACGGTAAGTTCGGCAGGGATTTTGAAGGCAGGAGGGAGGGACTTTCAGCGAGCGGCCGAAAGTCCCCGAGACATTGGATTCGGTAAGGAAAACACTTATCAGGTCCTAGGCCTTTTTCTTTGCCGCCCGCTTGCTTGCGGCCCGGATGGCCGAAATCGAAATGCCCTTGCCATCCGCGCTTCGGGTTCCCATGATACGTACGTGCTCACCCGCGAATTTCTCCAGCTCCGGCAATTTCTGATTTTCAATCATGAGGACCTTCCCTCGACTGACAAATACATACTTGGCCCCGTGCTTAATACATCCCAGGGCGCAAGCATGGGCGTTTGCGGGCGTTTGGTGATGAGCCCCACAATTGGAATCGCTAATATCGCCGTAGTAGGCACGCTCCTTGTAATGACGGCTCTGCTTTGCTGTTGTCTGGGCAAAAACGGGCAACGACATAGCTAACGCAAGCGGAATGGTAAATAACATCGCAACCAGCTTCTTCATGTTCACACGCTCCTGTATCTGATTGGATAAACCAGCCCCCAATTTTTTATGAGGCACAAACGGCAAAATCATAACCTATGTTTGAAAGGATGGCTACCTCCCCCGGTCTGCTTTTGTAAGGCAAGATTCAAAAATCCGGTCTCCCGTCGGGCCCGTCATGGCCGCTCCACCCACCAATACTTCCTTAAACCTCAAAAAAACGGCCAGGAAGAAGACGATAAATCAGGAAGAGAGCAAACGGATGCATTAAACCGGCTATGATAAAAATCGGCGTGTAGGAGAATTTCGTCACGACATAGCCTGTGCACAAGGTGGCGATAATTCCTCCCACTGCGCCCGCCATTCCGGAGAAGCCTGTTGCGGTGCCCACTTCCGAGCCGTGGAATAAGTCAGTGGGCAGCGTCAGCAGGTTGGCAATCCATATCCCGTGGCCAAAAATGATGAATGAAGTTGCCGCAATGGCCAATCCGGCC
>DASSJE010000020.1:0-5821 GCA_035691365.1 Terriglobia bacterium
TCGCCGTTGGTGGGGGGCTTCCATGGTACGAGGTCGTGTTCTGGCCGCTGGGCTGGCATTGCTGGGGGCAGGATGCGCTGTTCTCGGGTGGAGTTCCCGATCACAACGCGGCATCCCGGCGGCTACTCCGGGGATTGCCGGACAATTTGCCAGGGCTGCGGCTTCCGAACCGGAGACGGCCGCTCAAGCCACAAAGGACGCTCAAGTCAGGGCGAATTCGCTCTTTGCCGGGCTACCACTCAGGTTCGAACCCAATCAGGGGCAGGGAAATCTCGACTCCACAGACCCTCGTGCCAGGTTTGTGGCCCGTGGCTCGGGTTATAGCCTCTTTTTGGGGCCGCAGGGCGCGATTTTGAGTCTCGTTTCCCACGGTCAACGCACTTCTTCCAAGAACGAGGGCGCCCGCTCTTCTGCCCGCGTGGATTCGATCGAGATGAAGCTGGCGGGCGCGAATCCAGCAGCCAGCTTGACTGCCACCGACCCCCTGCCGGGCAAGAGTAACTATTTCTTGGGCAATGATCCGGCAAAGTGGCGCACAAGCGTCCCGCAATTTTCGAGAGTGCGCTACGAGGACATTTATCCAGGAATCAATCTGGTTTTCTACGGAAATCAGGGTCGCCTGGAATATGACTTTCAGGTGGCGCCCGGTGCCGACCCTTCGCAGGCCGAATTGGAGTTTCGGGGCGCGAAGAATCTCGAATTGAGCGATGGGGCCCTCGTTATCCACACCCAGGACGGAAGTGTTCAGCTGAACGCTCCTCTCCTGTACCAGGAGATTGAAGGGCGAAGGCAACCGGTGGAAGGCAAATTCGTGCTGCGCGGAGCCAACCGGGCGGGTTTCGCGGTTGCCTCCTTTGATCGCTCGCGTGAGTTGATCATCGATCCGATCCTCAGTTTTTCGACGTACTTCGGCGGTAGCGGCGATGAACACGCGACATCGGTTGCCGTGGATGGAAGCTTCAACATCTATCTCACGGGTTCGACGACTTCTCCCAATTTGCCGGCGGTGGGAACCTTCCAGACCTCGTTGTCCGGGATTGGACCAAACGTTTATGTAGCCCAGATCATACCGCCGCTTGGTTCAGTCCAAGCCCAGCTCGCATATGTCACCTACCTGGGAGGGACCGGACGCGATACGCCGGTGGGAATTAAGGTGGACGGGCGCGGCGATCCGTTTGTGGCGGGAACCACCACGTCGACCGATTTCCCAACGACGGCGACCAATGCCTACCAATCCGTCCCCGAGAGCGGCAGCGTAGGCACCTCTCACGTGTTCGTAACGGAGTTGCACTTCAATGGGACATCTCTGCTCTACTCGTCCTATCTTTCCGGCAATAACACCGACGTGGCGAGCGGGATGACGATCGACGCCTCCGGTAACCTGTATGTAACCGGAACGACTCAGTCCTCCGATGCCGCCAGCACAACGGACCAATTCCCGGCGAGTACGCTGCCGCAGGCGTTGCCCTACCAGATCGCACCCCGGGCGCCGATTCAGTTCTTCGTGACCAAGGTAAATACCAATGCGCCGCGAACTGGAAGCATCGCGTATTCCACCTATTTTGGCGGAGGAAGCTTTGAAACGGCTTCGCCGGTTGCTGTCGGCGGTGGCATTGCGGTGGACACCAACGGCAACATCTATTTCACCGGAACCACGAATTTCACCTATAGTGGTTCCAGTCCCACCACTGACTTTCCAATCCTGAATGCGTATCAGCCCTGCCTGGACCAGGCGCCGCCGACCACGATTGTCAATCCGCCAACCTGCTCGAGCACGACAAGCACCACGGCTTCCGACGCATTTGTGGCCAAGCTCAATCCCAATGCGGCACAAGGGCAGCAGTTGATTTGGTCCACCTACCTGGGTGGTACAGGAGACGACTTGGGTACGGGCGTAGCGATCGATCCGGGCGCTGTAAACGTGTACGTCGTGGGCACCACGAATTCGCAGGATTTTGTTTCATCCAGCTTGGTGACCACCTTCGCCTCGTACCAGAAGTGTTTGAACAATCTCCCTGTAACAACGACAGGTGCAATCACCTGCACTACTCAGACGAGTCCGCTGAACGATGCGTTCGTTGCAAAGTTGACCAATCCGACGACCAGCAATATCACGACCCCAGTCAACGTGGCTCTCAGTTATTTTTCGTACCTGGGGGGATCCAATGACGAAGCCGGGCTGGCGATCACGGTGGATTCGGGTAGTGGCGCGCTGGTAACGGGATGGACCAAATCCCCGAACACCGGGACCGATGGCACGTTTCCCGTCTCTCCCAATCCCAACTCCATTCAGACGAACCTCACTGGATCTGAGGATGCATTCGTTGCCCGCTTGAATACGGTTGCGGTGGTAGGGCAGACGACGTCGGCATCGTGGGCGAATTATTTTGGAGGAAGCGTCACGAGTTCAGCCGGGGCGGGCACCACTCTGGGCACGGGGCTTGCGCTTGATGTGAATCAGAACACGTACCTGGCCGGCGAGACCAATACCACGGATCTGCAGGTAGTTAAACCGCTCAGTGGAGGCTACGGGGGTGGATACGACGCATTCGTGAGTCAACTGGGGACAGCCGTGAGTCTGTCGATTCAAGGAGTGCTCTCGCTGGGAACGAATCAGGGCTATATCAGCGCAGGGAATCAGGCTACTTTCGTTTACACGCTGACGAACAACGGGCCCGACTTGGCCAGCGGCATCACGGTCACCGACGATCTAAGCTCCGCGGCCACGATTGTGCCGGTGACGTTTAATTCGGCCAGCATCAGTTCCGGCAATTGCACCAATAGCAGCTCAACGGGCGGCGGGGTAAGCTGCGGTCCGATATCGCTGCAATCAGGATCGACGGCCACCATCACAATCGTGGTGACGCCCACGGCGAGCAGCAGCAGCGGCAGTGAGGGCGGCAGCTTTAATGGCGGGACGGTGCAAGTGATGGGGCCCGGCAACATTGTTTACGCGCGGACCTCGGTTCCGGCCTTGATGTCGGACTATAAGATGTCGGTGGGCCCGAATAGCCAGAGTATTGCGGCGGCGGGCGATACCGCGTTTTATACAGTGCAGTTGACGCCGGTTCCGATTTACCAATCCGACATTACGCTTTCGTGCTCCAATTTACCGGCAGGAGCCTCGTGCAACTTCTCGAACAGCCCAGCCAAGCTGGTGAGCACGAGTGGTGTGACGTCGTTACTGAGCCTCACGACTACGCCGCGCCCAATCGTGACTCCTGCGGCAAGCCTGTTCCGGCGACAGTTCTATGCGATCTGGCTTGCCATCCCCGGATTAGCATTTTTGGGTATAGGCCGGCGAAGTGGGCGCCGGCGCAGAATCGCAATCGGCATGCTGGGTATGGTCTTCGCGCTGCTTTTGTTCATACCGGCATGCAGCCATACTACGACGCAGGCGCCCCCGAGCGGCACCCCGGCGGGAAGTTTTACGATCACCGTCACCGCAACCTCGGGCAGTGACGTGAAGAGTCAACCGATCAGCCTAACGGTTCCGTAAAGTTTGAAGAACGAACGAAAACGGCGGCCGCAAGGCCGCCGTTTTGTTGTCAAGAACCAGGAATCCTAGGCACCTGCCGATAGTTTGTGATGGCCGCCCTTCGCTTCGGCGATGCCATACTGGCGGATTTTGTACAACAAGGCCTTGTAGCTGATCTGAAGAATGGCTGCCGCCTGCTTGCGATTCCAGTTGGTTTGCTCAAGCGCCTGGGTGATGGCCTGGGCCTCGGCTTCATCCTTGGCCGACCGCGCCAAGCCTTTGAGGCCGCCGCCATCCGACTTTTTCATTGCCGAATCCCCGAAGGTTGCGCCATTGCCGTCGTTTTTCGGCAGGAGTTCGGCCACAGCGAGGTTCTCATCTCCGAGGATCAAATAACGCTTCAGGAAATTATTCAACTCGCGAAGATTGCCCGGCCAGGAATGATTGTGGCAGGCCTGCAGCAGCGCCGGCGAGAGGGGCAGAGGTGGACGGGCGTAGCGCTCCGCCATCTGCGTCATGGAATGCTTCAGCAGGACGGGAATCTCCTCCTTGCGATCGCGCAGCGGCGGCAAGCTGAGTGTGAATGCGTTCAAACGGTAGTAGAGATCTTCCCGCAGGCGCTTGGTGGCGAGCGCCTCGGGAATGTTGATGTTGGTGGCGGCTAAGATCCGAACGTCGACCTTGATCACGGACCGGCTGCCCAGCCGCGAGAACTGCTGGTCTTGCAAAACATGCAACAGCTTGGCTTGCAGGAGCGGAGGCATCTCGCCAATTTCGTCGAGCAGGATTGTGCCTTTATTACAGATTTCGAACTTTCCCGGCTTGGCGTGAGTTGCTCCGGTGAAAGCACCGGGCTCGTATCCAAAGAGTTCGCTCTCGAGCAAGTCGGCGGGAACGGCGGCACAGTTGACTTTCAGAAATGTGCGATGAGCCCGCGGAGACAGTTTGTGAATCAGGCGCGCTAGAACTTCTTTGCCGGTGCCGCTCTCGCCCAGCAGAAGCACAGGGATATCAACATTAGCCACGAGAGCCGCTTGCGAACGAATCTTGCGCATCGCCGGGCTGGCGGCGATGAAGAACACGTCATCGGCCAGTTCTTCCACTTCTCCGCCTACGGGCTGCTTGCCTTGACCGAGGCTGAGGTCAATGACGGCATCCAGTTCCGCTTTCTGGAAGGGCTTGGTGAGATAGTCCTGCGCGCCTAGTTTCATGGCCTGCACGACCTTCCGCGTATCGGCGACGCAGGAGAGCATGACCACTTTCACGCCGGGCTTCTTCTGCCGAAGTTGCTCGAGGGTTTGCAGCCCGTCGATGCCGGGCATAAGGACGTCGAGCAGGACGAGATCGGGCTCCAGGCCTTTTTCGACTCGTTGCAGAGCTTCTTCGCCGGTGGTTGCAGTTTCGACCTTGTAGTCGTCGACTTCCAGCAACGTTTTGATGTAGCGCAACATGCCGGGCTCGTCGTCAACCAGCAGGATCTTGGGGGTCTGCTTCATCGGTTCTTTCCTTTGCTGGCTGCGGCAACAACGGGTTTGTAAGGAATCAGAAAAGAAAACTTGCAGCCCGCACCAGGATCGCTTTCAACCCAGATCTTTCCGCACATGCCCTGCACCAGGCGGCGGGCGATGGAGAGGCCCAACCCCATGCCTTCTTGATTTTCGGTGCCGGGAAGGCGGAAAAAATCGTCAAAGACTTCGAGATGAAATTCCGCGGGAATGCCCGGCCCGGTATCGGAAACGCTCACCTTTACGGAGTTGGGGTGCGTAACATTTTGGCGGCGGCGCTCGGCGTTGGACGGCAGGATCGCGGCGCGACGTTCCCACATGTAAGGTTCAGCGTGCAACCAGACGGTTCCTCCCTGCGGTGTGAACTTGTAAGAATTCTCCAGCAGGTTCGAGATCACACGTTCGAGCTTAGGTGCATCGAAAGGGAAAATAGGCAGCTTGTCATTTGCGAGAAAGTAAAGCGCGATCCCTTTTTGCTGGAAACGATTGGACCAGAGGCGGCAAACCCCGGAAAGGCAGTTGTTGATGTTTCCGCTCTCGAACTGCATCCGCAGGCCCCCGGTTTCCAGAGCGCTGTAGGTCAGGAAATCCTGAATGAACTGCTGCAGGCGTTTTCCGCTATCGCGCATA
This sequence comes from Terriglobia bacterium, assembly GCA_035691365.1. Taxonomy (GTDB): domain Bacteria; phylum Acidobacteriota; class Terriglobia; order UBA7540; family UBA7540; genus SCRD01. The sequence goes on from DASSJE010000020.1 coordinate 5,614, forward strand.
TCCTGCAGAACTTCCCGCTGGCGGTCGCTGACTGGGCCGAGTTTTTCGCTGTGCAGGAGTTCGACATATCCGTTCAGGATGGAAAGAGGAGTCTTAAGGTCGTGGGCCGCCGAGGCGAGCGCGTTGGTGGTGCGCTGGAAACGCTCGCGAAGCTCATTGTACTCCTGGAGCAGGTTTTCGGGACTGGGCACGTCACCAGCACTCAATG
>DASSJE010000021.1:0-22235 GCA_035691365.1 Terriglobia bacterium
AGTCGATCGTCTGGCGCAGATGAATTCCGATACGACGAGTCGTTTCCATGGACGGTTCGATCTTTCCAGCCTGGGTCTATTCGGCCAATCTTTTGGCGGAGCGGCAGCCGCAGAGGCATGCTCGATGGATTCCCGCTGCAAAGCGGCCGTCGACATCGACGGGAACCTGTTTGGCGATGTGCCGAATGAAGGAATCAAGCAGCCATTTCTTTTTGTCTTGAGCGACTGGACGCTGCAGCCTCCCTGGCTGCAGAAAACGCTGGCGAATGCTTCGGTTGAGCGATTTCAGCAGGAGCAGGACCAGTTGAAGAAGCAAATGTATGATACCTGCCAGCACTCTGAACACTGCTGGAAGGTTCACATCCCGGGAACACGGCATTTTAACTTTACGGACCTTCCGGTTCTTTACAGCCCGGGGATGAAAACGATGGGCTACCTGGGTCCCGTCAACGGCGCCAAAGGTTTGGCGGAAACATCATCTTGCGTGCGAGACTTTTTCGACAAGATGCTCAAGCAGCCTTCGCATGGACCGCTGGCTGAAACGTCCGAGTCCGGGTGCCATTTTGAGCCGTTAGGCCAAAGCCCTGCAAACATAGCGTCCGCTATGCGATAGAGTCGCCTGAAGTCCCTTCTGTTGCCGCCCTTGACATGCCTTTCAGTGAACCCTGGCCTGCGATATGATTCACGCGGCATCCAAGGGGCCTGTTTTTTCACCCAATGAAATGGAAGATGAGGAGGAGCGATGGAACGGCGGAACTTTCTTAAAGGTTCTTTTTTGGGAGCGGGCACATTGATGACGGGCCTGGGCCTGGAGAAAGGTAATGTTGATGCATTGCAGGATCCAGCGACGTTTGATCAGGGCCCGGCTTCAATTAATGGATGGGCCAAAGTACCCGGCCAAAGTTATGAAGTCACTGATGAGCTGACAAAAGTACCTGTAACCATCACCATCGGGGAATTCCTCATTGCTTCAAAAGAGCTGACGCAGAGGGAGTTCGAAGAGGTTATGGGTTACAACCCTTCGTTTCACCGGGGCGCTGATTTACCCGTTGAGACCGTGAGTTGGTGGGAGGCGATTCGTTATTGCAACTTGCGCAGTCTCCGCGAGGACCTCGAACCCTGCTACAACCTGGAAACCGGCTTTTGCGATGTCAGCAGGAAAGGATATCGACTCCCCACTGATGATGAGTGGACGCACGCGGCTGGCCCTCCGCACTCCATGAAAAGCAATGCGCATGTCGCCAACCTGGGCACCTCAGACACGAAGGACGTCACGCGACTGGTGGAGGGACTGAAGGATGCAGGTACGAAACCGGTTGGGAGCTACCCTCCCAATTTTCTGGGCCTCTACGACATGTTCGGGAATGTATGGGAATGGACGACGGATTACTTCAACCCTGAGCTGACGCCGCAACGTTCATATGATCCTGCCGGTTCATGGCGCGGGCTGGCTCGAATTGTTCGGGGCGGGTCTTTCATCAGCACCACATCAGAGTGGGCCCGAGGATACCGGTCGTCCATTGAACCCTCTTACAAGAGCCGGTTCACTGGATTCCGGATATGCCGGACGGCCGCAGCCCGGCCGGTGTTGCCGTCTTCCCATAAATCGCCGGATTGGTTCAAGCCTTACAATAATCCGCCTGCGGGTTATGAGACATCCATTGGCAGCCTGTCCTCCCTTGTTGCCGGGGTAAGTTCTGTCCCCGAATGGAATACCCGCCGCGAGGGCATCCAGTCAAAGTGGCTCAAGCTGCTCGGCTCAATGGAAACGGAACCTCCATCTCCGCAAACACGGGTTGTAGAAACGGTCACGGACCAAAATTACACTGCCCGCCTCATGTATCTTCAGGTGGAAGCGGACTGGTGGGAAAAAATTCTCTTGATGATACCTGCCGGCGACATTCAAAGACCGCGCCCGGTGGTGATTGTGCCGTTCTACGACGTGGACACACCTGCGGGCCGAAATCTGTCAGGACATCATTTTCTGGGTATGGGCGTCGATTCATACGCCTACATGGCGGTGCAGAAAGGCTATATTGCGGTGGCCATTCGATGGTTTGGCGAAAGCTATGGAGAGTGGTATTCGGAAGCCGTCGCCAACCTGAAGCTGCGGCATCCTCACTGCACGGGTCTTGGCAAATGGGTGTGGGATTCGCATCGGCTGCTCGACTATCTCTACACTCTGCCGGAAGTTGACCGGGACCGTATTGGCATTATTGGTCATTCACTGGGTGGGAAAATGGCGCTGTACGCAGCGGCCTTCGAGCCTCGGATCACCGCCGTAGTTTCGAACGAACTGGGAATCGGCCTGTCGTTTTCGAATTACGACGACTACTGGTACTTCGGCGAGTTCATCGACAAGGTGGATAAAGGAACGGACCAGCACGAACTCATCGGTCTCATTGCGCCCAAGCCGTTTCTTCTGATCGGTGGCGATACGTACGATACCGCGAAGAGCTGGTATTACATTAACGCCGCGCGGCAGGTTTACCAACTTTACCGCAAGCCTGAACATATCGGCTATTTCAACCATCACAAAGGGCACATGCCCACGCCGGAAGCCGTGTGGAGGGCAATGGAATGGCTGGCGCATTTCCTGGGACCGTGCCGCTGATCCTTGCCGCATTTGACTGCCTGTGCGTTGCCGCGCTGAAGGCTTCGAACTCTGATAAACTTGGGGCCTGCAGTTAACGTCTTTCCCAAAGTTGGAGGAGCCCATGGCAAAGTATCTCATCCAGGCGACCTATTCGGCTGAAGGGTTCAAGGGAGTTGCCAAAGACAAGGCTTCAGGGCGAAAGGCGGCGCTTGAGAAAGCGCTGGCCGGCGTTGGGGCCGGGCTGGACGCCATCTACTATTCCTTTGGAGACTATGACGTGGTGTTGATTGTTGATGCACCGGACAATGCAACTGTGGCAGCGGTTGGCATGGCAGCGTGCTCCACAGGTCTGGCTCGGACCAGCACCATTCCTCTGCTTACCATTGAGGAAGTAGATCAGGCAGTTAAGAAGAGCGTAAAGTATCGCGGGCCGGGCCAGTAGCCCGAAAGCATCAGAGGGCTGGACCTATAACTTTTTGCGAAGTTGAGCGGGAGACTCTCAGGCGCATATTCCAGGTTGATGAGCGGCGGCCCTGATGAGGCCGCACTCCGCGTCGCGTATCCTTTGCTGACGCTGAAGGTGGCTTCTGCTCAACTCCCAATGGAGAACATCGTCCAGGGCTTCGAAGGCATATTGATGAGCAATGGCGCTTGCCAGTCAAATTCCGGATGCTTCTTGAAATGTTCGGCGGCATTGAAGTCGATACCACAGCAATGACCGGCGGAAGCGGAGAGTGCCATCTTTTCGATCATTGTTGCATCGGCACCTTTGTTTTGCACGGCGCCGGCGGGACCGTAAGGCCGCTGCCAGGAGCCTGAACCTCGCGGGGACAGGTCAATGTGGCCGCAGAGCGTACGTTCGTCGGGCTCATCTTTTTTGTCGTAGGTGTCGTAGTGGTCGCCGAGAAACTTTTGCGCCATCGCCAAGTCGATCTTCCCCTTGTTCTCTGCCATCAACTGATTCCAACGCACGTGCCGCGCGTTGGCGCTGGCGCTCATGTCGTTCAAATCAAAGTTGGTTTCCTCGCTGACGAGTTTGTGACTGATGGGGAAGTTTGAACCAACAAAGCAACCGTCTTTGGTGCGCCACAGGTTGACATTTTTCAATCCCAGTTCCAGATCCGCAACTTCATTGGTCTTGCGGTCGGCAATCAACCAGTTGTTCGCATACCCGCCGTTGTTCCCCTCTTTCATGATGCGGACGAAGTCGTCGATAGAATTCGAATACTGCATGCTCTTGCGAGCGCGCACGAATTCCGGAATGCCGGAGGGATCATAGCCGGAAAAGCCGGAGATAGTAGTCTCTGTAATGGCGATGCCCGCTGAGTTGATGCCGAAATCGTCACCGCTGTGGATGAAGCCGGGGAACCCGTCCAGCAGCATCCGGTAGCCATGTGCAGGCACAATGTCAAAAATGATGGTCCAACGCGCGCCGTCCAGATACTGGGTCCAGCAGTTGTGCGCGATGACGATCTTGCCGTCTTTCGTATAGCTGCCGGTTGCAGCGAAGGCGCTGCAATGTTCTGGTACTGCCAGTTCGGCGGAATCTCCCGTCTTGTGAGTTTTGTTATATTCTTTTACGTAGTATCCCCACTCCATAGAAGCGTTTAATGCGACCACGTCCCAAAGGTCGAGCTTGCTTCGGTGGGCGCGCAGACCGTCAGCGATGCCCTGCAGTTCCTCGCGATACTCTTTCTCTATTCTTGGCCACAACATGTTCTTGGCGGCATCACGGTAGAAAATCCAATCGTATTTGCTGTTGTGGGTTTGTTCCAGGACGGCAACCTTGGTGGCGTCTTCAATTTTGTCAGCCAGCAGATAGCCGTGCTGGTAGCCGATCTCCGTGGGCGTCCCTTCCAGGTGCACAAATGTCCACCCGTTTCTCTCCGGACTGCGGAAAGCTCCCTTCAGGCGTGCGTCAGGCTTTGGTTGGTGAGTGGACTTGCTGCACGATACGTCCAGCAGCAGTGTCCCGCTGAGGCCGGCCAGAGAACTCTTGATGAATGCTCTTCGATGCATCTCTCCCTCCGCTCCATATAATGCAGGTTAGAGTACCACTCAAAGTGCTTAAAGGAAAAGAACGAAAACCCCCTTCAACTGGACAGCAATTTATTGAGCGGTCCTTTACTAAGAGAGCGCAGCCGTGGATTTACCGTGCTGTCCAGCCTCCGTCGATCAGGATGGTATGGCCAGTGATCAGTGATGCCGCCGGCGATGCCAGAAAGACCACAGCTCCAGCGACATCCATCGGTTCGCCAATCCGGTGCAGTGCCGAAATGCGCTCGATGGTATCAGCACGAAAAGCCGGATTGGCCAGCGCCTCTTCGGTGCCGGGCGTAAAGATGAACGTGGGGGCAATGGCGTTCACGGTTATGTCGTATTTTCCCCATTCCACAGCCAGGCATTTTGTCATGTGCGCGATTGCAGCCTTGGTGGTGCAGTAGACGGATTCGGTGGGCAGGGCGACAAAACCCGCCTGTGAGCTCATGTTGATGATGCGGCCGCGCTTTTGCCGGATCATCACTCGTCCTGCCGCTTGGCTGGCAAAGAAGGTGCCTTTTACGTTCACGGCCATGGTGTAGTCGAAGTCTCCTTCCGTAAAATCCTCGGCCGGATGGTCCGGAGCGACACCCGCGTTGTTGACAAGAATGTCCAATCTTCCAAAGTGCGCGACAGCCTCATCGACGGCACTGAAAATCTGATCGAGATACACCATATCCATCTGCAGCGGAAGGGCCCGGCGCCCCATGGCTTTAATTTCCTGCGTCAATGCTGACCCCGTGTTCCGGTCACGAAGGCCCAACGCGACGTCGGCTCCGGCGTTCGCCAGCGCCAGCGAAATGGCCCGACCGAGGCCGCGGGCCGCACCCGTCACCAGCGCTACATGGCCGGTCAGATTGAAATTCGGAAATTGTGTCATGCTTGCCGCATCCATTAAAGCGCCGCCGGCTCTGAAACCGCGGCAGACTCAGCATGTCTGGCCCGCATCCTGGAGCCGTAATATGCGTAATGCGTGACCACAGCATAGCAGACCAGCGGGATGATCATCGCAATGGCCATACTATGCCAGACTTCGTACAGCAGACCCATGGCGGGGGGCGCCGCAGCACCTCCAACGATGGCCATGACGATGAATGATCCCCCCAGCTTGGTGTTCGAGCCGAGGCCTTTGATGCTCAGCGCATAGATGGTGGGGAACATCAGGGACATAAAGAAGCTCGTCAGGAAAACCGCCGCCACTCCCAGCCAGCCGGGAAACAGGACCCCGACCGCTACCAGCGCCATGTTGATAATGCCAAACACGCCCATCAGTTTGCTGGGCCGGAAAAACTTCATTAGGTAAGTTGCTACAAACCGGCCAATGGCAAAGGCCACCAGGCTTCCGGTCAGCAGATAGCCGGCGACTTTTTCAGATTGATGCGTGTAGTCCTGAATATATTGAATGAGGAAGCTCCACGTTCCTACCTGTGCGCCCACATAAAAGAATTGTGCAGAAACTCCCTGAAGAAAATGCGGGTAGTGGAGCAGGTCGCTGAGCTTGCCCTTGTCGCGAATATCCCTTTCTTGCGCTTCCTCTTTGATGTGGGGGAACTTTGTTTTCAGAATCAGAATGGCCATGACCCACACAACCACTCCCAGGACGATGTAGGGATGCACCACTCTCAGCGTTTCACTTTTCAGATAAGCGCCGAGCGTACCCTGCGCCTTGAGCGAATCGACCTGCTGTGTGCTCAGTTCGATGCCGGAAAAGATAAAAACTGTTCCTCCCAGCGCTCCCGTAATTGATCCCAGTGGGTTAAAAGACTGCGAGAGGTTCAGGCGCTGTTCAGAAGTTCTCGGATCACCGAGCACGGCAATGAAGGTGTTCGACCCGGTCTCCAGGAATGAAAGTCCGCTTGCAATGACGAACAGCGCAAAGAGGAAGAATCCATAACTTCCCACAATCGCCGCAGGCCAGAACAGAAACGCACCGGTGCCGAAAAGAAACAATCCGGTGACAAGGCCTGCTTTGTACCCGAATTTTCTCATCAGAAGAGCGGCCGGCATGGCCAGGCAGAAATAGCCCAGGTAAAACGCCGACTGAACCAGCCCCGCCTGAAGGCGCGTGATCTGAAACGAAGTCATGAACTGCTTGATGAGAATGTCGTTCAGGTTGTTGGGAATACCCCAGAGAAAGAACAGCGCCGTGACCAGGACAAACGGCAACGTATTTCCTGGTGAGAACAATGGAGGACGGTTGCTGGTTTCAGTGTTCATTTTCACGATTTAAAATTGCAAGGCACCACGCCTGATTGCACATACGCGCCCGCAAGCTTGTGAATGGCCCCGTTGAAATGGATTGGGAGCAAACCCTCAGCCGCGCAGCTTGCGATACTCCTGGAGACACAACTGCGCAGTTTTTATTTCGGAGTATCGGCTGCCTTCCTGTTCGATCAGGTAATACTCAACACCGCCAACGCTCTCAGCGGCGGCAAAAATCTTTTTCCATGGCGCCACGCCTTCGCTGAATAGCACCGAATAGCCGCCCTTGGGAGCCCAGTTTTTGAGATGCAGAGAGCGGATGCGGGCGGGATTTCTTTTGATCCAGGCCACAGGATCGTTGCCGGTTTCAAGGCACGTACCCACATCGAGTTGAAGCATAATGCTCTTGTCCGTATTCGCAGCGAGAACTTCGATCGGTTTTTGCCCGTCCACCGGTTTCCACTCGAGATCGTGGTTGTGATACCCGGCGTGCAAGCCGTGGGCCGCCATCGTGTGGTTGGCCTTATTCAGAGTTTCCGCCACGCGCTTCCAGCCGTCGATGGTGGTCACGTCACCGGCCGAGGCCATGACAATGTAGCGCGTGCCCAGAATAAGATTCAACTCCATGGCTTTGCCGATACCTTCTGTCGTGAATGACTTTGGGTCGTTGTGGGTGGAGTAGCAGCGGATGCCGAGTTGGTCCAGTTCGCGGCGAACTTTCCTGGCTTCACCTGGCGACCAGTCGTAGTACGGCGCGTAGAATTCCACGCATTGATACCCCAATTGGGCAACTTGCCTGACCGTGCCGGCAAGATTTTTTTGGAGGTCGTTGCGAACTGAATAGAGCTCCAGCCCTATCGGGATGTGTCGCGCGGCCGCGGCCGCCATTGTGGCCGCCCCAAGCGGAGCAGCCGCTAATAGAGACAGAAATGAGCGACGTGAATAGCCATCAACCTTTTTCATAGTAGCCAAACAATATCACAAGAGCGGAAATCCGATCACTTGAAAAGAAGAGGAATCTTCGACTGAAGGGGTAGTGAAAGAGGGCCGAGAGCATCCGCACCCCACAGGGCTCCGACGTGAGGGCTGCGGGGGATGTCCGGGAATTTCGAAGGTCATAAGGGGAAGCACAGGATGCAACGCATGATGAAATTTTTCTTGACAAGAAAACCGTTCAGCCCTATATATCGTGGTTAGGGATGCATGAGAGTACAACATGTTGACCTCATGCAACGTTCTTAATCCCAAGAGGGAAGGAGGTCTATGGCCGCAAAAAAGAAAGCAAAACCCAAGGCAAAGAAAAAGAAGTAAGCAAACCCAATCACCAATAGCTTTTCTCCAGGCCCGCCAATCTTCCCAGGCGGGCTTGGTGTTTTTAGGGCGGGATCCATGGCGCGCAGGCCCACAAAATCGGTTCTAATCCAAAGCTTTTTCTTTGTCTCCGTCTGCTTGTTCAGTGGACGTTGCGCCTCCTTGCCTATCGGAGACAATCCCATCTCTGTCAAGTTTTGCCGGCCCTCTCCGAATTCGGGATCATCTGGCGTGGTTCCAGTCGGGCTCTGCGGGCTACCATCGAACCGGGAAACCGGTGGATGCGCCGGTTGTATGTGCGGACCAGGTCGTTGAAAATCTCCTGCTGCTCTTCGAAATTATTTTCCAGTTCGGTATTCTGCTTTTTGAATTTGACGAAACTGGTGTTGGACTTCAGCCCCGGATAATCCGCTGCGATTTTGAAAACCTCTTCCAAGGCGTCCGTCATGGCGATATTGGCCAGAGATTTTTCCTGCATCGTGCGTGCTTTCTGGTAATCGCTCCGGGCGCGAATGATGGGTCCAAACGCTTCGTGGTCGTGCGGCATATACCCGCGGCAAGTTCCCAGGAGCTTGGGAATCTCATCATGCCGCTGTTTCAGCGATGCGTCGATGCCAGCCCAGGTCTTGTCCATTTCTATTCTTGTCCGCAGCAGGCTGCGGCGCGTGCTTGACAAATAAGCAAGGAATGCCACTATCGCCAGGACAATCAGTGACACTGCAAGCCAAAGCCAAACGCCGTGCATTCAGAAAACTCCTTTTATGAATTCTGTTCATTATATCCATTTCGATGCACGCGGCGCCGCACTTCGCGGGTATGGAAAGACCAGGATGCGATCATTCGCGAGGGGAAGGCTCTGGAATGGCCTCACCATCTTTGCGCGGATCGGATGCTCCGTTGTTGACTCCCGTTGCGGAATTATGAAGGACTGCCTGCCCTCCACCCACGAACTCCGCGAAGGGGCCCACAACCCGCAGTCCATAGCCAAGCTGTGAAAGGCCGACCAGCGTCTGTTCAGGGACCCGGCTTTCAATCAGGTAGCTGCAGCCGCCCCTGCCAAACTTGTTAAAGCGCGGTGCTTCCAGGGCCTGCTGGATGTTCATCATGTAATCGACAATGTCTGAAACGAACTGCGCCTGGGCCAACGGCTGGTTTCCTCCCCGCATGATACCGAACCCGATATGGATGTTTCCGTGCTCCATAAACGCCGGAATAATTGTATGGAAGGGACGTTTATGCGGAGCGAGAACGTCCGGGCTTCCGGGCTTCAGCGTGAATCCCGTGGCGCGATTCTGTAGGATGAAGCCGTAGCCGCGTACTGCCACGCCTGACCCGAACGCGCCGGCGAGACTCTGGATGAGGGACACGATGTTGCCGTCGCGGTCCACCGCGGTGAGATAACTGGTATCCTTCCCGGGGTGAGGCGTATCGTTGGTAAGGTTTGGATCCGTCCCCGGCGGCGTGCCGGGTTGAAAATTGCACTCCGCCTTGTCGAGTTGAATCAGGCCGGCCCGCGATTTGGCGTATTGCGTGGAGATCATACCGCTCACCGGCACTTTGACGAATCGCGGATCCCCCACATAGCGATGCAGGTCCGCATAAGCCAGTTGCTGGGCCTGCATTTCAACGTGATATCTTTCCGCGCTTTCCGGTCCATAGGTTGAAAGCGGGAACTGCTCCATGATGTTCAACATTTCGAGCGTGGCAACGCCCTGTGAATTGGGCGGAATTTCAAACACTTTCCAGCCGCGATAGTCTGTGTCAATTGGCGTGACCCATTCTGCCTTGTACTCGCTCAGGTCCTTCGGCTGGATCACCCCTCCCAGTTCCTGTGATGTCTTCACGATCGCCTGGGCAATGCTGCCTTCGTAAAATGCACGCTCGCCCTGTTCAGCAACCAGCTCGAGGGCTTTGGCGTATTCGGGGTTGCGGAAAACCTGGCCGAGTTTGGGCGCATCTCCTCCCGGTAGGTAGACGCGCTTTGCCTCCGCATCAAGGACGTTGGCATAAGCCGGCCAGTACATGCTATTCCACTGGGCGATGGGAAATCCGTGCGAGGCGTAATAGATGGCCGGCTTGAAAAGGTCTTTCCAGGGAAGCTTTCCAAACTTCTGGTGCAGTTCCCACCAGCCCATTACGCAGCCGGGAACAGTGACAGAAAGGATACCCGTGCCTGGAATTCTTTTGAGCCCTTTCGACTGGAGGTATGCGGGCGTGAGCTCCTCGGGGGCCCAGCCGCTTGCGTTAAGCCCGCTGACTTTGCCGCTCTTCGCGTCAGATTCGATGGCAAACAGGTCGCCTCCCATTCCATTCATCATGGGTTGCATTAGGCCCATCGTGGCGCTGGCCGCAATGGCCGCATCGGCCGCTGAACCGCCCTGGGCCAGAATCGACGCTCCCGCCTGCGACGCAAGGGGTTGTTCCGCTGCGACGATTCCGCCTTGTGAAGAGACCACGGAACGTCCCTGCGACCATGTCATCAGCTTTTCAGATTTCAGTACCGGGATGCATATCCCCACGCCTGCGATCAGAACCAGCAGAATCAGCAATCCTCGTTTCATGTATTCTCTCCTCGCGACCGTCTCCAGCGGCGCGTATTTTTTCTTGTCCTTTGGTGCGCCCCGAGTTCTGGTGTGTGTCAAATGAACACCGGGGTTATTTTGCCTTGAGGCCTTTGCATGCGGGTAGCGGAAAATGGAAATACAGGCGGGCAGGGACTCTACAGTCCCCGCCCGCGCTGATGATGATGAGTTCCAGCCGTGACTGCATCACGGCGGGTTCCGACAAGGCCGCTACAAAAAGATCGGCCGGCCTGAATTGTCAGAAATCAATCTCCGCTCCCAGTTGGAAGATCCGCTGTCCAAAAGACGTTTTGATCTGGCCGAGACTGCCGCCACAAACGCCGTTAACGATGGAACAGCTTGTATTCGGATCTGCCCAGTGAGGTGTATTGGTAAAGTTCAGGGTCTCAGCCCGTATCGCCAGCTTGTAGCGCTCTGTGAGCTTGAAGTCCCGGAAGAGGCTGAAGTCCAGCTGTGCAAGCCCGGGCCCGCGCAGCCAGGAAGGACTTCGGCCGAGTGTTCCCAGTTGCGCCGTTTGAACCGGCTGAAATGCCGAGGTGTTGAACCAGAACTCGTGCGGCCCTCTTCCTTTGGTCATGTTCAGCGGCCCGATAAAGTCCGGCACCTGGCTGGTTCCCGGTGTGTTGAGGAATGAACTTGTCTGGGTGATGGTCAGGGGATCGCCCGAATAGGCTGTGATGATCCCATTGGTTTGCCACCCGCCAAGAACATAACGGGCCGCCCGGTTCGAGTTGGCCCATTTCTGCCCCCTGCCAAAAGGCAATGCGTATACAAACCCCATCTTGAGCACGTGGGTATGGTCAAAGCCAAAAGTTCCGCGGTTGAAAGGCTGGCAGCCCTGGGGTAGAGCGGCAGAAGGCGGGCAATTGAACATGAGCCCGCTGTTTTCAGATGAAGCAGCCTCGTCATTCTCATAAGAGATGGTGTGGGAATAAGTATACGAACCCTGCAGGAACAATCCGGCGCCAACTCTCCGGTTGATTGAGACCTGCAAAGAGTGATAGTGAGAATCCAGATAACCCTGGCCCTGCAGCGTCGTAACAAAACGCCCGAACTGGGCGAGAGGCTGCCCGGCAGAGCCGGTTCCAAGCGGCGCAGCGTTAATCCTGCGGGAATTGTATTCGTGGACGAAGTGATTGCCCACGTAACCGGCTGTCACAAAGAATTTTCCAGGGAGCTGCCTTTCCACCGTGAAGTTCCAGAACTCGACGTAGCCGCGATGGTACGGGCCGGGAGCCATCGTGCCGATGAAGACATCTGTCGGTGGAGTGATCACGCCCGATTGGAACCCTGTGGGGCCCTGGATGAGCGGCACGCCATCAGCCAAGCCGGGAATAGCATTGGCTGCGTTTGAGGCAAGATTCACGCTGGCATACGGGAGGAAACGCGTGACGTTGCTGTCGCCTGCCACGAAGTCGGTGGCGCCAATCGTATAGGGATAGAAGCCGCGGAAGGGGCGCTCCAGCGGCAGAGTGTCGTAGGTGATTCCGAAAGCGCTGCGGACCACCGTCTTGTCGTTTACCTGGTAGGCCAACCCCAGGCGCGGAGCGAACAGCTTCTTGCTGCTGCTTACCGCGAGTGGCGTGTTGTCGAGGTGGGTCCCGTGGTTTCCGAGCCCGCCCAAATACAATTGATTGGTAGCCGCATCGTAGACTTCGAATTTGCTGATGCCGTCCCGTGTGATCAGCGGGAAATATTCCCATCGAAGGCCGGCGTCAATGGTGAGCTTGGGAGTGATCCGGTAGGTATCACCAATGTAGAGAGCTTCTGACCAGTCCTTGTTTGTCAGTCTTATGAATTGCTGCCCGTTCTGGACCTGGCTGGCCAGGCCAAGATTGAATGAGGCAATCCCGTTCCACGGCGCAGAGTTAAACCCGGCCGGCGCGCCGGTGCCATCATAAAGCTGGGGCTGGTTTCCGGTGCCTGCCGCGTCCGTCGCCAGGTTGAGGAAAGTGTTGTCGTCAGAAAATGAAGAATCGCCACGGATACAGCATACGACTTCCGGCTGCCATTGGTTCAGGTGGCTGTGGGCGGCGTCAAACCCGAACACGATCGTATGTTTGTCCTTGATCCAGGTTGCGTTCTCATCGAGTGTCAACTGCCAATCGTTCCGCCACATCGGCTCCCACGACTGGTTCGTCCCCAGAGGCGTGAACTCGTCGAATTCAATTCCGGGCATTCCGCTGTAGCGCGGGTCACCCGCTGGAGTATTGCTGTTGACCAGGCCCAGAACGCTCTGCCCGTAATCCTTGCCGAAGTCGAGTGTCTGGTTGTGCTCGCCCATCCGGGTGAACCCGATGTGTCCCGTCAGGACCAGGTTGGATTTAGGCGTCCAGGTATGTCCGATGGTTACGGTCTGGGCGGTATCATGGGTCTGCCCTGTGCCGTTGCCCTGGCCGGCAATGCCATAGTCGCCGCCGTCATTCAAAAAAGCCTGCTGAAGCGTGTACTTTCCCCACAGGGTCTGGCGGGAACTGATGTTGTAGTCGACCTTGCCGGTGTAGATGTTCCGGTTCCAGCTCGAAGAGCGAAGACGGATGTCATTTTCAGACGTGAACTGGTCAAAGGGCTGGCCAAGCGTGTTGTTCGGCGTATAGGGCTGCATCAGTTGCCAGAAGTTCGAAGCGCCGGTATACGTCCTGTTGGCCGGAATGACGTTGTTCTGGAATGCGCAACGGCCCTGTCCGGTGGCCGTGTTTCCTGTAGTGGGGTCAAAAATCATTCCCTCTCTCAGCTGAGTCGTACCGCCGCCGACCGTGCAGACATTGATGGGGGTGGTATGGGCCGCGTCGGCGAAGAGCGGAGCGCCAAGATAGGCTGAATAGTCCCCATTCCTCATATCCATTGGAGGAATCAGGAGCGTGTCCGCGGCATTCTGCCGCTGAAAATAACCATCCCAGTTGCCGAAGAAAAACAGCTTATTCTTGACAATCGGCCCGCCCAGCGTGGCGCCGTCGTTGTTCCGGATATCCTTGGGCTTGCTCCCGGTAACATGGACCAGAGCATTCTGGGCATTCATTGCCTGGTCGGAGTGATAGCCGTAGAGCGATCCGTGGAACTGGTTTGTTCCCGATTTGGTCACAATGTCCGTGGCCGCGCCGGCCGTCAGCCCTTTTTGAACGTTGAAATTGGAGGTCTGTACGTTGACTTCCTGCACTGTCGCCGCCGGAGGCACGATGACCATGTGGTCAGGAAGCCAGAGAAAAACGTCTGTGGCGCCGTCCACGCGCGAAGTGTTGATGTGGGCCGGCAGGCCGTTCGAGTTGATGTCGAAAGAGCGGTCGGGCGCGTCCGCTATCGAATTGGGGTAATTGCCAGTGAGCGCCGTCGTCGACATGACGCCCGGAGCGAGGAGTTCCACGCTTTGAAAATTATGGTAAATATTCAGCGGAAGGTTTTGGACCGCATAGCTCGAGATAGTTGTGTGAACATTCGTTTGTTGGGTTTGGAGGGCGGTTGCGGCGCCCGAAACCGTGACCTGTTGTGACACAGCTCCTACGGAAAGCTGTACATTTTGCTGGCGGACTGAGCCAACGGCGATGCTGATACCCGTTGTCCTGACCGGCTTGAAACCCTGCGCTTCTACGCTCAGAGTGTAGGTGCCGGCGGGAAGATCGATAATGGTGTACTGCCCGCTGGGTCCGGAATTGACGTTGCGGGTCAGACCCGTGTTGTCATTGGTAATTCTGATTGCCGCTCCGGGCACAACAGCGCCAGTCTGGTCTGTGACAGTTCCAGCGACTGAGCCATATAGAACCTGAGCGTTTAGCCTCCCGACCGAAATGAGCCCCACAGCAGCGGTCACGAAGAGCAAAAGAGCGAGTTTAAGAACGCACTGAAACCTCATACTGCCATACCTCCGCATTGCTGAATTTGGAGATAGGCCGCGAACCGACGAAGGGTCAGGCGGGCAGAGCCTTCCCAACCGCATATTTGTAATGAAACGTGAATTGCCCCAGCTTTATCAAAATATTAATGACACACGAACAAATAGCTTGTCAATGAATTCTTTCGATCGTTGTCGTTTTATGAAAATGTGGTCAATTCGGAAGCTTTTGGCGCCAGTTCGACCTGCTTTCGAAAATAAGTGAAGATTGGCGAAGAATGAAATCGCACGATTACGCGATAAGCGGAAACCCGGTTTCTGCTGTGCCGGCCCGCCTCTCGGTTATGATAAAGAACCGGACGGGAGACAAACGCAGCCGCACGCCGCGTTTCGATTCAAGCGGAAAGAATCCTGTTGTCTGCTCTCGCAAAAGGTCATGACGCGCTTTCGAATTCTCGACCACACAGCCGACGTTGGGTTTGAAGCTTTTGGCTCGACGCTCCCGGAAGTTTTTGAGAACGCCGCCCGGGCGATGGCGCATCTGATTGCGGACCCGGCAACGATCCAGCCGGTGGAGGGAGTTCAAATTGAAGTTCAGGGCACGGACCCGGCCGATCTTCTGGTAAACTGGCTCAGTGAGATTCTTTTTCGGCATGACGCCGAGCGGTGGCTGTTCTGCGACTTCAGAGTTGAGATTCTCGACGATCATGCAGCCTCAGGTGTAGCATGGGGCGAAAAAATTGATCTGGCCCGTCACCGGACCAACCTGATGGTCAAAGCCATAACTTACCATCAACTGAGCTTGCAGCAGACGGCATCCGGGTGGCGCGCGCGGGTATACGTGGACATCTGAGATGCATTTCCAGGCTCCGGCGGGCTCGCCGGCTTTTCAAAATGGACCCCGGCGGTACATCCGGTCGCGCGGATTGCTGCGCAGGCTTCCACTTTGTTCCCGCTCTTTCCATCCGCTTATTGTGCCGTTGCTGGCGGCACTTGCCCTGTTTTTTCCCGCCACGCCGCGCCCTGCTTTTGCGGCAAACGACAGTTTCTATCACATCCAGGAAGTCAAGCCGAATGTCTTTGTCTGGGTGGCGGAAGACATTCTCAATCAGGAAGGCGACCCGGACTTCAATCGTGCCGGAAACGCCGGCTTTATTGTGACAAATGACGGCGTGGTTGTGGTGAACACAACCAACAGTCCCTTCAATGCGCGCGCATTGCTGTATGAGATCCGCAAGCGCACCGAGCAGCCGGTCCGCTACGTCATTGACACCAGCTCATCGCCTGACGTGATGCTGGGCAACGAAGCGTTTGAATCCTTCCGGCCGGTCATCATTTCAACCCGGCAGGCGGCCCAGGAGATGGCCGATTACAAGAAAGCCTTTCCCGCCCGTGTCGAAAACGATTGGAAAATCGCAGCCAAAATGCGCGGCGTTCATCCGCTTCCGGCCACACAGATTTTTGACAAGGAGTTGACGCTTTATGTGGGCGGCCAGGATATCCGGGTGATCGACATGGGCGACAACGCCTCGCCGGGTGATGCGGCCGTTTATCTGCCGGGATCGAAGGTGCTCTTTCTGGGCAACATTTTTGAAAATGAATATGTTCCACATATCGGTTCCGCGAATATGGAACAGTGGATTGCCACTTTGCGAAAGGTGGAATCCTGGGACGCGGATGTTTATGTCCCGGGCCACGGCCAGCCCGCCGGAAAGGCCGAGGTGCAGCGCTTCGGTGGATTTCTGGATTGGCTTTACGGCCGGGTGCGCTCGGGCTATCAGCAGGGCAAGAGCCTGGCGCAGATTCAGGGCCAGATGGTGCCGTTCCAGAACATCCACTGGCACGCGCCGGAACTCGAATCGGAGGCCGTGGCAGGCGTCTATCGCTCGCTGTCGAAGAACAGCAGCCAATCTTCATCATCAACTTCACCACCCAGTCCTTAATCCAAAGGAGTCATCACATGAACAATCCTCGACGTGCTTTCCTTGCCGCGATTCCTGCCCTGATGGCTACGGGCGCGCTGGCTGCTGACAAGGGTTATCTGCCCTCGAAGGTTTATGAATTTTCCCGGCTGCCGGTCCATCATGAAAAAACCAATACGTCCCGCCCGGTGATGGACGGCATGTCGCATGAGAACTGCCGGATCGAACTCCACGAATCTGACCTGGCTCCGGGCACCATGCCTCATCCCGCTCATCACCACTCGCATGAAGAGATGTTCCTGGTGCGCGAGGGGACTTTGGAGGTAACCATTAACGGCAGGGCATCGAGGGTGGGGCCGGGTTCGGTGGCCTTCATCGCTTCCAATGATGAACACGGAATCCGCAACATGGGCGACAATCACGCTCAGTATTTTGTGCTGGCCATCCACAGGCCGGGCGACCACGAGGCCTGATCAGTGACCGATTGGAAAGAACATGGCATCCGCATCGTTCCAGGGAACGATCTGGATCCCAACACTCCGCAAACACCCGGCATGACGCGCGAAGCGGCCATCACGCATGCCCGAACGGGCGCCAGCAAGCTTTGGGCGGGAACAGTGGTGGTTGGGCCGGCCGTGCGCAGTGGCGCGCACCACCATGGAGAACTGGAAACTGTTATCTATATCGTGCGCGGCCGCGCGCGCTTCCGCTGGGGCGACCATCTGGAATATGTTGCGGAGGCCGGCCCCGGCGATTTTGTTTACGTGCCGCCGTTTGTTCCGCACCAGGAGATGAACGCGCGCTCAGACCAGCCTGTTGAAGGAGTTGTGGTCCGCAGCGGCCAGGAACCCATCGTGGTAAACCTCGACATCCCCAGCCCCGAACCCGGTACAACAGACGCCCGGGGTGATTCCTTCCATTCGCGGCAGTAGCCACTCTAACACCGCGACACTTCGCGAAGGGTGAAGTCCATGTGTGTGTGGTAAGTTATCCTGCGTGAGCAAATACGAAGAATTGCGAGAAGGATGAAGGAAATAAGGCTAAAGTTTATCAGGTGCGGCAGGTACGGCAGATCATCCTCCGCCATGCGCTGGATAGAGGTAAGGACTAGACATGCACAAGTACGAAATTATTATTTACTGGAGCAACGAGGACCAGGTTTTTATTGCCGACGTCCCGGAACTGCCAGGATGCATGGCCCATGGACAGTCTCAGGAGGCGGCCCTCGCCCACGCCAACGAAGCCATCCAGTTATGGATCGCTACCGCGAATGAATTTGGCCACCCCGTCCCCGAACCCAAGGGTGAGCGCCTCATGCTGGCCTGACCACAGGCGAAGATTAAATCTGCTTATACGGCCGAGAGGCAGCCTTCAACGGCCTCGTGGACGTTCTTCATCCTACGTTTCCAGCGCTTTGCGGCAGTAGGCGTAGCATTTTTTCATTTCAGTGATGGTATTCAGTCCCGGCTTGTCATACTCATACTCGATGTTGGCGGGAATCTTCCAATGATTGTCGCGCAGCAAATGGAGCACCGCCTTGATGGGCGTATCGCCTTCGCCGAACGGGACGGCATCGCCGTGGTTCCTTTTGCGGTCCTTGATGTGCAGCGTCACTATCTTGCGGTGATGTTCGCGAAGGAAGCTGACGGGGTCCTGGTTGGCGGCCGTGAAGTGGCCGATATCGAGGTTGATGCCCAGGTAGGGCGAAGCTCCTTTGAGGGCGCGCTCAAAGGTGGCGGGGGTTGAAAACTCGTCGGGGTCAGCCGTGTCGTCGTGGTTGTGGAAGCCCACCATGATCTTGTATTTCTGCGCCAGCAGGTCCACCTGGTGGGCCACGCTGACGTTGGAAGAAGCAGTGATGTATTTGACGCCCAGCGCGCGGGCCATCTGGAACCCGCGCTCCATCTCCGGGTGGGTAAAGTCCTTGCGGAAGCTGTAATTGTAGGAGTAGAGCAGCACTCCGGCCTTGTCGAACTTCCGCCGCACTTCGAGGAAGCGGCCCATGGGGACCGTCAGCCTCCACTTGCGCAACGCCTCGCGCGACAGGTGGTCGGGCTCGATATGGCCCTGATACAGCTCGCACTCGCTCAGCCCAACGGTCAGGTATGCCTGGATGGCGGCATCCAGCGGCCGGTCGCGGAAAGAGTAGCTTTGTGCTCCAATCTGCACTCCCCGCACAACCGAATTGACCTTTGCCGCGCCGAAGACCGATCTTTCCGCCAGCAGCACGCCAACCGTTCCTGCAGCAAGAATCTTTCCAGCTTCACGCCTTGGTATGGGCGCCATAAGTCCTCCTCTACCCTCAGCTTCTGGAAAACGGGTCCAAGTATAAAGGCGAGTACGCGTGGGCGCAAGAGGGGGCTTGTGCGCAGGAATCGTCAAGGACGCAGTCTCCAGACCGCTGATACAGGCCAGAGCAAGCGAGAAAAATTTTTCAATGACAGTGTAGAGACGACATAAACGCCGCCCGCCGACCCAGGAGTCAGTGTTTTCGTAACGGACGGATGTGTTGCAGCCAAAGGGGTTTCCAAATCGAATGATGGTTAGGCAGCTTAAATGCGGGAAAATCCGTATATCGGTAAATTGAAAGGGGGTCCACCAGTGAAGAAATTGATTGCATTGGCTTTTGCCTTGATGCTCTCAGCCGCGATGACCATGCCTGCATTTGGTGCAGGCCAAACAATGGGCGATTCTTCTTCTTCTTCTTCGACTCAAACAACCACAACCCAGAAGAAACACAAGAAATCACACAAGAAGCATAGCAAAACCAAGAAACATCACAAAGGCAGCAGCAGCACCACGTCGACTCCGCCTCCACAGTAAAGGTCGACAGAAACTAGCGTATTACCGGCGCTTAAATGCCGGGATCCCGGCAGCCCCCGTTGGGTGAAGCCACGGGGGCTCTGCCTGCGATTCCGGCGTGACTCGCAGGCGTCCGGACAGTTCGCGAACCCGCCCGGGAATCCATCCCCCGCAAGAAGCTGGAAATGCCTGTCTATTTTGCGGCAGGAGTAATTCACTACCATAACTCCACCATTTCACAGACATTGTTGCCCTCGAGGGCGTCATGCGCGTCGTCGTGTCGGTCTGGATGAGCATCGCCGTTGCTTGCTTCCTGCCGCCGCTCATGATTGAATGGCAGAAGCTGGCTGCGGCCCGGTGCGCATCAAAAGTGAGGGTTGCGGCAAGATCCTGAGAGTTTTCCAGGCGCAAGGCTTGAGAGGGGGCGCAATGGCGAACGGAACATCTGCAACGATTCGACGTGCCGGACTTGAGTTGCGACCCGGATATTTCTTGACTGGGCTTGCCGGCCTTAAGTTTCTTTACCTTCTCTCCCACAACGAGAGCTTTTTCATCTGTCCAGCGGACCCCGGACTGCGCCCAGTGGTGAAGTGTGTTTGACGTTCGCGAAGAGATCACCAACGCAGAGGTCGGGCCATTTCACCGGCTGATCGCCGTGCTTGTCAGCATGGCGGTTTTCTTCGACGGGTACGACACTTTCAGCCCTGCCTACGTCATTCACTATGTGATGAAGCCCTGGAAGCTGGTCCCCAGCCAGGCCGGGTTACTGGTTTCAAGCGGGTTGATCGGCTTCATGATCGGTTCGCTCGCGCAGGGGAAGTTTTCCGACCGGTTTGGCCGCAGGGCAACGTTGCTCGGCGCGCTGTGGATCGCAACGGTTTTCAGCCTCGCCACGGCGGTTTTCGCGCACTCCTTCTGGACGTTTTGCGGCCTTCGCCTGCTGACCGGCATCGGTCTTGGGGCGCTGCTGCCCGTCGGTATCACTTACCTGGCCGAGTTTGCGCCGCGCCGCGCGCTCCACACCTTTACCACCTGGGGGTGGGCGCTGGGTTGGGGGATGGGCGGGGTCGTGGCGTCTCTGGTGGGCGTTTTCCTGACTCCGCGTTTTGGATGGGAGGCGCTCTATTATGGGGCCTCGTTATCAATTGTCCTCCTTGCCATTTGCCATGCCGGGCTTCCGGAGAGTCTCCAGTTTGCGGCTATGCGCGGCAGGTTACATGACATTCCTGCGGCCCTCAGCCGCCTGAATCCCTCCCGTGCCGCCGCTTATGCAGCCCCGGACGCACAGTTTGTTTTTCCTGAACGGCGTGACAGCGCAGGTTCGGTAACGTTACTTCTCTCGAGCCACTATCGCCGCACAACCCTGGCTGTATGGACCGCGGCGTTCTTCATCTTATTCAGCATTTTCGGTTTTACGAGTTGGATTCCCACGGCCATGATCGAGCGCGGCGAGACTTTTGCCGTGAGCTTCGGTTTCGGCGCATTGATTCAGGTGACGGGATTCGTGGGTTCATTGCCGTGCGGCCTGCTGGCGGAGCGGACCGGCAGAGACCGCGGCTTTCTGTTCCTCTGGTGGATGGGCGGAGCTTTTTCGGTGCTGGCGCTTGGCTTGGTTAATCAACATGTCTTCAACATCATTCTGGTTGCGGCGGGTGGATTTTTCATTCTGGGCGGGATGAATATTTTGAACAGCTTCACGGCGGCCTCCTATGAAACCGAAGTGCGCGGGACGGCCATGGGCACAATGCTCGGGGTCGGGCGCCTGGGCGCCATCCTGGGGCCTTATCTGACCGGGTGGCTGCAGCAGATCCGCCCGGGGTTTACGGCATTATTTGGCGCCATCAGCGTGGCTGTGGCCCTGGGCGCGTGCGCAGTGTTGATTGCGCGGCCCCGGCGCGCGCACGTCATCTCCGGCGAGAAAATGGAACCGGCAGTCGCGAATTGAGCGGCCTTATTGGGATACCTCCAGGCACGCCTGGGCCGCCTTGCCGGGTGTTTACAAAGTGATGGTGGGCGCGTCTTCAGACGACATCCGGCTCGGGGGCGGGTTTTCTCTCAATTGAATTGCATGTTGGGAGGAAGGGGCCGAATGGGCGGTGCGTCCCCGCCCATTCGGCATGGGGTGAGAAACACGGAGGATTCACTTCTTGCGAAAAACTTACCTTCTGTACCATCCACGGCCGCCGTGGAAGTCGAACACGAAGCCGGGCCCCCAATATCCGTAGGGGCGTCCCCAGTAGGGTGAATAGTAGCCCGGGTAGACGTAGTAGCCGGGGTAGCCTGGATAGCCGTACGGCGGGCGGGGTGGATAAGCCCGGCCCGGTCGCCGCTGCAGCGTATTCTGTGCGTAATCCTGCTGGGTCACGGGCCGGAAGGCCGTCTGCGCCTGCAGTGTCGAAATCTCCGCCGCATTTTCCAGCCGGAAGGTCAGCAGCGCTTCAGGTGGAATCACCGTGGGGCGGCCGCGAGTCAGCAAGACTCCGGCAACGCCCACTGCAGCGCCGACCCCGGCGCCAATTGCCGCACCCTCTCCTTCACCGGCAATGGCTCCGATAACGGCGCCCACGCCGGTTGTGGTCCCGATGGCTGAGGCGTCACGTCCCTTGGTGGCGCCGCCGGACGCTTTTACGAGTTGCGTGTGCACAGGCAATTGCTGGCCGTTGACCAGGGTCAATCGGGTCAGCGCGACTTCCATTTTTGATGTTCCTTTAACGCGTCCGCCTTTCTGTGAACTCAGAACCGTGCCTTCTATCGTCTGGCCGCGCCGCGCCACTACCCAACCGTTTACAACCACGGGCTGTTCCAGCGTGGCTGTAAAGGCATCGCCCGACTTGTTACGATCGCTTGAAAGCTCCTGGTTCAGCCGCACCGAAATCATGGTGCCGGACGTCAGGTGCAAGGTAGCGGGAACGGTCTGCTGCTGCGCATCACCGCCGAAACCGTGCGTTTGGGGC
>DASSJE010000022.1:0-3594 GCA_035691365.1 Terriglobia bacterium
CAGGCTCGAAAGCCATTGCTCCACCGTCAGATGATCCAGCCCGCCGGGGGTTTCTGCCGCGCCCCGCGCCGAGCGCAATGCCCTGCCCATGCGCAGAACGTCCACCTTTTCGCCGAAGATGAAGCTGTTGGAGAGGCACACGCCGGAGAGCAGGTGCCAGGGCGCGTGGAACGCCGGGCAGCGGAGTTCGGAGGCCTTCCCGTCCGCATCCAGAAAGCGGACGCGGAGCTGCGGATCAAAAGTGACCGTGCCGGATGTTCCGATGGCGTCGAGGAATTTCATCGTGGAATGGTAGCAGCCCATAAAGAGGTGCTGGCCGTTGTCCACAACAGAACCGGTGGCCGCGTCGCGAAAGGAGCGCGCGCGCCCGCCCAAATAAGGCTTCTGCTCGAGCAGCCGGACGCGTCGGCCCGCCTCGGACAGTGCAACGCCCGCCGCGAGGCCCGCCAGTCCTCCTCCGATGATGACAACGTCTTCAGACATAAAGCATCAGGAGTTTCATGTGAATGCCGCGCAGCGGCGCCATCCAACGCGCCGGCAAACAGAGCGTCACGAGCGCCCCGAGCGGGCTGCGGCCTTTACGTCACGCCCAGCCACGTCCGACGTGATGGGGCGCCGGGCTTTGAAGTAGAGCCGCACAAAATCAAACGCCTTCAGTTTGGGGCGCCGCTCGAAGACGTCGTAGCCGGCGGCCTCGATTCTCGACAGGATCGAAGTTCCCGTCAGCCAGGTCAGGCGAAGGTTGCGGCGAAGCTGCGGGACCACGCGCTCGGGCAACGGTTTGCCGTTCTCAAACAGCTCCCAGGTTCGTCGCGCTTCAAGCCCCAACAGGCCGCGCCAGTGTTCTTCCATTTCGGGACCCGCCTGCAGGCTATTCTCGAGCTTCCAGCGCTTCAGGATTTCCACCGAAAGGTCGAATTTCTTCAGATCGTCCAGCGGCAGGTACACGCGGTCACGTTCGAGATCGATCCGCACGTCCTGCCAGAAATTCGTGAGTTGCAGCGCCGTGCAGATGTTGTCAGAAAGCGCAAAAAGTTCCGGATCACGGTGGTCGAACAGCTCCAGCATCAGCCGGCCCACGGGATTTGCGGAACACGAGCTGTATTGAAGAAGCGAATCAAAATTCTGATGCCGGCTCTTAATGACGTCCATTTCAAAAGCGCGGAGCAGGTTGTCAAGATTGGTCACGCTCAGATCGTGTTTCCTGATGGAATCGCCCAGGGCCAGAAAGTTCGGATGGTCCGCTTCACGCTCAACACACTCATAGAGCCTGCGCCGCCAGTCTGCCAGCTTGTCCAGGCGCCCTTCAACACCGGGCTCGTCGGCAAAATCGTCGGCCGAGCGCGCAAAGGCGTAAATGGCCGCCAGCGCGTCTCTCTTGTCTCTGGGTACCAGCAGCGAAGCGACCGGAAAGTTCTCGTAGTGGCGGCGCGCCAAGCGGCGGCACGCCGAATAGGCCGCCTCAAGATCAGAAGTGGAAGATTTCATGCAAACTCAGCGATTCCCCGCCGGATTGCCGAAAGGCGCAAAATCACAGGTTGGAAAGCGCGTTACCCAGGCCACGGTTTGCTCGCCGGCGGGTCCTCTTTTCCGCGCCACGACGCGTCGAAAGCTGCGTGCCCGCCACACAGGCCGGGGCAATCTATTTTCTTTCAGGCCGCAGCGGGCGGCGCATAAAAGCCGGTACGTCCAGATCGTCTTCCGAAACCTCCGGCCGTGGCTTTTCCTCCACCTTCGGCGCCTCTTCGGAAACGGTCGCAGCCTTCTCGCGCCGCAACTTCACGCTCTCCTGCGCGCTTTTCAGCGCAGGCGAAAAGCCGGTCACCGGCCTGAGGCCCATTTGCTCTGATTTGATTCCCGTGGCGATCACGGTGACTTTCACGGCGTCCTCCATGGATTCATCAAGGACCGCACCGAAAATGATGTTCGCATTGTCCGCCGCGGACTGCTGCACGATGGAAGAAGCCTCATGGACCTCGTGCAGGGTCAGCATGCTGGACCCCGTAATATTCAGCAGGATCCCCTGCGCTCCGTTGATGGAAGCATCTTCCAGCAGCGGGCTCGCAATCGCCTGGTTTGTGGCATCAACAGCGCGATTTTCACCGCGCCCGATGGCCGTGCCCATCACCGCGTATCCCATGCCTTCCATGATGGTCTTGATGTCGGCAAAGTCGCGGTTGATGATGCCGGTGATGGTGATGATGTCGGAAATGCCCTGGACGCCCTGGCGCAGAATATCATCGGCAATGCGAAACGCCTCAAAGAAGCTGGTGCCCTTATCCACAAACTCCATCAGGCGTTCATTGGGAATGCAGATGACGGTATCCACGGCCTGGCTCAGTTCAGACAGTCCGTACTCAGCCTGGGTCATTCTGCGGCGACCCTCAAACGCGAAGGGTTTTGTGACCACCCCGACCGTCAGCGCGCCCAACTCCCGCGCCAGGCTTGCCACAATGGGAGCGCCGCCGGTCCCGGTGCCTCCGCCGAGGCCGGCGGTGATAAACACCATGTCGGCGCCCTCGAGGGCTTCGACAATCTTGTCCGTGTCTTCAAGAGCGGCCGCGCGGCCCACGTCGGGATTAGCGCCCGCTCCCAGCCCTTTGGTGAGCTTTGCGCCCAGTTGGATCTTGAGAGGCGCTTTAGACAATTCAAGCGCCTGCAGATCGGTGTTCGCCACCATGAACTCGACGCCTTCAACCTTGGCGGCAATCATGCGGTTGATGGCATTCCCGCCGCCGCCCCCCACACCCAGCACCTTGATCTTGGCGCCGCGGCGTATGTTGTCAGAAAAATCCACGCGCAATTCTTCAGCAAATCCATTGTCTGCCATAATCACTCCCTAACGTAAGGATTCAGGAGAAATCACACATTTCCCGGGCCCCGTAAAACTCCCCAAAGCTTGCCCATCAAGCCTTTGTTCTGGCGGTCCTGCATTAACCGCATTCGCTTTCCGTACGCGACCAGCCCCACCACCGTTGCATAGGACGGATCGGGCAAAACCTCCTCCGAGCTCTCCATATTCATGGGATGGCCCACCCGCACCGGCATCTCGAGCACCTGTTCAGCCAGGGTGCCAAAGCCGCCCAATTTTGCGCCGCCGCCGGTCAGGACAATTCCGGCGCCGAGCTGGTTCTCATGGTCGGCCTGTTCAATCTCGGTCTTGATCAGCTCCAGCAACTCCACGGCGCGCGGTTCGATAATTTCCCGCAGGCGGGCGTAATTCACAATGCGCGCCGGCCGTTCGCCTACTCCCGGAACTTCCAGCGGCGATGATTCTCCCATCCCCGAATCCTGCCTGCCCCAAAGGCGCTTGATCTTTTCGGCCTCGGGGATGGGGGTGCGGAGCCCCACCGCAATATCATTGGTAAAATGCTCGCCGCCCACAGGAATCGACGCCGTCAGGCGAACGCTCCCGTGCTGGTAGATGATCACGTCGGAGGAACCGGCTCCCAGATCAACCAGCACGACGCCCAGCTCCCGGTCATCCGCGGTCAGGCAAGTCTCGGCGCATGCCAGCGGTTCAAAGACGGTCCCGCTGTCCGGGACCTCGATGCCGGCCCGGTTAACTGCCGTCACCACATTTTGCCAGGCCAG
>DASSJE010000023.1:0-14822 GCA_035691365.1 Terriglobia bacterium
CTCATCGCCGCCTCACGTCAGCCCTGGAATCGGCAGGCGCCTTCCGTTATTCAACTCCAGACCTCAGGCCGCAACCGGTCAGTGAGCCGAAATCCGCCAATCGTGACGCAGCCACGTGTTTTGAAATCATTTATGTTGACGACGGCAGCACTGACGGGACGGCCGCGGTGCTGCGCGAGTTGCAGGCAAAAGACAGTTGCGTTCGTGTAGTCCGACTTTCCCGAAATTTCGGGCACCAGGTTGCCATTACGGCAGGGCTGGAACACTCAGCCGGCGATGCTGTGGTGATCATTGATGCCGACCTTCAGGACCCGCCGGAAATCATTGGCGAATTCCTCGCCCGCTGGCGTGAAGGTTTTGATGTCGTCTACGGAGTTCGAACCGACCGGCCTGGAGAAACGCCCTTCAAGCTCTGGACGGCCAAGGCTTTCTACCGGATCATCAATCGTCTGTCTGATACGAACATCCCGCTCGACACAGGCGATTTCCGCCTGATGGACCGGGCCGCCGTCGATGCCCTGCTCTCCATGCCGGAGCGAGACAGGTTTGTGCGGGGCATGGTGAGCTGGCTGGGATTTTCGCAGGTGGCGGTTCCCTACACTCGCGCGGTGCGCTTTGCCGGGACCACCAAATACCCACTGTTCAAGATGCTGCGGCTGGCAACCGACGGCATCCTGTCATTCTCCATTATGCCCTTGCGGCTTGCCACCTGGACGGGCTTTGCGGCCTCCGGACTGGCTATCCTTGGCATTCTTTACGCCCTGTACGCTCACTTCTTCGCTACTCACCTGGTCAGAGGCTGGACATCGTCCGTTATTGCTTTCCTGTTCATCGGCGGCGTTCAACTGATCTGCCTGGGGATCATTGGCGAGTATGTCGGTCGAATTTATGGGGAGTCGAAGAGAAGGCCTCTCTATTTCGTGCGCGAGCGCCTGGGCTTCAACGAACAGAACAGGCCATCCGTCATCAACGTAACCGAAAGAATCGCAAAATGACTCGAGGTTCGGGGCATATCAGTCAGGACAGCCGCGCAGGCCGCCGTGAAATCTCTGGCGCGTTAATCGAATGGTTGCTCCCCTGTTTTCCGGAGCTGCCCGAAAAGGGTGTTGCAGGGTCCTCCGCTGCATATGACGAATAACTCGCCAACTTCCACCGAAGAACACCCGGAGATTGCAACCCTGCGTTCAGCCGCGCCCGAGGCAGCGAACAAAGACTTGCCGGGGCCAGCCAGAAGCGAGCCTCCATCCATCACGCTGCTGAAGAAATGCTTCTCGTTCCCTGCTTTCCTGGGCGCCATCCTGGTAGCCGCCAATTTCGCAATTGTTCGCGGCTTGCGCCTGGATCCGGACACCTGGTGGCATCTCAAATATGGCGAGATGATTCTCCAGACCGGCGACTGGCCCACGGTCGACACGTGGTCATTTACAGTCCATGGGATGCCGCGTGTGGCCTATGAATGGGGCGGCGAAGTGCTGACCGCGCTTGCTTATCGGCTGGGCGGCCTGCGCGGAATGGACGTGCTGCTCATCACACTGACCAGCATCATCGTCATTCTGGTTTATTACTTTGCCTGGTTGCGCTGCCGGAACTCTTACGCTGCGTTCTTTGCAACCTTTATCCTGCTGCCCATTGCCGTCCTTTGCTTCACGCTTCGTCCCCAGTTGATTGGCTACATTTTTCTGCTCGTCACTTTGATTTTGCTCGAGCGGTTTCGCACCGGAGAACAGAAAACGCTTTGGGCGCTGCCGGTGATTTTTCTGCTCTGGGTCAACACTCACGGCTCGTTCACTCTGGGTTTCATGGTGCTCGGGCTCTACTGGTTGAGCGGCCTTATCAGCTTTGATTCTGGCGGCCTCTACGCAGTCCGGTGGCGGCCGGAACAGCGGCTCCATATGGAATTGGTTGGCCTGTTGAGCGTGGCGGTCCTTCCGCTAACGCCCTATGGCACCCGACTGGCTGCCGTTCCTTTCGATGTTGCGACTTCCCTGCCTCTCAATTTTGCTGACATCCTCGAATGGCACCCTCTGAACACCAGCTTCTGGCAGGCCAAGCTGCTGCTGGTTCTGCTGTTCGGGTTTATCGTGGCCCAGGTGGTCTTTCGTCTGCGCTATCGGCTGGAAGAGTTTTCGCTGTTTCTGATCGTGTTGTATGTAACGTTCGTGCACTTCCGCTTCGCGATCCTGTTTGCGATTGTCTTTGCGCCGTTGGCGGCCTCTCTGTTTGCGCGATGGGCGCCGGCATACAATCCCAAGGTCGATAAGTACGCGGTAAACGCTATGCTCATGTTTGCGGCCCTGGTAGCCATGGTAGTAATTTTGCCTCGCGAGCCCATGCTGCAGGAAAACATCGCCATGGATTACCCCGTTCAGGCAGTCAGCTATCTTCGGCAACACCCCATTCCAGGCCGTATGTTTAACGACTACACCTACGGCGGCTACATGATTTGGACACTGCCTTCCCCGCACCAGGTCTTTATTGATGGACGGGGTGATATTTACGAAGAGGCAGGAGTCTTCTCGGATTATTCGGATATCGTTGGCCTCAAATCTGATGCATTCGCTGTGCTGCAAAGCTACAGGATCAACTATTGCTTGATCCAGCAAAACGCGGCATTGGCGACAGTGCTGGCCGCGAAGCCCGGCTGGAAAGAGGTTTACAAGGACACCCTCAGCGCCATATTTGTCCGTGAGGCAACAAGGCCACCCGCGACAGCCGGGTCGAACGTTGCAAGGCAGGACCGGAAACTACCGCGCGCTGAAGCGTAATCTCCCAGGAAGGAAAGTGTTTCCGTCGCACAGAAACATGGGCAGTCAGAACGATACCATCGATAAATTAAATCCCGGCGGTGAAAATTCGGCTCCCCCGCCCGGCGCGGGTACGACCTCGTCAGCACAGCCGCGCTTCACTTTCGCTCGCCTGCTCAAAAAGATTTTCTCTTTCCATACATTCCTGGCGGCCTTGCTGATTGGCGGCGCCTACGTCGGGACCTTTACCAACATCCACCAGGAGCTTTTTTCCTCATCGCAGCCTCTGCGTTGGGTGGAAAGCGATACACTCTGGCACGTCACGGTTGGGGACCTGATCCTGAAGGCGCACACCTGGCCCACGCACGATATCTTTTCATTTACGGCGCACGGAAGCCCATGGATAGCGTACGAATGGCTGGGAGAAGTGGTCATGGCCCTGGCCTGGAGGGCCGGCAACATGCAGGGGTTGGCGGTACTTGTAATGGCGCTGGCCAGCATGATTATCCTTGCCCTCTTTTATCTTGCCTATCTCGGCAGCAGGAACGTCAAGTCGGCATTCGCTGCCTGCGCCGTGCTGCTGCCGCTGGCGGCCATTTCATGGACACTGCGCCCGCAATTGCTGGGCTACTTTTTCCTGATTATCACCCTGATTGTATTAAGGCGGTTCCGGGACGGGTCCAAGAAAAGCATCTGGCTTTTGCCAATTCTATTTTTGCTCTGGACCAACAGTCACGGGACTTTTGTGTTAGGGTTTGGCGTACTGGGCGTTTATTGGCTGAGCGGCCTGAAGGAATTCCAGTTTGGCGACTTCTATAGCCGCCGATGGACGCCAGGCGAACGGCAACAACTTGAACTCATCGCGCTGCTCTGCCTGGTCGCCTCCGTCATAACGCCCTACGGGACCCAACTGGCTGCTTATCCACTCGAAATGGCCGGGTCCCAGCCGCTGATCATTAAGATCATTCAGGAATGGCAGCCTCTAGCCCTTACTTCCTCTTACGGCAAGTTGTTCCTCTTGCTGATCCTGGCTTTCTGGCTATTCGTGATGATGCGGCGAGTCCGCATTCGGCTGGAGGATCTGGCTCTCCTGCTGATTGCAACGGGTGAAACTGTTGTGCACGCGCGTTTCATGGTTCTGTTTGTACCGGTCTTTGCGCCTGTGCTGGCCGAGCTGATCACACCGTGGTTTCCTCCCTATGCAGAATCGAAGGATCACCCGATTTTAAATTTTGCGTTGGTGGGACTCATCATCGCGGGGATCGTTGAATTCTTCCCTTCAAATGCCAGGCTTCAGCATCAACTGGCCGAAGAGATGCCCACACAGGCGGTCCAGTATCTGCACGCACATCCCGATCTGGACCCAACGTTCAATTATTTTTTCTGGGGCGGCTATCTCATTATGAACCGGCGCCCGTCAGAGGGAGTTTTTATTGACGGCCGGCTGGACATTTACGAATACTCAGGCGTGCTGGATGACTACATGTCCATCATGTCTCTGAAGCCCGATACAGAATCGCTCTTGAGCAAATACCGCGTAAGGTCCTGCCTGATTCCGCCCGATAGCGCGCTGGCCGTTCTGCTCGCTTCCAGTCCGGGATGGAAACAGGTTTACAGAGACGGAATCAGCGCGGTCTTTGTGCGGGAACCAATGGAATCACACGCAGGGAACAGCACTGCTGCAACCCCAGCGGAAGGCGGCACTGCGAAGCGCAAGATGCTGGCAGCAGGCGCCTGAAGCACAAGACGTTTTATTTGGAGTCGATGGATGGCAACAGAAACAATGATTCCGGTCCAGAAACACCATCAACAACGCCTGTTCCAGCGCGCCCTGCGGACGTGTTTCTCATTTCCAGCCCTCATGGGAGCCCTGCTGATAGCCCTGAACGCCGTCATCATGCTGCCTGCTTTCCGACTGGAGCCGGATACCTGGTGGCACATCAAGCTTGGCCAGGAAATTCTGCTGACGGGCCACTGGCTGAAAGCAGACATTTACTCGTTTACGGCTTACGGAAATAATCCGCTTGCCTATGAATGGCTGGGTGAGGTTCTCCTGGCGATTGCCTACAAAATCGCCGCACTCAGGGGTCTGCATACCCTGCTGTTTGGCCTGACCAGCATCATCCTGCTTCTCGCTTATTATTACGCTGACCTGCGAAGCCACAATTCCAAAGCGGCGCTTGCAGCGACGGTCCTTATCATCCCACTCGCTGGAATGTGTTTTACGCTTCGCCCACAATTGCTGGGATATATATTCCTACTCATCACACTCATCAGCCTGGAACGTTACAAGCAGGGCCTGCAGAAATCACTTTGGATTTTGCCACCACTCTTCCTGATCTGGGCGAACACTCATGGTTCGTTTATCCTGGGATTTTGCGTGCTGGGACTTTACTGGGTCTGCGGCCTGGTCCCCTTCAAACAGGGCGGCCTCGTGATGGAACCATGGCAACCGCGCCAGCGGATCCACATGGAGATTGTTTTTCTGCTGGGCTGCGTGACGCTCCCCTTCACTCCCTTCGGGGGCGAGGCGTTTATATTTCCCATCGAGAAAGCCCTCTACTTCCCGCAGCAGGCGGCGCATATCGAGGAGTGGCTGCCGCTCAATTTCAGCCAGTGGGAGCCGAAGGTGATGTTGCTCCTCCTGCTCGGCTTTCTGCTGGCCCAGATTGCATATCGTCTGACTTACAGAGTCGAAGAGCTCTTCCTGATTTTGTTTACGGCCTTTATGACTTGTGTGCACACACGCTTTGTTATCCTTTTCGCGCTCGTGTTCGCACCCGTCCTGGCCACGCTTCTGGCACGCTGGGCGCCTACCTACGAACCCCACAAAGACAAGCCGGTCATTAACGCTGTACTGATTATTGCGATAGTATTGGCCATCGGCAGGGGGGTCCCCTCAGGGAAAGATCTGGCCAAAACCGTCGCGAAGGATTTCCCAGTGTCTGCCGTCCAATACATGCAGCATCATCCTGTGCCCGGACCGATATACAACGATTACGGATTTGGAGGCTACATCCTCTGGGCTATGGGACCCGCGCAGAAAGTATTTATCGACGGCCGGGGCGATTTCTATGAACGGGCGGGCGTATTTTCGGATTTTCTTAGCGTCCAGGACATCCACCCCGATGCCCTGGCGATTTTGCGGACTTACCGCGTCAACTCGTGCATCATTCAACGTGAGAGTCCCCTGGCCACGCTGCTGCGCGCAAGGCCCGGTTGGAAGGAGATTTACAAAGATCCATTAAGTTCAATTTTTGTTAGAGACAAGCTCATTCCCGCTGAAGCAACCGTTGGAACGTTGCAAATCAATCCGGCGACAAATAACCGGTCGTTGGGAGTGAAATAATGGCATCCGACGCCATCACTCACAAACGCGAAGCCGCATTTCACGATGCCTGGGCGGGCAGCACGCGGCCTGACGATGTGCTGGTGCGCGAGTCCTTCGAGGGCCCGACGGCGTTGGAAAATCGCTTCATCATCGAGCTCATGGGGCCGCTGGCCGGCAAGCGTTTGCTCGACATCGGCTCGGGGCTGGGCGAGTCCTCCGTGTACTTTGCCCTGCAAGGCGCAGACGTGACGGCGCTCGACATTTCTCCCGGGATGATTGAAACAGCCTTGGGGCTGGGGAAAAGGTACGGAGTAAAGTTGAAGGGCGTGGTGTCCGCGGCTGAGGGACTGAACGTTCCCAGCGAGAGTTTCGACCTGGTCTACATTGCGAATGCCGTGCATCATGTTCAGGACCGCGCGAGAATGTTTGAGGAAATTCGACGCGTGCTCAAGCCCGGTGGCCGTTTCTTTTCCTATGACCCGCTTGCCTACAACCCGGCCATTAACGTCTACCGCAGAATGGCAACCGAAGTTCGAACTGCCGATGAGCGCCCGCTGACTCGCGCCGACGTGAAGCTGGCAAGCCGGCATTTTGCGAATTTTGGGCACCGCGAATTCTGGATTGCCTCCCTTGCGCTGTTTGCCAAGTACTATTTGAAGGACCACATACATCCCAATCAGGACCGTTATTGGAAACGCATCACGCATGAAAAGGCAGAGGACCTGTGGTGGTGGAAACCGCTTCGCTCCTTTGACGAGGCGCTCACCCGAATCCCAGTTATCCGATGGCTGGCCTGGAACGCGGTGATGTGGGGTGAAAAACCTTGATCCATTTTTATAAACGGGTTGGTATATCAGAATCTGCGATTGGTGAGGCCGGGAGTTGCAGCTTAATCAAATGAAAGATGAAGACGCCATCTCGACGGCGGAATTCGATTCCTACGCCGAGCAATACGAAGAACTCCTTGCCCATAGCATCAAAATCTCGGGAGAGAAGCCCGAATACTTTGCTGCGTACAAGGCGTCTTACCTGTCTCGAGTTGTACCGTTCGACATCAGACGCGTGTTGGACTACGGGTGCGGCATCGGGATGCTCTCGACGCAGTTGAAGCTACAATTTCCCAAAGCTCAGGTCGATGGATTCGACCCATCGCCGGGCAGCCTTGCCAGGGTCGATCTGGCACTCCGAGCCCAGGGCGCCTTCCAGTCCCGGCGGGATTCTCTGGGTTCCGCGTATGATCTCATTGTCATGGCAAACGTCCTGCACCACGTCAGACCGGCAGACCGCCAGACGCTCGTCTCAGATGTTGCTTCTCGTCTGGCACCGCAGGGGCGACTGGTTGTTTTCGAACATAATCCCTTAAACGTATTGATGCAGTGGGCGGTCGCACAATGCGTGTTTGATGAAGACGCTATTCTACTTCGACGGAAGGAAAGTCTTCACTACTTCCACCGTGCGGGCCTAAAGACCACTGCCGACTATATTGTTTTCTTTCCGCATTGGCTTCGCAGGCTCCGACGACTTGAGCCGCATCTCTACTGGTGCCCGTTGGGAGCCCAGTACGTCGTGATTGGGAATAAACCTTCTGGTGAGGGCTAAACACTGTTAGCCCGACAAGGGAAACCGTGCACAGCTCTGTCGAGGACAAGAGGCCGGCAATCCAGGGAAAAGCTGTGAGGTCATTGCCACAACCCTTGCGCTCACGGCGCAAATAGACACTTAAAATGGCAACTATAGAACAAACATCCACGCTCTTAGCGAACCGACTATCCAGACGCTCGCTCGCAGTCGGCCTTGTCGCATTCCTCCTGGCAGGCTTCTTTGTCGTCCGCAATCTCTCTTCATGGCGGACCCGGCTGATATATCCTGGAGATGAAAGTTACGAAGGATGCGCGCTGGCGGAAATAGTTCGGGTGCGCCAGGGATCTCCCATTTACGCCCCTCCGTCGGACAAAGGTTTTGCCGGCGCCACCTACGGGCCTTTGTACTACCTGCTTGGATCACGGCTGGTTGATCCGTTCAACCCATCCTATCTGCCCCTTCGGATCCTTTCGGCGCTGGCGATCCTCGGTATTGGAATTTGCTGCAGCTTGCTCACTTTCTGGGCCACTCGAAGCCGCCTGGCCGCGTGCCTGAGCCCCCTGATATTTCTGTCCTACGGGGTCGTGACTTACCACGGCATCTCCGCACTTTCTGACAGTGTTGCGCTCCTTCTGTTTTTCTCAGGATTTTTGATAGCGTACAGGTTCAGAAACAGCAGCATTCTGCTCCTTGCCGCGCCATTGATGTGCCTGGGTTTTTATTACAAGCCGCAATACATTGCAGGTCCGTTGGCAGTCATGGCGTATCTGTTCCTTGAGAAGCGCTATCGCCGGCTATTGCAATTTCTGGGAGCTTTGGCGCTGTGTGGATTCGGTCTCCTTGGGATTTTTCAGTGGGTGGTCTTCCCCGGGCAGCAATTCTGGCGGCATTTTTTCTTCTATCAATCGGCCCTTTTCTCCTGGTATCAATTCAAGGTCGGCGTTCTGGTCTACGTCCTGATGTTTGGCGTGCCCGTATTACTGGCCTTTGAATATCTGCGGAAACATCCGGACAAGATGCTCATGTGCTACATGATTTGCGCAGTCGTGATCGGGATCCTAACAATCGGAAAAGCGACGGCATTCATCCAGTACTTTTTCGATACCCTGTTTCTGGTCAGTGTTCTGGTTCCAGGGCTGCTGGCAAAGAGGCTTGAGGGCGGCGCCTTTCCCGCAGATGTCTTGTTTCTACTGGCAATTGCCCTTTTTGCAGGTCAGTGGTACACACCGCCAGCACCCAGTCCCCAGGCGTTTGCGCAATTCTCTTCCATGCAGTCGTACTTTCGGCGAAACTTTCCACCCCATTCCCGGGCTATTGGCGTGCGAGGTGGGGACCTGGTTCAGGCTGGCTTTGACACGCCGTTTTCCGATCTGTTCACCACCGAGACCCTCGCCCGCTGGGGAGTTGTGTCAGACGCTCAGCTCATCAAGCAGATTCGTGCCGGCTGGTTTTCCCTGATCATCCTGGATTT
Source organism: Terriglobia bacterium (assembly GCA_035691365.1). Taxonomy (GTDB): domain Bacteria; phylum Acidobacteriota; class Terriglobia; order UBA7540; family UBA7540; genus SCRD01. The sequence goes on from DASSJE010000023.1 coordinate 9,128, forward strand.
CGACCTCGGCCAGAAGACCGACCCAATTTGGCTGAATTACTATCTCACCAAAGACACTCGCGATGCGATCGCCAGCGAGTACAGGGTGGTCGGCTCTTTACCGGTACCCGAGCCGACAAAGCTGTTTCCGCAGGACCGCCTTTACATTTACATACCTAAATCCAACAAGTTACAAGGAAGTCAAGTTATTGGCCAGTCGGCAGATGACCATCTCTTCCCGGTATCCCAGGACCGCAATGCGGCTCGAGTTTCCAGCCGGTGACGAGCCTGTCCGGAACATCTTAATCATTTGCCTGACCCCATTTGGCGGTGGCCACTGTTGAGCAGCTATTCCTTTGTAGGTCGGAGGAGGCACCCATGTGACCGGCCAACACCCAAATCGTCACCAGAAAGCAATCCGGGGACACAAGTGGCGTCAACAAAAGGTAACTTTCAAAACGGCACGAAGGGTAAGTTCTATGCCACGAACAACGGCATAGTTGTAACGTATTGATTCCTGGTAGGTTATTTTTTCTGGTTTATACCATTCGAGATTATCGATTTGGAACATCAAGTGCTTTAACGGTAAGCGGGTTCGATGAGAAAAGTCATCACCCTAACTTCAAACTCACGGGAGGATTTCACTGATGACGGAGCTACTTAAGAGGCTTTGGCAGGAAGAAGAAGGCCAGGACCTCACTGAATACGCGTTGCTTCTGGTTTTGATTGCCTTGGCAGCAATTGTGGTCATGGGCACTCTCGGAAGCGCCATCAACAACGTGTTCTCAAAGGCAGCGAGCAACTTGACTGCTGCCAGCTAGTTAAATGGAAATCAGTCACCAGCTGAGGAGGGCGACGAGCTTCCTCAGCTGTTGTGATTGGGCATCGTTCGCTGAAGGAAATGACGTTGCAACCTTAATAAGGGGGTGGATCTACTAATGAAAGAGCTGGTTAAGAGGCTCTGGCAGGATGAAGAAGGCCAGGACCTCACCGAATACGCGTTGCTTCTGGTTTTGATTGCCTTGGCAGCAATTGTGGTCATGGGCACACTCGGCAGCGCCATTAACAACGTGTTCTCAACGGCAGCGAGCAACTTGACCGCTGCCAGTTAGTCATAGGGAAGACATATCACCAGCTGAGGAGAGCGGTGAGCTTCCTCGGCTGGTGAACGGTTATCAGAAAGCAGAGTTGGGTAGCGTTTTCAGTTCATTGCCTGAGGGCGTTACAGAATGGAGTTTGATCCCGGCCACAACCGGGGGGGTAAAGGGTGGAAGGTGAGTTCTGGGCTATGTAGACACCCAGAGCAGCGCTTTTCGTGTGTCCGACTTGTTCACTAAGTTCTCAATAGCTGGTCAACTATTCCCCCTCCTCAATTTTCGAATAAGACCTGGAGAATGTCAGCAATGCACAATGTGATGTGGAACCAGGTTGCGATTTGGGCTTTGGCCCTGGTCGTAGCTCTCTGGGCAGGATGGCTGGACTGGCGCTTCCGCCGTATTCCCAACTGGCTCACGGTTTCAGGATTTGTTCTGGGCCTGGGAATAAACGGAGCCGTTTCAGGTTGGACGGGAGTCAAGGGCGGACTTGAAGGCGCAGGCATTGCAGTAGCCGTGCTCATTGTTCCTGTTATATTGCGAGGTATCGGCGCTGGGGATTTGAAGCTGATGATCGCGCTGGGAGCCTGCCTGGGGCCCGCGAAGCTTGTGACTGTTCTCCTCGCAAGTATATTTATTGCCGGTGTGATGGCAATCGTGGAAATTGTTCGTAAACGCCGCGTCAAGAAGACTTTTGGGAATCTGGCGGTCCTCATCCGGGCTTTTGCAACATTCGGCATGGGTGCGCGGGAATCCCTCGTGACTCTGGACGATCCTGGCGCGTTGCGGCTTCCCTTTGGGGTTGCCATAGCGCTGGCCATGGTGTTTGTTGTTTTTGCAAAGTCGAATTTGCTGACCTTTTGAGGTACCGAGGAAGGAAAAATGAATAGGAATCGAGCTTTAATCGCCTTGGTCGTGGCAATCGTGATCGCTGTGATCGCAAGCCGTTTTGTGTACCGCCAAATTCAGCAGGCGTCTGCTGTCAAGCCCATACCGGTATCACATGTTGTGGTGGCAGCACGCCCCCTCGCTCTGGGCACTCCTTTGACCGCGCAGGATCTGGCGCTGATTACCTGGCCGCAGGACACTCCTATGGCCGGATCGTTCAGCCGCGTTCAGGACTGCATTGGGCGGTCCGTTATTACGCCGATGTCAAAGAACGAGCCTATCCTGGAAGCGAAGCTGGCCCCCAAGGAAGCCGGAGTCGGCTTGCCTGCCGCCATTCCCGTCGGCATGAGGGCTGTTTCCGTCCGGGTTGACGATGTCGTTGGCGTTTCCGGCTTTGCCATGCCGGGTACGATGGTCGACGTGATGGCCACTGGTACGCCCCAGGGGGAAAGCGACAGCCTCACACGCACCATCATTCAAGATGTCCGTGTCCTGGCAGCCGGGCAAACCGTGGAGCAGGACAAGCAAGGCAAGCCCCACACGGTCGGAGTTGTTACATTACTGCTTACGCCGAAGCAATCTGATCAGCTTACGATGGCCAGCACGGACAATCGAATCCATCTGGCCCTGCGCAATACCATCGATACCAAGATCATTGATAAGGCCGAACCGGTCTTTAAGTCGGCGCTCCTTCTGGGCGGCGCGGTACCTCATCCGGTGCTTGCAGGGGGAGGACATCGTGGGCCACGGCGCGCCGTCCGTATCGAAAAACCAGCCGCTCCAGCTCCATATGTTGTTGAAGTAATCAAGGGCAACAAGAAGACTGACCAAACTTTTTCAGGTCAATAAGCTAATTCAAGGTAATTCAGGCGGAGTCGATGACAAGAAAAAACAGCAGTATCGAAAGACGTTCCCTTCCTGCAAACACCAGTCTGGTTCTTATGGCGGCAGCGCTTGTGGCGCTTGTTTACGTCTCTCCTCTGGCTGGCGCGTCGCGGATCAATACCCGCACAAGCTTCCAGCAAGCCGAGAGCCAGGGCACTCCTTCAGGAGGCCCGGAAGCTCTGCATTTGATTGTCGATCGTTCTCTGGTCGTGACGTCTCCCGCCCAGATTACCCGCGTCTCTCTTGCGAACCCGGATATCTGCGATGCCGTGGTCGTAAGCCCAACCGAGATTCTGCTGAATGGCAAGACGGCCGGTGCAACCTCGTTAGTGATATGGGGCCAGTCCGGCCAGATGCAGACGTTTGATATTTATGTCGATCTGGACGTTCTGGACCTCACCGGCGATATCCGCAACACATTCCCGAACGAACAGGTGAAGGTCACCGTCAGCAAGAACATCGTCACCCTTTCGGGCCACGTTTCGTCTGCCGCCGTTGCCGACAAGATCCTCGAACTGTCGCAGTCCATGGTGCCGAACAAGAATGACGTTGTCAGTCTGCTGGCAGTGCCGGCCCCGCCCACTGGAGAGGTCCTGCTGAAGGTTCGATTTGCGGAAGTCGACCGCTCTGCTATCAGGCAGTTGGGCGTAAACATCATGACCCTGCCGCCGGCGAAGAATATCGGGGTGATTTCAACGGGACAATTTTCACCTCCCTCGCTGGCCCAGGTGGGCTCAAGCTCTGGCGGCTATACATTGGGGAGCCTGCTGAATGTGTTCATCTTCCGGCCGGATATCAACCTGGCGGCCACCATCCAGGCGCTCCAGACAAGGAATCTTCTGCAGATCCTGGCTGAACCCAACGTCTTGACGGAGTCCGGCAAAGAAGCCAGTTTCCTCTCGGGCGGCGAATTTCCGTTTCCGATGCTCCAGTCGACCGGCGCCGGCGGCGGTGTTCCTGCTATCACCATTCAGTTCCGGCAATTTGGAATTAAGCTTGATTTCACTCCCACCATTCTTCCAGACGACGAAATTCATCTGAAGGTGGAGCCGGAAGTCAGTTCGCTTGACTACTCGAATGCTTTGACGATTACCGGATTTACTGTTCCCGCTCTGTCCGTCCGCAGGGTACAATCTGAGATGGAATTGCGGGATGGACAAAGCTTCGTAATTGCCGGCCTGATGGACAATCGGGTGACGCAGACATTGTCGAAAATTCCCGGATTGGGCGATATACCCCTTTTGGGCAAGATTTTTCAGAGCGAAAGCCTGACCAAGAACAAAACCGAATTGCTTGTTCTGGTAACGCCACAGATTGTTCATCCGCTGCCTCCTGGACAGGTGCCCAACGGACCGCAGTACCCGATGAAGTTCCTGCCCCCGGCAACCAGCGGACAGGGTCAGGCGTCAGGCCAGTAGGTTTATTCGAGCTTTGCAGAAAGTTGGAAAGAGGACTATTTCATGTTGACCGCGGCTGTTGTTGCTACAGACGCCAAAAGTACGTCTTACCTGCGTGCATGTCTTGAGCAGACGGGGCTGACCGAATCGGTGGTTGAATGGGCACCTTCTACGGAACAGCACCCCGCACCGGGTGAAAACATCCCGGATGTCATTATCCTGGACCTTGCAGGCGGCACCGACGTCTCTCTGGAGTTCGCGGCGCATCTCCGGCGTCTTCGCCCATCGGTGGTCGTCGTAGCATGTTCCCCGCTCAAACAGCCTGATCCGGACCTGCTGATGCAGGCTATGCGCAGCGGTGTCCGGGAATTCCTGGCCCATCCCGTCGACACGATTTCACTGGAAGCTGCTCTGAAAAGGATTCGCGATGAGCAAACTCCAGGCGAGAAATCTCTTGAGAGGAAACTCATTGTGGTCATGGGCGCCAAGGGCGGAGTCGGTTCCACCACGGTGGCGGTGAACCTCGGCGCGCAGCTTGCCCGTCTGACTCAGAAACGGGTTATTCTGATTGATCTCGCCCGCCCCATGGGGCACGTTTCTCTTCTGCTCGATCTTCGGTCCCGCTTTTCTGTTCGCGACGCCACCGGGAACCTTGACCGGCTCGACAGCCATTTTTTCAACGCCTTGCTGACGGTTCACGAAAAGAGTGGTTTGGAAGTCCTGGCCGGCGCGACGGACCCGGATGAATGGGAAGATATCCAGACCTCGGCGCTGCTCAGGGTAGTCAACGTCGCCCAGAGCTGCAGCAGCCACGTGATCATGGACATGGGATGCAGTTACTCGATCCACTCGAGGCCCCTGCTGCGAATGGCCCGGATGGTCTTGCTGGTGGCGGAGGCCGACGTTCCCGCCCTCTGGACCCTGGAAAAGCACTTGACCAAACTATCCTCCTGGGGAATCGAACAGGACCACTGCCGCGTCATCATCAACCGTTATCACCGGACCGATGAGGACGCCGTCAAAGCTTTCGAGAAACGGACCAAGCTGCCGATCTTCGCCCGCTTGCCAAACGATTTCCGGCAAGTGAGTGAGGCCATCAATCTGGGGACGCCTCTGAACCGCAATCATAATAATCCCCTGGTTTCAAACTTCCAGCAGCTTGCCACGCGCCTTACCGGCGCCACGGAATCTGCGCCGGAAAAGAAGGGGAACACAATTTTTGGTCTGTTTTCCAACTCTTCAAAGAGGTAAGTGAATTATGGGCACACCGAATCCGATGCGCAACGACCTGAGCAGCATTAAAGTGGCCATCCACCACAAGCTGATTCAGAAACTGGATCTCGAACGCATCAATCAATTGGACCGCAATACCGTCAAGGCGGAAGTTGCGGAAATGGTTGAAGCCCTCGCCGCCGAAGAAAACGCTCCAATGACCCTGACTGAGAGAGAACG
>DASSJE010000024.1:0-13514 GCA_035691365.1 Terriglobia bacterium
TTCAACGAGCTCTGTACCCTGGCGTGAGGCTTCATGCACGGTTCTCAACCAACCGCCGGCTTTGAGAAGTGCATTGGCGCCTGCCTCTGCCATTGAATTTCTCCAACGTGACCATTTCAGGGTTCGAACCAGCGATGTGCCGCCGGCTTCCTCCCAGACGATAGTTCGTGCCGCAAGTGATCTTCCCAGAGGAACCGGCACCGAATGGCCGCCCGAGAGCCTCAGCATTTGAATGGTCATTTCCCACTCTGTGTTGATCTGTTCAGTGATGGGCCTGACAGGCATAGTCGAGCGCAGGGGAGATTCCCACGGGACTCGAAAACGCGGAGGAATGGGATAGGGATCGGCGAGCAGAATTTTTGCAAACAATCTTTTTTCATTCCACTTCCCTGAACAACATAGCGCCAGCCTGGAGGTGTTGTACCCATACCTTTCAATTGTGATCGTCTGGGTTCTCGCGCAAAGTGCGCTCGCTATTCTGTCCCTGATGTCGTCAGGTCCCCGTAACACCATGTCAGTCCTGATGCCCATTTTGCCCTGGCGATTGCCCGAATGGTCCCGCGATTGCGAGGCATTAAGGTTCGGAGGCCGCTGTTTGATAACGGCATTCACAAGATTTCCTAAAATCTCAAACTGGCCTGCCATGTGTCCCTTCCGCCCTCGCTCAGGTGGGCGAGCAAAGTATTAAAGTTTTGGTTTTAAGAACTTACCGCCGGTGTGTAGCGGCGAAGCATAACGATTGTCACGGTCAACGCGACCGCACTGGCCAGAACCATCCCGAAAATGGCGCCCCACAACCCGAACGCCCACGTAAAGGGGATACCAGCCACAACGTCAACCACGCTGGCTGCGCCGTAGGCAACAAAAACCAGGTACGGAGCGTGCATGGCACGCAGTATGATGGCCTGGGAAGTTGCCGAGATGCGAAGCACAGAGGCGAGGCCCAGCCATGGGATCATCGCAATAATGCCCATGTACTTGCCTGCGTAAAGGTTTGCCACAATCGGCCGGCGAAAGAGAATGACCAGCAACCAGTAAAGGATAGTTCCACCCGCATAGATCAATGCAAGTTTTGCCGCAAGGTGCTCTGTTCCCCTTGCTGTTTTTTGGTAATGAATGCCCGCTGCATAGGGAAGTGAAAGCAACGACATGGCCGCAAAAGCCTGTCCGACGGGAGATGAAAAATTGCTCAGCGCCTGAAGTGCGCCCGTATCGGCGAGCCCGTGGAAGCTGCCAAGAACGGGATAGTAGATGGCTGTGGAAAACCAGACGGCCACGGCGCTGCCGAGGGCCCATCGTCCATACCCCCAATGCCGGTGAAGGATTTCAGACAATTTCAGCGTGACGTGGCTGGGCTTGAGAGTGAACCGGAGCTTGGCCAACATCATCGGAGCTGTAACCCCAGCGCCGGCGGCAAAAAGCAGGAAGGCCAACAGGGGTGAGAGCGCACCTCGATAGAACCCCAGGAGCAGGCCGCCGAGAACTATCGCAAAATATCCAAGAGCTCCCAGCGCAGCTTGCAGCGGAGAGAGCTTGACGTAAAAACCCCTGCGAGCCAGAGAGAACAACAGCAGGCAAGGCGAGGCAACCCCGACTCCGATAAGCGCCGCGGTCAGCTGACTGCTCGGTGAAATCAGCCGCAAGACCCACAAGCATGCGCAAAGACCCGCCAAAATAATGCCAGCGACGATGCAATGGATGCGGAGCAAGGCGCCGAGATATTCACGGTTAGAGTTCCGGTAAACAGACGAACCGAACACGCTGAAAGGTTCAAGGACCAGAGCCGCATAAGCCACGGACAAAAACAGATAAGCCTGGAAGGCAACCCCGTACGCCCCATACTGGCCCGCTGCCAGATGGCGTGCCAGCACAATTCCAACAATGAAATTCGCGCCCGAAATCAGGCCCTGATCAACAAGTGCCAGAGCGCCCTTCGGTGACCAGGTTCGAGCTCTCGCCCAAAGCGCGCGACGCCGGGCGGCTTGTAAACTAATTGACTGCTCGACCAGCGGTTCGCTTACAGGAGGGTTCAGGATATTTGCCATGTGCCGGACTTGTCGACCGGGAATAAGGCCGTCGGTACGGTTTTTACGAGCGGATCCTGCTGTTCAATGAGTCAAGAATTCGTTGCCGGCTTGAGAAGCTTGATGCGGCGCGGTTGTCTACAGGCTGCTCGAAACTGGCCCGGTTGCGCCGGCGCATCTGGCTTGCCATCCGCCACAGCCGCCGGACCCACTCTGCAGATCGCGACGCGAGCATTGCGACGACGGGGAATGGATCATCCCTGCAAATGAAGGCCGCCTCTTCAACTCCTCGAAAGGACCGGACCCATTCTGCCAGGCCCATGCTCCCCTCGCGAAAATAGCGGTAGCTGGAAACCAGGTCGAGGTCCTCGACCATCCACTTTCTTCCTTCCTTCGCGGGCGAGGGAATCACTTCCTGATTTGTCAGGTCAAGGTAGAGCGCCTGGGCAACGTCGACGCCGTTTTCACCAACAAAAAGACGAAATGTCGCTCCGATGCGTGGATTTGCGTCGAGGACTTTGTATTGCTTGTCACGGGCGTCGTAGCGATATCCGATGTCCAGTATGCCTCGATAGCCGATCGCTTTCATAAAGCGACTGGTAATTTCCTCGACCGTCTGGTTGCGTAGGCAAATCCCAAGACTGGTCGATCCCGTATGGACGGGGCACTGACGGATTTTCTTGCCGGTAAAGCCCACGAGGCAATCCGATTGGGCATTGAAGTAACCATTGAACATCCAGATGGTGTCGTCACCCCCTGGAATATATTCCTGCAGCATCAGATTCGGATTATCGTGGTCTTCGGCAAGATCGTAGAATTCCAATAATTCCTCTTTTGAATGTGTGATGAACATTTTCTTGCCTGTTCGCTCCCACAGCTGTTGTCCGTCAATCCCTTTCAGCATTACTGGAAAGCGCACCCTCTCGCTAAAGGCCAGGACCTGCTCGCGCGATTTAGGGAAAGACGCGTCGGGGGTTGGAATCTGGTGCCGGAGAGCAAGGTGGAACATTTCCTGCTTGCTGGCGAGCGCATCCACCAACCCCGGCGGTTGTTGCGGAAAGAGGAATTCCTCAGCAAGCCTACGGGAATGATCCGCGACAAACCGGGCCGCCCGGTCGGTGGTTGGAATCAGAATGCAGGGCCGGCCGATTTTCCGGCGGACGCCGGCCAAGTACTCGAGCGATTCTTCTGACGGACGGTGCTCGATGTCCCAAATGAACTTTCCTTTGCAATATCGAGATTGGAACGCGGGAGCCCAAGGGTTCGGATCGACGTTGTAAACTTCCACGCCGAGCCTTCCCAGGCTTCTCATGATGTTCAGGCCACCATGGCTGTCGGACCTGAGAACGACGACTGGGATAGTATTGTCAAGGGTTCTTTTCATATCGTCTGGGTCCTTGCGCGTGCGCTCATCATAGTGCTGGGTGTGAATGCGGTGTGAGATTCGTAATCGGGCAAAGTGACCACCTCGCCGTTTCGTACTTCGTAGGCGCTGTGCAGGTCATTGATGTGTGTGAGAATGAATTCCAGGTCCCTGGTCTGGCCGCTTCGCCTGAGGTATTCCGCGCTTTTCCCGCAAAGAGAAGCTTCTGGAGGTTCTGTGGCCCACTGCCGGATCAGATTAAAAGTCATCTCATCCGCGGGGGCGTAACCCATCTCTGCAAGGTCTCTGGCGATCCAGGCACAGCACATCTGGTCTTCCTCTCTGAACTCGCCACGGCTTCCGGCGCCAATCACCGCCACTCTCGGAAGAAGACCCGCGAGATGACGGGCCACAAAGCTGTAGTTTCGAAAGCAGGCCAGATGGACGGTGTCGCATTCCTTGGCCTGGTGGATGAGCCGTGTCCCTGAAGAAGAGAGAAGAATGACGGACCGGCCGTTGATGTCCAGCATAGAAAGCTCGGCTGGGCTGTTATTTAACTGAAACCCTGGAGCGAGAGCACCGGCGATTTCACCAGCAAGCAAGGGGTTTTGCAACTTGCTTTTCAGTTGAAAGGCTGCGTCCACTGAAGGCACTGGGAGACAACGGCCCCCTTTTGCCGCCACGGTAATAGCCGAAGTTGTAGCGCGAATCACATCCACGGCCACAACTGCGTACCCATCGCGGTATTTGCGGGCGCTTTCAGGAAAGCAATCGATGATGACCTGTTTTTGCATGGGGTTCTCGCAGGAGGATTCCGGGAAGATTTACACTCTACGGATTGGACGCAGTTTGGCTTCGGCGAAAGCATCCGAGTGGAGGCCCCGACGGTAAATCTCCACTCGCAGAACTTCTTCCAGACGCACATTACAGAGGTGAACTTCACGGCCAAAATGATTGAGAAGAGCGAACTGGCTGGGTTTGTTGGGGGCTTCAAACATTACCAGTTTGAGACCGAACGCCGATGCAAAACGGTCGGCATAACGGGCGTTAAATTTTCCTGTTTCATCAAATAGTCCCACGCCGCAGGCGCTTTCCCTTGCTTCCACGACAAGCTGGAGGGCTCCGCTGTCAAGCCAGCGCTGGCCCTGGTCAATCAGTTCGTCGATGTTGTTATCTGCAAAGGGCCCGGTATGCTTTTTGCCCAGCTCAAACTGAACATCGAGGCCCCTGAGGGCGGCCATCCGGATGACCTCACGGGGCGGGAGCCTCATGTCAGTGAAACCTTCGCCGCATTCGATCCGGCTGACGCCAATATCTGCACACAGGTCCAGGTATTCGGGAAGCGCGCCCTGGGCAACAGCCACTTCGAAAGGTCCGCCACCTGTCACGGTCGGCACCTTATAGCGTTTGGCAGCGGCGATCTTCTGCCGTGTGGCGCTTTCCCTGGCGACCATCCAGCAGGCCATCGAGATCTTGAGAATTGAGAACAGATGCGCGCTCTGTTCCAGGTGGCTGACCAGCGTCACAGGATCGTACCCGGGATCGAATGGGCTGGTCATCCGCGAGAGCACGGGGACCCCGATCAGCTTTAAATAGTCCGCGGTATGGGCTCTTTCGGGAGGAGCCATTTCCCTTATTTTTCGCATTTGCATAGGTGTCACTCTCATTTGGTGTGGTTTGAAAGATGAATCAAGGCTTTTGAGATAAACTGACATATACCATGCCACAGGATCGAATGACTGGGAAACCACGACCAGCTAACCGCTGAAGTTTCTGATGTAATCTGACTCCTGCTCTGTTCAGCAACAGTTTCTTCTTCAGCAATGTGAACGGTCCGAACCCCAGGGTCCTCGCCGCCACCTTATGAAAACCGGCCTCTCTGAGTAGGGCATTGACTTGCTTCGCCGAATACCTGTACTGCCGCGGCCTTGAACGGTCCCACACTTTGGATTTCGCCAGGGTCTCGGCAAGTTTCCAGCGTAACGGCTGCAGTGCAGGGAAACACAAAGGATCAAGTAAATGAATCAGACACCATTTGTTTGGCGCGGTCAGAATGACGTAGCCTCCGGATTTGGTGACGCGGTACATTTCCACCAAGGCCTTTGCCGGGTATTCCAACCATGGAAATAAACCTACGGCCATTACGAGTGAAAAGTACCCGGAGGGAAACCCTGACTGGTAGACGTCCGCGGAGCGTGTCTCGACATTTCCGCTCAGGCCGGCCCTGTCGGCCGCGTTGCGTGTAAGCTCGACCATTGCTTCGACCGTGTCTACCGCACTGACCCTGTAACCCCTTTTCGCCAGGGGAATGGTGATGGATCCCGCGCCACAACCGACTTCCAGGATGTGCGACCCTTTCGCCAAAGAGAGTTTGTCCACCATTGAAAGGACTGCGGACCGCCGCTCTCGATATATGAAGGCGCTGAGGGTGCGCGCCCGGTAAACGTCTCTCCAATAGGAGGAGCGGCCCTTGAAGAATGAGTCAACAGTCTGCTGATACCCGCTTGCAACTCTCGCCACCGAGTTGACTTCAGGGATGGTGCTCATACTTGGCCTCCCAATACCTGTAACCCACCTCGGATTGTGCCCGCCTGTACCCTGCAAAAATCTCTCCTTGTACTAGCAGGGAATGTTGCAGGATGTTTACACCGCGCCGCCGCTGATTAAGCCGCGCCGGACCCTTTAAGGACGGCAGGAATAGTTCCCGCGAGGATCTTGAAGTCCAGCCATAACGACCATTCGTCGATATACTGCATATCCAATTCCATCCATTTTTCAAACGGGATGGAACTGCGGCCGTTGACCTGCCAGAGGCACGTGATGCCGGGCCGGACGCTGAACCGCCGCCGGTGCCAGTCTTGTTCAAAGCCCTGGCAGTCGCGGAGCGGTAAAGGCCTGGGCCCAACCAGGCTCATATCGCCCCTCAGGACGTTAATCAGTTGCGGCAGTTCGTCGATGCTGGTGCTCCTCAGGAATTTCCCGACAGGCGTAATGCGGGGGTCGTTCTTGATCTTAAAAACCGGACCACTGACCTCGTTCAACTCTTCTAATTCGCTCATTCGTTTTTCAGCGTCGGGCACCATCGTCCGGAATTTACAAATACAGAATTGACGTTTGTTGAGTCCCAGCCTTTTCTGGCGAAAAAGGACGGGTCCATTTGAGGTGAGCTTGATCACCAGGGCAGTCAGGAGCAGCAAGGGCGAGAGAAGGAGGAGCATTGCCGACGAAAAGGCAATATCAAATCCTCGCTTCACGAACACGGGCCAGCCGTCCAGCGGACCGGTGGAGAGTGTCAGCAAGGAATCTCCCGCCAGTTCTTCCGCCGTTGATCTGGCCTTGCTCAAATTGAAAAGCCTGGGAAGAAAACGCATGACGATGCCTTGTTCTTCGCATAGGCCGGCAATTTCCGCGGCACGGCCGTAGAACGAGCGGAGGGGCAGGGCGATGACAATTTCGTCGACGACGGTGTTTCGAACGAATTCCGCAAGGCAGCCAAGATTACTCACGAGGGGCTTGCCGGACTCTTCAAAGGTCCTAAGTCCCAGCCAAGCGTCGTCCGCAAAGCCGATGACCCTGTAGCCAAGTTCCGGCCTGGATTCGATCCGCCTGGCAAACTGAACGGCCCGCGGATTGGTGCCCACAACGAGCACGTGACGAAGGTTCCGGCCATGCTTGCGGATGTTGTTGAGAAAGAAACGGAGAAGCAGACGGGTTGACATGATCAACAAACTGCTGGCGCCCCACAAAATCACCAGGAAGGGCATGTCCACCATTCTGATCTGGAACAACAGTGCTGCAGCCGCCATGGCGAATGTGCAAAGGGAAGTGGCCTTTAGGGCGTCGAGAATTTCAAACTCGCGCGGGACCAATCGCCGTGTTTTATAAAGGCTGAAGGACGTAAGGATGATATGCCAGGTGCAGAGCAGGCCCACGAAGACCACAAAATTCTGTACCTTGATTCGCACCTCGAAGAACTCTGAGAATGTGAGCCCGCTACGGTAGAGCAAGGGCACGGCTGCCAGCGCGAAGGCGGAAACCATGACCACGAGATCAAAGATCTTGAAAAGGGCTAAGAGCGCTTGCCTGCGTGCGTTGTTCATGGTGTGAATCCTTCCTTATTTGTAACGATTGTGTTCTGAAGGACAGGGCTGCTTCAATGCGGATCCAACATCGGATGATGTATTGAGAATACGTTTCCCTGATCAGCAGGCCGGATGACTTGAGAAGTTTTGTTTCATCAGCAGAACCCGGCTGAGGCGTCAGTTGTTTTGGGCTACCCGCGCCTCGTGGGTAAGGAACCGGGCGCTTCCGGCGGGCCACGTTTTGTCCAGACAGCGTTCCATCAATCGTGCCCGGAAATACGGAAGGACGCGCTTGATTCCAACGTGAAGCCCTATCTTGGGACGCCAATGCAGGCTGGACTTCGCCTTTGAGATGTCCGGACAACGCCTGACAGGGTCGTCGTCTGGAAGCGGTTCAAATACCAGACGGCTGTTGCTCGAGGTGGCTTCGATAATCGTTCGGGCAAGTTCGAGAAGGTGAATTTCATGCGGATTCCCCAGATTGACAGGAGCAGCTTCGTGGGAAAGCATCAGCTTATAGAGCCCTTCGATCAGATCGCTCACGTAACAGAAACTCCGCGTCTGTGACCCGTCTCCATAAATCGTGAGAGGTTTTCCCTGGAGCGCCTGCGCAACAAAGTTGGGAATCGCGCGTCCGTCATTCAGCCGCATTCTCTTGCCATAAGTATTGAAGATTCGAGCAATCCGGACTTCCAGGCCATGTTCCCGATGATAGGCCATGGCGATGGATTCCGCATAGCGTTTGGCTTCGTCGTAAACGCTGCGCGGCCCGATGGGATTTACGTGACCCCAGTATGTTTCGGTCTGTGGGCACACTTGCGGGTCTCCGTAAATTTCCGAAGTGGAAGTTAGAAGGAAAACGCTGCCGTGCGCCTTGGCCAGGCCCAGCGCGTGGAGAGTGCCCAGCGCCCCGATTTTGAGCGTATGGATTGGATGCCGCGCGTAATCCTTGGGACTAGCCGGCGAAGCCATGTGCACAACGTGGTCGAGCCTGAACGGCCCCTCAGAGTCCAGATGGAATTTGTCATTCCGGTGTCCGAGCAAGCGAGCCAGGTCAATCGGTTGAGTGACGTCGTGCTGGACAAAGGTAAAGCGGGGATGCGGCAGAAGATGCTGGACGTTTCCGACCGTGCCGGTCAGCAGGTTGTCCATGCAGATAACCTCATGGCCTGCGCCGATGAGACGGTCGCAGAAATGTGACCCAAGAAATCCTGCACCCCCGATGAGCAGCGTCCTGGGGAGATTGTTATCATGAGGAGATGTGCTCATTTTACTTCCAGGCTGCTCTGTTGTATTCGCGCCCATCAACCGGCGGAGGGGGTGTGGTCATCGACGCAACATCAGCTGGAGTTGCGTTCCCGCGGCCCATTGAAATGCATTCAAGTCCTGCGCGGCGGGCCATTTCCGGGTCGATCAAATTCCTGCCGTCCAGCAGAATGGGCAGTTCCATCAGCTTGGTGACCCGCTGCAAATCCAGAGTCCGGAATTCATCCCATTCCGTTAACAACAGGACCGCGTCAGCGCCCTCACAGGCTTCATAGGGTGAGGAGCAATATGTCAATCTGTCAGGCTGTTCCGGAAACAGTTGTTGCATGCGTTGCATTGCCTGGGGATCGTACAGGCGGAGGCGGGCTCCGTCCCTGGCGAGTGCCTCCACAATCCTCAGGCTGGGAGCCTCTCGAATGTCGTCTGTGTTGGGTTTGAATGAAAGACCCCATATCCCAATCGTCTTGTCTTGCACAACCCACAGTGCCTTCTGAAGTTTGTCCAGGAGCCTATCCACCCGCTGGCGGTTAACTCTTTCAACTTCCCTGAGAAGAGAACCCTGGACGCCATGCTTTTCCGCGAGATGAATGAAGGCCTTGAGATCCTTTGGAAAGCAGTACCCGCCGAATCCGAGACCAGCGGAAAGGAAATCCGGTCCAATGCGCGGGTCGAGGCCGAGCCCCAGGGCAACCATGCTCACGTCGGCTCCGACGGCTTCACAAACATCGGCGACCATATTGATGTAGGAAATCTTCATCGATAAGAAAGCGTTGGCGGCATGCTTGATCAACTCAGCCGTGGTCAGGCCCGTCACAAGGATCGGGCGTTTCAGCGGTTCGTAAATCGCCTTCAGGATTTCCTGCCCAATCGCACTTTCCACGCCCAGCACAATGCGGTCCGGGCGAAAGAAGTTCTCCACAGCCTTTCCTTCCTGCAGGAACTCAGGATTCGAGGCAACGTCAAAATCAGGGGCGGGTAACTCGTGATTGATCAGAGGTGCGTGCATCATTTGACTCAGCCCGCCTGCCTCCGGCCGCCGCTGCGCATTTGCATAGCGCATGACCGTGCGTTTGATCCACAGCGCGGTCACTGCCGGCACGGTGCTCTTTTCCACGATCAGCTTGTAACCGTGCAGGTGTTGGGCGATGAGGCGGGCGATCACCTCAACCTGGGAAAGGTCCGCTTCGCCATCTTCGCGCTGAGGCGTGCCAACGCAAATGAACAGGACGGTGGCTGCATCGATGGCGCTGGCAACATCGCTGGTGACGGAGAACTTCCCGCTGGCCAGGTTGCTGGTCAGGAGGGTCTGCAGGCCCGGCTCGTAGAACGGGCTCTTACCCTGTTTCAGTTGAAGGATCTTCTCCTCATCCTGATCGGCGCCAATTACTTCCCAGCCCAATTCGGCCAGGCCCAATGCCGTGGGAAGACCCACGTGCCCAACGCCGATGACCGCGATTTTCAGACTTTCTGGTGTGTACGGGTTGATATGTTTCCTCATATCCATTGGCTGATTCTCCCTTGATGCAAGGCCTTGCTTCCTGGGCTCTTGCGGTGTGTGTTGTGGAAGCTGTATAAACGGAACGCGAAGTTCTTAGACGGGCTCCAGGTCAAAACCGCTCACACGGACTGCCAATGACCTTTGGATCAAATCTACGGAGATTACCACGCTGCGATCAGAATTCTTGGCGGCGAGAATCCCTTCGACGCCATCGAGGTATCCTCCGCGAATTCTGACTTTCTGGCCGACGCGCAGAAAAGGATACGGTTCAAACGGGACTTTGCTGGAGAGCAGAACCTGAATGTTCTCAATTTCCGCGTCGGGGATGGGAGTCCCTTGCCCCTGGATTCCAACGAAACCTGCCACGCCGTTGGTCCTAAGCACGGTCACGCGCGTCCTGTCCTCAGCGGGGATCCGCACAAAGACGTACCCGGGGAAAAGAGGCTGGTCGAGGACCTTGCGACGGTCGCTCCAATGGTGGACTTCCTTGATCGTCGGCAGAAAACAGTTGATCTGCCTTTCGCCAAGCTGTGTTGCCACTTTTTTTTCGCACTTTGACCGGGTGTGAACGGCAAACCATGCCCGAGATGCAGCAGAAATCCCCGCACCTGCGAAAGGTGATGTTGGTTCGTAATATTCCTGGAAAAAGTACATAGCTCCGCCCCTTGAGTCCCATTATGGGATCCCGCAAAAGTAATTTGGCGTGCTGCCCGCTGACTAACTTTCCCGCCTGCTGCGCGGGTTGGCCCAGATACTCAGACTCTGTCGTAGAGAAACTGGGGAATTGGAAATGTACGCTTGTTGAGAACGGCGCCCAAAACACGCACCTCAGCAGCCTCAAGATCTTCTTTGGCAATCCGGGCCACCTCGCGCCGGGTGGCGTTGGACTCGAGAACCAGGACTGCGCCGTCCGCCAGCCGACCCAGCAATATAGCGTCGGTATGCTCGCTCACAGGCGGGGAATCGACCAGGATGTAAGCAAACTCGTTACGCAGTTCGTCGATACGGGCCTGCAGATTCTCAGCTTTCATCACGGCACGCAGTTTTGAAGCCATTGACCCGCAGGGCAGCAGCCACAGGTTGCTGCCGGGAAGTTTCTGGACATACTCGCTGATGGGGCCTGCCTTGAACACCGCGTCCGTCAGCCCTTTAAGATTGTCCATGCCAAAACAGAGGTGAAGGGCGGGCCGCCGCAGGTTGGCATCCATGACGCATACGGGAGCGTCAACCTGGGCCGCGATGGCTTCGGCAGCGCCGGCACAAATGGAGGTACAACCCGTGTTGTTTTCGACGGACGTGAAGACCACCATTTTTCGCCTGTTGTGGTCCAGGAGGAAAATCCGCCGAACCAGTTTGATCAATTCCTCACGTGATAGGGTGCGGGCGTCCGGGGGCGGCGACACTCTTTCGGCACGCGGAATCGGCTCTCTGCCCAGTGTGAATGAATCCATGTCCCTTGTAGCGCGTTCTAACAGTTCGAAATTCCTGCTCACGATCGCTCCCTCCCCTTTGAAGAACGTTGATTTCCTTGCGGCTTCTCGGTGTCAGATTTGTTGATTGCAGTCGGCTGGCCAGTTGACGAAGGCCATCGTATCTTTCGGGTCAGGATGTCGCCGGGCTTCAGGACAAAGCTGCCTTCGAGCGGGCGTTTGCCTCCGGGCGGGACGACTTTAAATTGATGCAAGCCCGCATCCAGAGCGGCTTCCACTTCGCTCGGGCCATAAGGCTTGCCATCGATAAAAACCTGCATTCCAGGCGGTTCTGTATCAATCACGATGACGCCGCGCGGCATGTGCAAATCGGCCGTGATCCAGTGCTTGTTCCCGGGCGTCACCCGAATCACCCTGTACCAGGTGGAATATCCCTCCTGAGAAACGGATATGCGATATACACCCTGAGGCAGATCAAACAAATGAGGGGTCCGCCATTCGGGGTTTGTTTCTCCGTTAATCGTAATTGCGCCGCCCGGAACGTTTGATTCGAGCACAATTGTTCCTTTTGGAACCTGATTGGAGGCCGTGGGATCATCCACCGGGCTGCTGCTTGCGCCCGTGGCGGCGCCCTTAACCTGGATGGAAACAGGGGCGGGCTGCGGTGGCGGTGCCTCGTCAACGGCACCGGCAGTGGCTGCCGCCTGGTTGACTGGCTCCTGGGAAGCGCCGTTCCCGCTCGCATTGGTTGCCGGGGGATTGGGCGTCGATGTGCTTGAATTCAACGGCACGGGTATGTCACGGGCCTTTTGATCGGACGACACCACGGTTGTTTGTGGCTCCGCGGTCGCCGCGGAATTGTCCTTCTTGATCAGGTCATATTTCAGGGCCACTGCTCTTGCCGTGCCGACCGTTTTCGCAATCGCCTGGGAGACTGCGTGATGCCGCTCGGCCGCCGGCACGAAAGTCTGGAACATTTCACCTGCCAGAATCATGGTGAGCAAAATCACGGCCCAGATCGGCCAATAGGATTCCCGGGGTCTGGGCCGTCCCCCTCCAGCGATGCCGGGGGCGGCTGAAGGGGAATATCTACCTCTTCTGAGGTGAACTCTTTCTGTTTCTCCCCATCTGTCGGAATTGAGATCCACCCCTTCAAGGAACGGAACTGACTGCGTACGTTCCCATTGTGTCCCGCGCGGTTCTGTCCGGGGCCGCTTGAGGGTATCTAATTCCAGGTCACCGAGCACTTCCTCGATAATCTTCCGGCCGATCTTTTTCTGGCCCTGGGCGTAGGCAAGCGAAAGGGCGTGGAAGCAGATGTTGTTAATGTTTCGCGGAATACCCTCGCTCCGGCTGGCAATCATTGAAAGGGCTTCGTCCGTGAATACCTCGCGGCCCTTGAATCCTGCGGTCTTGAGCCGGTGATGGACATATTGATCAACTTCTTTCGGCGTGAAGGGCTCCAGCCGGCAAATGATGGATACGCGCTGCATTAGCTGTTCAAGTTCCGGGCGCGCCAGCTTATCGGCAAGCGGCGGCTGCCCGGCCAGCACGATCTGCATCAGTTTGCTGCGGGAAGTTTCAAAATTAGAGAGCATCCGGACCGATTCCAGCACTGAATCATCAAGGTTCTGCGCCTCGTCGATCACCAGCACAAAACGCCTTCCCAGACGGGCTTCCTGGATCAGGACTTCGTTCAGTTGCCGTTGCAGTGCGCTTAAGTCGCGGTCATCGGGAACAAGGCCGAGATCCGCGATGAGGTTGGACAGGAATTCGCGAGTATTTCCCTGAGTCTGGAACAAGAAGACGGTGCGCGCAGAATCACGAAACTGCTCCATGAACTGGAAGAGC
>DASSJE010000025.1:0-17183 GCA_035691365.1 Terriglobia bacterium
CCTGCCAACACCACCAACCGGTCCCGATCCCGCTGACTCATCCTCAGTTCCTCTTTTCTCATCCCCCAAGCTTCTACCACCTGCACCGGATCTTTCTACTTTGCTCAGATAGGAACTTCTCACTTTGCAGCGACAGCCGGCCGAATTTGCTTGACAAATCTACGCTACCGTGCTAGTCTTCAGAATGTCGCGCCGGGCGGGGCGCAACCCAAAAGCAATAGGCAGTCTGCATGGACTATTTAATGCCTGCAAGTGCCTGAAAACACAGGCAGACGATTTTGGCCACTAAAAGACGTGGGACAAAAAATATTTGTTTTTCAGAAACGAAGCCGAGAAGTTGTTGAAAACAAAGGAAAAGGCTACATATGTTAGCCGAAACGAACCCGAAAACGAACCCGAGGAGTCCTTTAGAATCGCACCTGTGGAAAAAACGAACCCGAAAACGAACCCGAGAAGTCCTTTAGATTCAGACCGTGAAAAAAACGAACCCGAAACGAACCCGAGGATGCGCCGGGCATTGGTGGTCTGCCTCGAAAACGCCAGTTCGAGGGGGCTACGGCGCCGGTGGGGCAGCATCAATATCCGGCCCTTTCAGCCGCTGCGGTGGCGGGCAATTTCACTGACGCCATCAATGAGCCGGTCAACTTCCTGGCGGGTGGTGTAACAGGCGCGGCCGGCGCGAACCACGCCGCCATTAAACGGTCGGAAGAATGGAACGGCCGGCCAGGAAGCACGGTCAGCTTTTCGAAACTCCCGGACCTGATCAACGGGTACCCGGGTCGAAGACGGAAAAACCTTTATTGCCTTCGTAACCGTATCAAGAGCAGCAAAGACAGGTAAGCCGGCATCTCCAATACGGACAACTACTTAGAATCAAAATAAGCATTCTAGCGGATTGAAATGGCTGGAACGCTCCTATAACTTAAAACAGTAGTACGAGGGCGGGCCAATCCAAATAACGCGGCAAACGGCAGAAGCAGGGGGCGATTCCGCCCACCTTTCTGGGGAAAAGGTGGAGTTATGACCCAAAGGAAAATGCTTGCTGTTTTAGTTTCTGATGGAAGTCGAAGCTTCATAAAGCTAAGAAGCTTGCTTAAAACGCTGAGGTTGGAAATCTGGACCACGCATACCTGCGCGGAAGCCGCACGGCTGGTGGACCAGACCCGGCCTGAATTGATCTTTACTGCCACAGATCTGATTGACGGCACATGGTGTAAGAATGTGGAACTGGCAGGAAACGCGCCTGTGCAAACCAACGCCATCGTGGTGGGAAGGAACAACGACATGGGGCTCTATCTTTCGGCCATGGACCGTGGCGCGTTCGATTTTATCATTCCGCCCTTCGAGTGGAACACGTTGAATCATGTTGTGCGGGTAGCTGGCGGAAATGCCCGGCGGCAAAGGAAAATCCAGGAAAAGAGGGCCGCAGCCTGACTGTATTGCCAGGAAGGTGGAGTGGCATGATTCGGCAGCCGCGGGCTGTTTCCCGGGACACGGAGGACCAAACGATGCCAAGATCCCAATCTCCTTATGCCATGGATGAACGCGAAGATGCCCCGGGATGCGTTGTCCTGATTTTCAGCACGGACAGAGGCTTTTTAATCCGCTATTGCGAAATGGCCATTTCCATGGGATTCAAGCCTCTTACCGCTTCGACGCCTGAGGCGGCAACGGCACTCCTGCGCCTGCTGGTGATGTCGCTTGTCGTACTGGACCAGGAAAGTGGAACGGCAGAGTGCTGCCAGATCCTTCGGCGTGCGCGAGATCTGCAATATTATGCCCCGGTTCTGGTGATTGCCCGGGCGTCCGATAGCAACTTCCGCCATGAGGCCTTGTCACTTGGCGCCGAGAATTACCTGGACCACCCGGCCTTACCGGACGATATTATCCATGCACTTCTTCCCAATTGCAATCATCGGGAAAGACCAGACTCATCTATTGCATTTCAAGCGGGAACACACGGGGGAGGAATACAATAATGGCGCCAGCCGATAGCGGTTTCAAAACAAACACTCCTGACCTGAAAGCTCCAATCGAGTACAAGATTCTCCTGATGAGCCCGGGTGAAACTGCTCCGGAGATACTGGCCGAGCTGGGGAAATTGCCGGGCAGTATCATACGCGTGTGCTCCAGTTTTGTGGAACTGGTCCTCCACCTTGAACACGAACTATTTCATATTGTCATGCTCATCGATGATGAAAACTCGTCACAGGACTGTAATGCTGCCATTGACCATCTCGCCGAGGCGCACAAGGGGACTCCTGTTCTGGTGATTGGACGAGCTGCCATGGATCAGTACACTGGCAAGGCACCGAACCGCGCGAACTAGCACTCGTCTTGAATGTGAGTCAAACAGCAAGCCATCGACCGTGGCGGCCTACTTTTATTGGCAATATCGCCCGCTGAGATTCTGAATCCGCCTGCGGGCGCCGAACACATTCCACCCTCCGGATTGTATACCGACATCCCGCATTCCAGTCGCCGCACACCGTGATCGAACCTCGGTGTTTAGAAATTCCGAACTGTGACCGCCAGAATGCGCCGAGGCTGTCACGCCGCGAATGCGAGGGCGCGAGAGGAACTTGCGTGGAGAGGATTCCCGGGCGTTGGGGCTAGGTGGCGTTAGCCCGCAGTGGGGAAAACGCTAATTTTTGAAGGCAAACTCGACCAGGGATTCGTGGACTTCAATGTCACCGTTGTACTCGATATATCCCTTTTTCTTAAACTGGCTCATGTAGTTACTTACTTGTGCGCGTGTGGCTCCAATCATCTGCGCGAGGGTCTCGTGGGTGACCCGCGGATTGATAGTTGACGAACCCTGCCCCTTGCCAACACGGGACAGCAACAGGAGGGCCCGGGCCAGCCGCTTTTCGGTCGAATTGAATAGCTGGTCGACGAGGTCTGCCTCGATGGAAAGCTGGCGCGTGAGAAGATGTGATAGGAAAATTTCTGAAAGTTTCGGCTCATCGCGAAGTAACTTTGCCATGGCTGGCTTTTCTATTCGAATGACCGCACAGTCCCCGACCGCTATAGCCGTGGCAGGGCGAGTATTCTGTCCGACGAGGCATCCTTCACCAAAGAAGTTGCCCGACCCCAACATTCCGATGATGGCTTCTTTTCCTCTTGGAGAACAGACTGTGAGCTTCACCTGCCCGGTTTGCAGGAAGTACACACTATCCGAGGCCTCTCCCTGGGCGTAGATTATGGAATTCTTCGGACAATGAATGTACGATCTTGGCTTGTGGATCTTTCGGAATAAAAAATCGGGGTCAAATCCCGCAATGTGCTGACGGCGGAATGGCATGGCTGGTCTCCATGCGTCCCCCCTCACCGTTTGATCTTACGACAAAGGTACGGCATATCTCGTTTTTTCAGTCTATCACACCCACTCTCGGTTTCAGTGTCGGGCACTCTGCGAAAACCCGGCCACACGCTCCATCAGAGGCGGTGTCAGCCCCGGCCAAACGGGGAACCTGCGCGGACTGTGTGGCCCTCCCCGCCACGCCTCCACCCGAAATGGTTAAGACCACAAATGGTTCAAGGTTCAATCAGACCGCGGCGAATGGCGTGACGGACAAGACCCGAAATTTCGTGGACCTCGAGTTTCTCCATGACGTGAGCCCGGTGCGACTCAGCAGTTTTCACACTGATGTTCAACAGGCAGGCCACTTCCTTTGTGCTCTTCCCTTCCGCAACCAACTGCAGGACCTGCGTCTCCCTGGAGCTTAACGCATCGACCGGGACCTCAAACCTATTGAGAAAGGCATCGACTATCAAATCAGAAATGTCGGAGCTCAGGTAAGTTAAGCCGCGTAATACCTCCCGGATGGCACGCACAAGTTCTTCTTCGGCGCAGCTCTTCAGCACGTAACCTTTAATGCCGGCCCGCAACGCTTCCAGAACGTAAGGGGCTTCTGTGTGAACCGTCAGGGCGATGACCCTGGTGTGCGGAGCGCTCTGTTGTATGGCTTTGGCCACGGTGATGCCGTTCATCAACGGCATAGCCAGATCCAGCAACGCAATGTCAGGCTCTAGTTCCCCGATGAGCCGGACGGCTTGGCAGCCATCCGAAGCCTCGGCCACGACATTGAAGCCATCCCGCTCAAGGAGAGCTTTCAGGCCCTGCCGCACCATCTCGTGGTCATCTGCCAGCAGAATACGGATTGACATTTTTTCTTCCAAGGAGGCAACCAGTATCCCGGTCTGAAGTTTTTTGGGGGCAGGCCTGAAACTTGCTAAGCACGCTGGGCGCAGCGTCTTGCACTAGCTGTGCGCACCAGCCGCGATTTTTCTGAAGAAGATGTCTGACACTGCACACTGTCAACTGCCCTGCAACATAACGGTCTAGACCGCCGTTGCATTCGCAAAATGACCTGAATGCCTGTGAGTGGGTTGTTTGAAACAAGCATAAGCGGCATTGACGATGATGTAGCCAAGTTCCACCGTGTTAAAGGGCGGAACCACGAAATCAAAAGCTCCCGCCTCCAACGCATCCAGATAGAGAGGCACATCGACAAACCTGGAAACAAGAATCACTTCAGCGCGGGCAGGGGTCTGCCTGGTCATCTGAAGCATTTGCTTCCAGTCTCCGTCAGGAAGACGAAGGTCGGTAAAGATTACGGCGGCGGTGCTGCACCGCCCGATTTCTTGCGCGGTTTCCAGGGAACTCTTCAAGGTCCGAATTTCCAGTGGGCAGGGATGCAAGACCCGGCTCAGTTCGGGCATCAGTGAGTCATCTCCAGAAACAAGGATGATGCGCGGCAATTCCTCTGTCTCAGGACAAACGCTACCGGGAGGGGTCAATTCGCCCATATCAGACCGCTTCAAGCCCTGGCTCCGGACGTCTGGGTGAGTGCGCAAAGAGGCTCGATGTTCCTTGAGCGCGAACGTTTGTCCCCACGAATGATCATTCGAAGAGGTCGTGGTGTCATCGATTGCTGGAATGCGCGTTGGGGCCATTGGACTGTATCTCCCTTCCCTCTCACCGCGGAGTGGGACACCGCCTGAACGCTGGGGCGCTTTATTGCGTCGCGAAGCGAGAGCGGCGTCCCACTACTGACTGTTATTCTATTACCCGCATAGTAGCTACCCTGGAGCACGATGTCTGTACAAAATTGAACAACCTGAAAACAGCAATCAGCAGCAGCGCGTTTACTTTGCCACGCTGAGCAAAGGCTTGTAGAAAGCCGGAGATTGTTTGTTTTCAATGTTGCAGGCTGCGCGATAGCGTTTGATGAGGTCGTGTTCGTCCCAGCGGCGCTGCTGAGCCTTCAGCAATGGAGTGGAACAGAAGGCCACATAGAGGGTTGCGCCATACCTGTGGCTACGAGCGCGCACCCCTGCCGCACACCTCTCCACAGATGTGGAGATTGTCCAATTGCAAGAACCCGACGCAAGAGAAGCTGGGATTACCGCCCCATTAACAGCATTTCATGTACTGTCAAGTTAACTGCAATGACCAGCAAGAGTATGTCAACATCGACTTTTACATGCTGCCGATGGCTTTTTTGTACCAACCTCGAAAGCTTGCGTCCTCGTATTGGAAATCCGAACCGGAAAAACAAAGATCGCGAGGGAAAAACCTACGGAAGAGAACGGCACGGTTTTTGACAATGCCGGACGGCTGGGCGAAGATAATCCACGGCGGAACAAGGAGGGGAAGGTTGAAAAAGCTACGAATACAGGCCGTGGCCTGGGCGGGGTTCCTGCTGATGGCGCTGCCCGCTTCGCCGCCAAGCGCTGCCGCAACCATGCAGGAAAAGGCGACATCCAAACAGCCCGTGAAGGAACAAAAAGAGGAGAAGCAAGTTCGGGGCGCGAGGGACATGGCCGATGGACAGATCAAGACCGTCACCTGCAAGGGCCGTGCTATGGTCATGATCTTTGACGATTCGGATGAAATACTGCACCTGCGCACCGACAATTACTTCAAGGTGAATTTCAGCGCCATCAACTTTACTCCCAGCGGCACCATGAATCCCTGCAAGACGGTTCAGGGGATGTATGCCCGCGTCCACTATTACCACATCAAAGGCCACCCCAAAGAAGGGGAGCTGATTTCCGTGGAACTTAGAAAATAGGTTTGCGCGCTCCACTGAACCGATTACCGGCCCTCACTTGGCGCGATGGGCCCAATACCCTGGCTGGCGGCGTTGATGCCCGACCGCCAGAATGAGCGCGCTGTCTTTTTCAATGGAATAGATCAGCGAATATGGGAATGTGCGGAGGGCACGCTTACGAAGCCCTGGTGATAATTCCTGGCCCGATTTGGGAAACCGGGCCACGAGGTCCTCGGTTCTGCGAACATCCGCGTAGAAGCGCTTCCCCAACCCGGAGGCGAGTTGCTCAAGGTAGGCAACCTCATTCAGCCACTCGTCTTCGGCGGTCTCGTGCTATCGGATAGAAATCACGGGAAGAGTTTAGCCCCCTTCCGCGCAACCTCCTCATCGCTCACCGCCTTGGCGCACCCTGTTCGGTATTCGTCCAGCCGCCTCTGAGCCTCACGCGCCCAAAGCCGCTCGGCATCTGCCTCGTCCAATTCATCGAGGCTCGCCAGGAGTTCTTCCGCTAAGGCCGCCCGTTCGTCCACGCTTAAGCTGAGCGCGCTCGTTAAAATTTCGTTCAAGTCTGCCATTCGCCCTCCTAACGTATTCTACTGCGAATGAATATGGATGCTGACGTTGGATAGTAACTCTAAGGAATGCGTCCGTGATTACTGGAACGGCTTGGCAACCTAGCGACCGGTGGCCACAAATAGTTTGATTCTGTATTTTGCGCCCCCAGAAAGCTACCGTCTCGAGGCTGACACCTCTTGCACGAAGCTTTTCCGACCCTGTTAGGCACCCGTCTACTTGGCTCCTCGGTCTAAAGTCGATGGCTGATGACCAGCCCTCGAAAATAGGTTATTCTTCCACGTTGCGGCATCCCACACCCGGCAAGGCAGGACCTAACGTTTAGTGACTCGCGCCGAGCATAGTAACCCTCTGCCAGGTCCCTTATTGTACTACGGGCTCTCGCCAGCGTTCGCGCTTATTCAGGGCAGGAGCTACACTTCAAAGTCCAACTGCTTTTCTAATCGCTTAATCGCAATTCACTCAATCATTCAGTGCCTCCGAAGCCTTTACCCCCGCGCGGCTTTGGCCTTGACGGGGGCAAAGGTCATCTCGCCTTTTTTCAGGTTGGCGCCGACTTCGACGGTTTCGCCGGGCGTTACTTCACCTTCCAGGATTTTGAGCGCCAGCGGGTCCTGGATGAGGCGCTGGATTGCACGCTTCAACGGACGCGCTCCAAACTGCGGGTCGTAACCCCGCTCGAAGAGCAGATCGCGCGCCGCAGGCTTCAGCTCGATGGCGATCTTGCGGTCCGCCAGCAAACCCCGCAGGTGGTTGAGCTGAAGGTCGATGATCCTGGTCAGGTCTTCCTTGCCCAGCGCGTTAAAGATAACTACTTCATCCACGCGGTTCAGGAACTCCGGCCGGAAGTTATCCAGCAGCGATGCCCGGATGCGCTTCTTCAGATCTTCGGAGAGCTTGCCGGGCTCGCCGCCCGCGCCGGTCATCGCTTCGTGGATCATGTGGCTGCCGATATTGCTGGTCATGATGATGACCGTATTTTTGAAGTCCACGGTGCGGCCCTTGCCGTCGGTCAGCCGTCCCTCGTCGAGGATCTGCAGGAAGATGTTAAAGACATCGGCATGCGCCTTCTCGATTTCATCAAACAGCAGCACGGAATAAGGCCGCCGCCGCACCTGCTCCGTGAGCTGGCCGCCCTCTTCATAACCCACGTAGCCCGGAGGTGCGCCGATTAGCCGCGCCACGGCATGCTTCTCCATGTACTCCGACATGTCGATGCGAAGCATGGCCTTTTCGTCGTCAAACAGGAACTCGGCCAGCGCCCGTGCCAGTTCCGTCTTGCCCACGCCCGTCGGGCCCAGGAAAATAAAGCTGCCGATAGGGCGGTTCGGATCCGAAAGGCCCGCACGGCTGCGCCGCACGGCGTTGGCCACCAGTTTCAAAGCTTCCTCCTGGCCCACCACGCGAAGCCGCAGGCGATCTTCCATGCTCACCAGCTTGGCCACTTCGCCTTCCAGCATTTTTGAAACGGGGATGCCCGTCCACTTGGAGACCACGCGGGCCACGTCTTCCTCATCCACTTCTTCCTTCAGCATGCGCCCCGCTTTCCCCTTGCCTTCGAGCTCGGTGTTGGCTTCGGCAAGCTGCTTTTCGAGCGCCACCAGTCGGCCGTAGCGGATTTCCGCGGCCTTATTCAAGTCGCCTTCGCGGGTGACGCGCTGCTCTTCCACCTTGGCCTGCTCGATTTCCGACTTCAACCGGCGAATGTGCGTAATGATTTCCTTCTCCGCCTTCCAGCGCAGCTTCAGGCGGTCCGACTGTTCGCGCAGATGGGCAAGTTCGCCTTCCAGTTTTTCGAGCCGCTCGCGCGAGGCAGTATCTTCTTCCTTCTTCAGCGCCTGCTTTTCGATCTCCAGTTGCGTGATGCGCCGCTCAATCTGGTCGATTTCCGACGGCATCGAGTCAATTTCAATCCGCAGGCTGGAAGCCGCTTCGTCGATCAGGTCGATGGCTTTGTCGGGCAGAAAACGGTCAGTGATATAGCGGTTGGAAAGCACCGCGGCGGAGACAATGGCCGAATCCTTGATCCGTACGCCGTGGTGAACTTCATAGCGCTCCTTCAGTCCGCGCAGGATGGCGATGGTGTCCTGCACGCTAGGCTGTCCGACCAGCACCGGCTGGAACCGCCGCTCGAGCGCCGCGTCTTTTTCAATATGCTTCTTGTATTCGTTCAGCGTCGTGGCGCCGATGCAGCGCAGCTCGCCGCGCGCCAATGCCGGCTTCAGCATGTTGGAAGCATCAATCGCTCCCTCGGCCGCACCCGCGCCCACCAGCGTGTGCAGCTCATCGATGAACAGCACCACCTGCCCGCTCGATTCTTCGATCTCCTTGAGGACAGCCTTGAGACGGTCTTCAAATTCGCCACGGTATTTCGAGCCCGCGATCATGGAACCCAGATCAAGCGCCACAATGCGTTTCGACTTCAAAGACTCGGGCACGTCGCCGGCAACAATGCGTTGCGCAATGCCCTCCACAATGGCCGTCTTGCCCACGCCAGGCTCGCCAATCAGCACCGGGTTATTCTTGGTGCGGCGCGAAAGCACCTGGATAACACGGCGAATTTCATCGTCGCGGCCAATCACGGGATCGAGCTTGCCGCGCCGTGCCAACTCCGTCAGGTCGCGGGCATAGCGCTCGAGCGCCTGGTATTTCGCCTCGGGGTTCTGGTCGGTAACGCGCTGCGAGCCGCGAATAGCCACCAGCGCTTTCAGGATGGCGTCATGCTTCACGCCCAGGCGGTTCAGGATCTGGCCGGCGGCATCGCTCTTTTTCCTTGCCAGCGCCAGCAACAAGTGCTCGGTGGAAACAAACTCGTCCTTGAACGGCTCAGTCTCTTTCGCCGCCTCGTCCAGCACTTCCTTGAGCGCGGTAGAAAGATAGTGGTCCGTCAGGCCGCCCACCTTGGGCAGCCGCTCGAGGGCCTTCTCCACTTCCTGTACAACCGCCGACGGCATAACGCCCAGACGCTCCAGAATGGCCGGCACGATGCCTTCGGACTGCTCCAGCAGCGCCTGGAGAAGATGCACGGGTTCCATCTGCTGGTTGCCGAAACGGCCGGCAACGTCCTGGGTGCCCTGCAACGATTCCTGGGCCTTGATGGTGAATTTATCAAAACGAGTTGCCATGTTGAATCCTTTGCCTTAAAAAAGTACCGGGCTGGCCGGCATCCGCCCACCAACCCGGAGAAAATCCCGCCAGCGCCTTTGGAGCGGCTGGCAGAGAGCCGCAGAGGCTTGCGCCCCACCGCTGTTATTTCGCGGTGCTGATTTTGATCTTCTTCGCCTTCGCCTCTTCCTTCTTGGGCATGGTCAGCTTCAGGATACCGTCCTTGAATTCCGCCTGCACCTTGTCGGCATCGACGGAAGCGGGCAGTTCGAAGCTACGCGCAAAGCTGCCGTAGGCGCGCTCCACGTGATGGTAGCTCTCTTCTTTCACTTCCTTCTCGTACCTCCGCTCACCCTTCAGGTAGAGCGTGCCTTCATGGACAGTCGCTTCAACGTCTTTCGGGTCGACGCCGGGTAGCTCCGCCGTCAGCACAATGTTCTGCTCATTCTCGTAGATGTCCACGGCAGGCAGCCAGGCACTTGACCGAGCGCCTTCGTTTCCAACAAACCGCCCCATTGTCTCATTAAAGAGCCGGTTCAGGCGGTCCTGGGTTGTTACCAGGTCTCGAAATGGTTCCCATCTTACAATTGGCATCGTATTCATACCTCCTTCGTTTTTACATTCCCTTCAATCGGCCAGTGGCTCCCGCGACCAGCGAATTCGTTTGCCAGTCACGGCCTGGAAGCCTCAGGCCTTTGAAACGTTAATCTTGATAGTTCGGGGTTTCGCTTCCTCATGCTTGGGCATGGTCAGGGTAAGAATGCCGTTCTGATATTCCGCCTTGACCTTGTCCGCATCAATGGTGTTGGGAAGCGCAAAAGTTCGCGCGAACGTTCCATAGGACCGTTCAACCCGATGGAGGTTCTCTTCCTTAACCTCCTTTTCAAACTTCCGCTCGCCCTTCAAATAGAGCGTGCTATCTTCGACGCGAATTTCAACATCGTCCGGGTTGATTCCAGGCAGTTCCGCCTTCAGCACAACGCTGTCGTCGGTTTCGTAGATATCCACCGCCGGGACCCAGGCACCCGGCGACAGTTCATGCTGATCGCCAAAAGCGCGTGCAAAGGTTCCGTTGAATAGCTGGTTGAAACGGTCCTGGGTTGAAACCAGGTCCCGAAATGGCTCCCATCGAATGATTGACATGTCTAGTAACCTCCTGAAACTTGTTTAAATACCTTAGCTACAGAGCATGATAAAACCTTAGTGCATATATGTCAAGTATTTTTATTACCACTACTTTCAGCTGCTTACAGCAATGTCTAAAGCTATAAAACAGGCATCAAGTGTAATCTCAGGCCAAACCACCTCATATTTGTTAGATGACACAAGGTTGCTAAGTTTCTTTCCTGTTCCTGTCTGGCAAGGCCTTAGTCGCTTTTCTTGCGTGTTTCCTGTTCACCCCGATGCCCTATTGATCAAACCTCCCATGCAGCGGCGTGGAATTCGTGATAAACTCCTCGATATCTTCACCCAATCTGGGGCCTGGGGAGGTAAGCAATGAAACGAAATTTCAAAACTGCTGCTGCAATGCTGGTTCTGGCGCTGGCGGTTCCCATCCTGAGCCAATGCTCCTCGGCAGAAACATCTGCCACAGCCAAGCCGGAAGCGAAGGCCACGGCAAACGCTCCGGAGCCTGCGCCATTGAAAGTGGGCGACAAAGCGCCGGACTTTACCTTGCCGGATCAGAACGGCAAACCGTACAGCCTGAGCCAGTTCCAGGGAAAAGGGAACGTAGTCCTGGCCTTTTATGTGCTGGCGTTCACAGGTGGTTGAACGAAGGAATTACAGGCGTATCAGGCTGATCTCGCCAAATTCAAAACGACCAATACACAGGTGCTGGGCATCAGTGTGGATAGTTCCCCGGCCAACCGGGCATTTGCCAAGCAGATTGGGGTGACCTTCCCGCTGCTCAGTGATTTCAACCGCAAGGTTTCCAAAGAATATGGAATCCTGAACATTGAACACGGGTTCGCCAACCGCACGACCTTCGTAGTGAACAAACAGGGCGTCATCACGCACATTGACAAGGACCGCGAAGCTCTGGACCCGACCGGTGCCCACGATGCCTGCAGCCTGATTGCTCACCGGGAGGCGGAGCAGAAGAAGTAACCAGGCCGCAGGTGGCATGAATGTTTGCGGAAAGCCAGGATGGCACTGAACATCGGAGATCAGGCGCCGGATTTTGAGCTGCCCGACCACACGGGCAGGCCGGTCTGGCTGAGCGATTTCCGTGGGAAGCGGAATATCGTCCTGGCGTTCTACGTTTACGCGAACACGCCGGGCTGAGCGCAGGAACTCAAGGCATACCAGGATGGTCTTGCCGAATTCGACCAAACCGGCGCCCAGGTCCTGGGCATCAGTGTCAACAAGCTGGAAGCCAATCGCAGTTTTGCGGATAAACTAGGTCTCACTTTCCCACTGTTATGTGATGCGGAAAAGAAGGTTTCGCGCCAATATGGCGTGCTCAGCATCCTGCGTATTGCCAGGCGGACCACCTTCGTGATTGACATGATGGGCATCATCCGCCACATCGACCGTGGCAGCGAAGCAATGGATCCCGCCGGCGCCCTGCGAGCTTGCAAGGTACTCACAACCCCTGGCGGTTAAGCCGAAAACTTGAAACCGCAATCCCGCCCGGCTACAGGAAATTTCAGTTGAAAATTTAAGATTACGGAGCGGCGGACTTACTGACATCGAACTCGAGGATGGCGCTGTTCGTGGTGGGCGGGCCAGAGGTGGACGTGGCCGTGACGATGACGGTATCACGCGTATAAGCAGGCGTGAGGAGAGGGATATTCAATTCCACCGGCAATTCACGCGTTTCGCCGCTGGAAAGCGAAAGGGTGCGCGGTTCACGGCTCGAGAGGAAATTCCTCGTGTCCACCACCTGGACGCGGAAGTCGCGCGCAGCGCCCGCGTTGCGGACCTTGAAACGTAAGGGAACGGTTTCCCCCGCTGGAAGTTCCTCGAGCCCTTCATCGAGCGCCGACACTTCCACCGTCTCGCTGTGAAATAAGGATGAGAACACGCGCTCAAAGGGCCGGCCATTCTCATCCTCTCCGGTGACGGCCAATCGGAACGGGTTTGCAGGCAGGCTGACCTTTCCGAAATACTCGTTTTCGTCGCTGTTGGTCGAGTCAGCCCTCATCTCGACCGGTTGAATCGTCCCCGCTTCAGGCGAAATCAGGTGGAATTGCACATTCCGGATCTTCCCGCTCAGTTCCACTCGCAGCATGGCGGGCTGGCCCGCTACCGGCTGGCCGGAAATGCGAAAATAGCCTTCGTGGCCGGGTCGTCCCGCAAGGTGAACGAACTCAGCCGTAACCATAAAAATGTCACTGACACCATTGGCTTCCAGCCAAAAGCGCCCCTTGCCGGCAACCTGCACATGCCATTTGCCGGGAGCCGGAGGGGCAACCGTGACAATCTCACCGCAGTTGAGCGGAGTCATCACGGCACCGGCCGTTTCGCTGGTCACGGCTTTCCCTTCCGGCCCGATGACCGCCAGTTTCCCTCCTGCTGTATCAAACGAAAGGGAAAAGGCCAGGCGCTTCATGGTTGAATCCACCGGCACCACAAAATCGTGACCTGCTGACAACTCGCCCCGCGCCCACAGCAATGTCACGTGGTTGGAGCGGGTCAGCTCACTTACCAGTGCGAATGCTTTCGCCACTTCGTTTGGCGCTAGAAACAGAGGCTGTCCGCCGGACTCCTCCGCGGTCCGGATGTAAGAAGGGTCCGCCGGGCCACAGACGCCCGGCCCGTACCGGATGTGAGGCCTTCGCTGCTGCTGCGCGAGAACGGGCAGGCAAAAGGCCAGCAGAAGCACAGGGCAGGATCTAAGCAGTCGCATCGTGGTTTTTTACCAGGCGGCGAGAGGTTGAACTTCAGGCAGCCGCCCGGGCTGTTGGAACGATATCGCGGTTGGAAGGCCGAGTCAACGGGCGGTATCAAATCAAAACGGGCATATCACACAGGCCCGCAGCCCGGCGCGCCCATGGCAATTTCGCCCCGAGATCAAAGGTGAAGCAGCCTGTCTGTGTTTATTTCTGTGTCGCGGCAAGCTGGTTAAGCGTCTGACCGAGTTTTTTGATCTCGTTACCGTAACCTGCCCAGTCGCCTTGCTTCAGCAACTTCAGCGCCTGTTCATACTCCTGGCTGGCCTGGCGGGTAAGCGCCTTGACCTGCTCCATACCTGCCGATGAAGGAACTGCGGAGGACGCCGCTCCCTTGACCGAGGTCACAAGCTTTTCACCCTTGACATTGGGCTTTAATGTCGGGGGCCCCTGGGCCAATTGCGTCGAGATATTTGTGGCAAAAATCTGGCTGAGTGCGTCATCGAGCGTGGGCGACATCACCACCTGGTCGGAGTAGGCCACGATCACGCGCTTCAACTGCGGCAGCGCCCCGCCCGACTCCGCCGCCAGATAAATCGGCTCGATATACATGACCGCATTCGAGACGGGGACCACCAGCAGGGTGCCCCGGATGACGGATGATCCCGCCTGGCCCCAGAGGGTGAGTTGCTGCGAGATGGTGGGATCCTGATCAATGCGCGATTCAATCTGCTGCGGCCCATAGACAAGCTTCTGCTTGGGGAAAGTAAAGACGGTGACCTTGCCGTAATTTGGAGCGTCGCACC
Source organism: Terriglobia bacterium (assembly GCA_035691365.1). Lineage (GTDB taxonomy): Bacteria > Acidobacteriota > Terriglobia > UBA7540 > UBA7540 > SCRD01. Next base: position 14,380 of record DASSJE010000025.1, read on the forward strand.
GGGCGGCCATCCAGGCAATCATGTTATTCTTGCGCGCCGGCGTGAAGGGCACCATCAGGATAAATTCTTCCTGGCTGCCCACCTCCGGCAGCTTCATGATGGTGAAATACGGTGACATGGGTGTCGCCGGACCTCGCGCAGCGCTGCGCGCGACCCGCCACAAATCTTCCTTGTTAAAAAAGACGCGCGGGTCGGTCATGTGGAAAACCGCGTATTTAGCCGCCTGAACGCTGAAGAACGATTCGGGATAGCGGATGTGCGCGCGCAGGTCCGCCGGCATCGTGGCGAGCGGCTGGAATACCCCGGGGAAGATTTTGGAATAAACCTGGATCAGGGGATCGCTGGGGTCGGCGATGTAGTATTTAATCTCGCCTGTGTAGGCGTTAAGGGTGGCCTTCACCGAATTGCGAATGTAATTTCCCATCTGGCCTGTGGGGTCGGAATACGGGTAGCGGTCGGAAGTGGTGTAACCGTCAAGCATCCAGTAGAGCGAGCCGTCGTCAGACACCACCATGTAAGGGTCGGGATCAAACTGAAGGAACGGCGTCAAGCGTTGGGCCCGGTCAATGATCTGACGATAGATCATGATGCGGCTGTTGTTCTTGATGTCCGTCGAAAACAGAATGTTCTTCTGGCCGAACTTCAGCGTGAAAAGCAGGCGCCGCCAGATGTTCTTGACCGGAATGCCGCCCGTCCCGTGGTAAGTGCAGTAGACATCGTGATCGCCGGCGGGATAGTCGAATTCCTGCTGGCCGGTGTCCACAAAGCAGTAATTGTTGGGGACCTCGCCATAGTAAATCTCCGGCCGCTTAATTGTGAGGGGAATAGAAGAGACCGGGGGAACATCCTCGATGAAAAACACCGGCAGGCCGTCGGGCGTATATTCATTAACAGGGCCCATGCACAGGCCGTAACCGTGGGTATAGATGAGATGTTCGTTGATCCAGTTGCGGCTGGGCAGGCTGGAAGTGGAAAGTTCACGCGGCGAAAGTGAAACCTGGCGATAGACACCGCCGATGTGGTAGCGGTCATTGTCCACATTGACAAAATCGTAGTAGGTGCGGATTTCCTGAAGCTGGCCAAAAGTGGTGAGCAGCGGTTTGTGGTCCCACAGCCGCACGTTCCGCATGGTGGCTTCGTTCTGCATGATAGTGGATACCGTCAGGTCGCTGGCGGCAGTGAAATGGTGCTCCTGGAAGCGGTCCAGCGCGTAGGCCTGGCGAGTGAACTGGATCGCGTTGGCAATGAACGGCCGCTCCTTGTCCAGCTCATTCGGCGTCACTATAAAGTGCTGGACAATTCCCGGATAAACGTTGACGCCCACGATGGCCACCAGCGCCAGCGCGACCAGGCTGTAAATTGCCGGACGCAGCCGCCCGCGAACGGCGCCAAAAGCCAGTGCCAGCGCCATCACCACGCACAGCGCCAGCATGAGCTTGAGGACCGGAAGCGTGGCGTGAACGTCCGTATAGCCCGCGCCGTAAATTACGCCGCGCGAGGAATAAAGCAGGCCGTACATGGCCAGCCGCGCCCGGTATGCCAGCAGCAGAAACAGCAGCGATCCCAGCACCATCAGGTGCGTTCTGGCCGCCGGGGCCACGTTGGGGCCACGCGGGGTCACCCACACGCCGCCTTCCAGCAGATAAACCACCGCCGCGCTGATCAGGCAGAAAATCACAATCGCCAGGCCCAGGTGGTAGAGGAACCAATAAAAATTCAGATGGAAAAGGTAGAAGCCCAGATCAATGTGAAAAACCGGGTCGGCCAGGTGCATGGGCACAGCGTGCTTGGCCATCAGGTAGTCCTGCCAGTGGAACGACGCCCACTGTCCCACGGCATAGCCCACCAGCAGCACGCCCAGCCATATGATCCAGCGGAAGGCATCCGCAAAACGGTCGAGCCCCGGCAGTTCAATAGCGCCGTGGAAAACACGGTAACCGTAACGTTCCGCCACCGAGCGGGCCACAAAAACGTTGGCGCCTACCAGAATAATAAATGCGATACCGCCCAGGCCGCTTAATCCGATCTGGGAAACGAGAATATTTTTATAGATGACCCGGTAGCCCTCAGCGCCAAACCAAAGCCAGTCCACCAGCAGGTTGACACCATCGGTAAATAAGGGGGCCACGATAACGAGTAGAAGGATTCCCGCAACGATGTAGCGTTGAAGCCGGTCCTGTTTCAAGGTTTTTCTCCGCCGATATCTTCACACACGAAAGGGCCTGTGTCAAAAGAGTTGGCGCGGACAGGCTGGAATCCGAAATCTGCCATATCGAGTTGCACAGCGTGCGGCCCCAGGAGAAAAAATCTCTTGACAATACTAATTTATTAGTACTACTGTTTGCGTATGCGAACACCAAGCCGTACCCTGACCGGGCAGGAACTGGAAATTATGAAGGTAGTCTGGGACCTCCGCCAGGCCACCGTCCGCGACGTTTATGAGAAGCTGCGCGAGCAGCGCCCCATCGCCTACACCACCGTCATGACCATGATGAATATCCTGGAGCAGAAGGCCTTCCTCAAAAAGCGCCCCGCCGAAGGCCGCGCCTACATTTATCAGTCGGCCCGCCCGCGCAAGCAGGTGATCCGCAGCATGGTCCGCGAATTCGTCGACCGCGTTTTCAACGGCTCAGCAGAGCCGCTGGTAGTCCACCTGGTCGAGGACCGCCGCCTGTCGGAAAGAGAGCTGAGGGAAATTGCCCGCATGATCGAGGAGGAGGAGTGAGCATGCCGCTCTGGTTCTACAACCTCGCCGTCTATTGCGCGCAGCTCGCCATGTTGATAGCGGTCGCCGGGCTGATGGT
>DASSJE010000026.1:0-2963 GCA_035691365.1 Terriglobia bacterium
TGGTCGCCATCCGACTCCTCAGATGTGATCTTCGGCTCAGTCATTGGATGCGCAGCGCACTCCTGCCGCATTGTAAGACACCAGCGGCTCTACGAATATACTGGATTAGGCCCGCATCGAACCAGCGGAGCCACTTGGGAACCCATGGTTAGAAGCAATCGCAACCTGAATGGTAGGCCACTTAAGCTGCTGATTTTTGACCTGGATGGCACGCTGATTGACTCCCGGCTCGACCTGGTTAATTCCGTGAATGCCACGCTCCAGCATTTCCACCGCCCGGAACTGCCCCCCGAAATCATCGCCACATACGTAGGCGATGGCGCTCCCATGCTGATGCGGCGAGCCCTGGGGAACCCTAGCGACGAGGGCTTCCTGGCTGAGGCCCTGGCTTACTTCCTTGCGTATTACCGGGTTCATAAGCTGGACCATACGCACGCCTATGCCGGCGTACCGGAGATGCTGACCGCCCTGCGCCAGAGCGACAATGGAACCGAGCGCCACATGGCTGTGCTCTCCAACAAGCCCGTAAACCCCTCGCGGCAGATCGTGGAGGCCCTGGGCCTGAAGCCCTTTTTCGAGCAGGTGTATGGCGGCAACAGCTTCCCCACCAAGAAGCCCGACCCGGAAGGCGCCCGCAAGCTGATGGAAGAGGCGGGTGCCACGCCCGAAGAGACAATCATTATTGGCGACTCCTCCATAGACATTCTGACCGGCCAGAACGCCGGCACCTGGACCTGCGGAGTCACCTACGGCTTCGCACCGCAAACCTTGCAGACGCTGCCGCCCGACCTGCTGGTGGATTCTCCCCGGGAACTGGCTCAGGCGCTGCGCTGAAGCAAGTATCCAGTGCCTCGTACCCAGTACCTAATGTTCGGTCCTCAGCCCACCCGGTCTTTGTGGCGCGGGCGCCCCCGCCCGCGACCCGCCTTCCGCAAGGAGGGGGTCATGCTGAGGGCCTTCAGGCCTGAAGGATCTCGCGTGCACCAGACTCGAACTCACGGCTTCGCTCCTCAAGACCCAATTGGCTGAATGCTTTAGATTGACAACCCGCTCTGCCTCGCCCCACACTGCTCCCAGCCCATGCTCAATGGCAATTTCGGCTTTACTCCGGCAGAGATGCGCCGGCTGCGGGCATTGAAAACTCCGCACGGCGTCCAGCGCTTTCTGGACGAATTGGACTACCACCTGGCCGACACCGCCTGGTCGCCCAGCCGCGTGCTGCGGGAGCGCACGGCTCACTGTTTGGAGGGCGCCATTTTCGCCGCCGCTGCTCTGCGCGTCATCGGCTACCCGCCCCTGGTGATTGACCTGGAAGCCGAGCACGACACCGACCACGTGGTGGCCATCTATCGCATGAGCGGTGCATGGGGATCCATTGCCAAGTCCAATTACTCGGGCTGCCGCGGTCGCCAGCCCGTCTATCGCAACCTGCGGGAGCTGGCCCTCAGCTACTTCGAAAGCTACTTCAACCTGCGCCGCCAGCTTTCCCTGCGTACCTTTTCCCGCCCCGTTAACCTGGCCCGCTTCGACGATCTCAACTGGATGACCACCGACAAACCAGTCTGGTTCATCCCCTTCTACCTGTTTAAGGTGCACCATTACCGTTTGCTGAAACCGGGCATGGCCAAGCGCCTGGCTCGGTTGGACCAGCGCTCATTCGAGGCGGGGCTGGTGGGGCATCGCTGGAATTCGAAGGACAATTAGGGAGAGTCAGGAGTCAGGAGTCAGGAGTCAGGAGTCAGGAGTCAGGAGTCAGGAGTTGGTAGTTGGTCACTAGTTCCGCTAAGCGCTTGCGGTTAGTTGCACGTCGTTAGCACTAATTCACTGAAGCTCGCAGGCCGAAAAAAACTTTTGGACAGACCTCTCGCGAGCGCCCTCGGCGCGACATACTAAAGCCCAGGACGGCAGTCCTGGGTATGGCCCGCCTAGGAATCCTGAGCCCCGTAGGGGCGGCACCACGCCACCCCCGTAGCCAAACAAAAAGGGCGACCCGCGGTCGCCCTGGCTTGCGATTCGATTTGCCTTAGTGGTGCGGCGTAGAAGACGTGGAGGTGGAACGCGAAGAAGTCCCCGCACTCGATGACCTGCCCATCGAACCAAATCCCCCCATGCGCTCCCCACCCATTCGCGGCGCAGTCATGGCCGGCGAACGCGAAATCGAGCCACGCGGAGTCATAGCGGTTCCGTGCGGGCCCATTGGTACGGTGCGCCCCGCCTGCATGCTGCCGCCATGCACAGGAACGCTGGTTACCATGCGTCCCGGCCTGCCTCCCAGCATCGCTGCACCGGCCGCGCCTTCGCGCACAGCAATCGGGCTGCGCGGAATTGGCCTGACCGGCACCGTGGGATGATTAGCCACCGTAGTCGCCGGAGGCGCAGGAGCCTTGAATCCCGCCGGAGCATTCACAACCGCAGGCGCGGCGTTCCAGCCATAGAAACCTCCCGGCTGCCAGCACCATCCCCAGCCTGGCACGAACGCCCAATTGCCGTAGCGGTAAGGCATCCAGCCCCATGGATTCTGCGAAACAAATGTGTACCCCACGCCCGGATACCACGCCCAAGCGCCGTTCATAAACGGATCCCAGCCGGCACCCACGTAGTACGGCTGCCAGAGCCAGCCCCATCCCGGTTGGTAGAAATAGTTGCCGTAGTAGTTCAGGTCGGCAAGGCCGTAGCTGTAAGGCCAGGAGTTCGTGGCCGCGTTGTTGTAACTGTACTGATTCTGAAACTGTCCTTCCTGTTTATTCCACTTGTCGTACTGGTCGGAGGGAACACCCTTGGCCACCTCGTACGCGCCGTTCTCGCCCAAGTTGATGTCCAGCGTGTGGTTCTTGGCCACTTTCACTTCGCCCGTGGGCCCCTGCACCTGCAGTTCGCCTTTGGTCACGGAAAGCTTCGCCTGCTTATCACTCCGCTCAATGCGGAAACTCGCCGCGTCCTTAATGGCCGCGTGCTGGTCGCCG
>DASSJE010000027.1:0-8028 GCA_035691365.1 Terriglobia bacterium
TGCTCCTACCTCCTGGAGAGCCGCAAGCACGACCTCGGACGACACGAAGTTGACTGGAAGGCGGTTCCCTTCAGCGACGTGCAGGTTACGAGATCAACAGTCGCCCGGCACGAGGCGCTCATCACCCAGCTTGCCTACGCCATCTGTAAGTACGCCGGAGAGAATCCGCCGGTGGCCGACTCCGACGTCGTCGCCAGCCTGAAATCGCTTGCCGAATCCTATCAGACCCTTTCAAGCGGCATCTATTACGAGAAGCCGCCGGATTACGCCCTGCAGCGCGGGCTTTATGAAGCGCTGGAAGGCGCCGTCAAAGAGTACAAAAAGGCGGGGAGCGCCGACCCGGGTTTTGAGACTCCCCGCGAGAGTGAAGTGCGCGACATCCTGATTTTCCTCACGCAGTTGGGGGCGACGCGCACCAACGGCCGTCCCAAAGGCCGTGCTTACCTTGATCTTCTCCGCAGCCAATTCAAATCCGATGAACTTCAGAAATCTTCTTCAGGGCTGCTGGTTGTTCCGTAGGGAGACGCCTCTCCACGCCCTGTACCGGACGGTACGGGGCCACGGTTTGTTGCGTCGAGTATTGAGCCGGACTCAGGAAACATCACCATCGGCGGAACGCCGTTTAACTTGGCCCGCGATGGTGGTGGCAGAAGGACCATGAATCAGGTTGAAGATGTTCGCGCAGCTGCCGATATTGTCAAAATCATAGGCGATTACGTTCAGCTCCGTAAGGCCGGCGCCAACATGATGGGTCTGTGCCCCTTTCATCAGGAGAAGACGCCGTCTTTTGCTGTGCATCCGGGTAAACAGATATTCCACTGCTTCGGCTGCGGAGTGGGGGGCGATGTTTTCAAATTCATCATGCTGGTGGACAACCTGTCGTTTCCGGAAGCCCTGGAGCGCCTGGCGGAAAAGGTCGGCATCACGCTTGTCCAGACCGGCCCAAAGGGGAAAGATTCCAGGTCGCACGAGCGCGCTGCTCTTTATAAGATCCACGAGGCTGCGGCAAAGTTTTACGCCGGCCAATTGACCGGCACCGGTGAAGGCCGCGCGGCCCGCGCCTATCTGCTGGACCGGGGACTTCAGGACGAAGTCATTGGCCGCTTTCTGCTGGGCTATGCTCCGCGGGAAGGCCGGGCGCTTACGCGACATCTGAGTTCCTTGGGATTCGATGACGAGACGGCGGAAAAATCGGGACTCGTGCTGCGCGATGCCGGAGGCGACCGCCGCTTCGACCGCTTTCGGGGCCGGATCATTTTTCCCATCGCCAATGAAAGCGGGAAAGCAATCGCTTTTGGCGGCCGCGCGCTGGGTGACGAACAGCCGAAGTATTTGAATTCTCCGGAAACTCCGATCTATACAAAGAGCCGGGTCCTTTACCATCTGGACAGCGCCGGGAAGGCCATCCGCAAACAGGATTACGCGATTCTGGTGGAAGGTTACATGGACTGCATTGCGGTGGATTCGGGCGGGGTCGAAAACGTGATTGCCAGTTGCGGTACCAGTTTTACCGACGCCCAGATCGCCCTGCTGGCCCGCTATTCAAGGCGCGTGGTGGTGAATTACGACCCCGACTCCGCGGGCATAGCCGCCACGGAGAGGTCGTTGAACGCTCTGCTCGAAGCGGGCTTTGAGGTGAAAGTGCTGGCGCTCCCGGGCGGGCTGGATCCGGACTCGTTTATCCGCAAGCAGGGAGCGGCTGAATACCGCCGGTTGCTGGCGGAGGCGCCCGGTTATGTCGATTATATTACTGACCGCGCCATCGCCGGGCATGGATTGGGCAGCCCGCAGGGCAAGCTTGCAGTGGCCAACGCAGTGCTTCCTTACCTGGCCCGCATCCCCAACCCCATCCTGCGCAGGGAGATGACGGATCGGCTGGCCGCGCGCGCCCTGCTGGATGACCGGTTGCTGCGGGAAGAACTGAGGCGCGCTGCCGTCGAGCGGCGGACGGGGGTGACAAGCAGACCCCGCGAGTTCACCGCCTCGGCCGCGGAAAGGAAACTGTTGAGGGCCTTTCTGGAGAGCACCGAAGTGATGGACGAGCTCCTTCCGGGGCTCGTATCAGAGGGCGCTTTGAAGGGCCTGGTCACCGAAAATGTCTTCTTGAAATTGCTGGAAGCCCGAAACGCCGGCGGGGCGGCGGACGTCCATAACCTGGGGGAGAGCCTGAGCGCTGAAGATCAGCACCTGCTCCATGAGAGCCTGCTGGCTTCCGATGAAGTTCCCAGCCTGGAGGATGCGGTAAGGTTTTCCAATGCCCTGCGGCGGAGAAAAATTGAGCGTGAGCTCAGCGCCCTGAATCCTCTGATTGACACCGCGGGCAGGGAGCAGGACTGGGCGCGGCTGGCGGCTCTGAACCAGAATAAGGTGCTATTGATGAAGGAATTAGCGCGAATAAGGGAAAACTTAGAAATCGAGAACAAAACTTCATTGAAATAGTATAGTATTACATCTAATTACGCTTGGGATTCATTGCCCTGAGGTAGTTTTTTTGAGCAGCGCGTGGCCGGATGAAGAGGGAGCATGGTGATTCGGTTGGTGGCAGGTTTCCCGTTCGAAAAACAAATGACTCAATCCAGAATTTGCTCCTGAACGGAGCCGCGTGCCGCAGGGTACGTGACGGAGGCAGAAGCTTTGGCATTTGACGATAAGTACGACCAGGTTGGCAAGCTGATCACAATCGGTAAAGAAAAAGGGTACCTGCTTTACGACGAGGTGAACGACCTTCTTCCTTCTGATGTACACTCCGCTGAAGATCTGGATGACCTGCTTACGATGTTTGACGACGCGGGTATTGAGGTCCTGGAGGCCCCCAAGTCGAAATCGGAAGACATGATTGCTGACAAGGGAGACGAAGAGGCTTCCGATGATGTGGAACTGGACCTGACGCCGGGCGCGCTGGACAAGACCAATGATCCCGTCCGCATGTACCTGCGGGAGATGGGGACGGTTCCCCTGCTGACGCGCGAAGGCGAAGTGGAGATTGCCAAGCGGATTGAGCGCGGGCAACTGAAGGTGTTCAAGGCCCTGTCGCGCTCGCCCATCGTCATCCTCGAGATGTGCGCCCTCCGCGACGACCTGAAGAAGGGGCAGCGTTCGATCAAGGAAATTGTCGTCTTCGATGATGAAGAACTCACCGAAGAGCGCGTGACCGGCCGCGCCAAAGACCTGCTTTCCACCATCGACGAGATGGAGCGCCTGAACAAGCGGCTGATACAGTTGAAGACCAAACGGGATTCTTTTTCCCGCAGCCGCCGCAGCAAAGACTTTCGCCGCTACAACCTGGCCGTTCACCGGCACCGGATCCTCATCTCCAAATTGTTCCGGTCGATTGAATTCACTCACGGCGAGCGGAAACGGCTGATCGAATGCATCCAGGAGGCCGCGGACGAAGTCCGGCCCATCGAGCGCGAGGCGCTGAGGCTGGAGAAGCGCCTGGAATCTTTGCGGAGCGGCAACGGCAAGGAAACGAAGAAAGAACTTAAGCAGGTGAAGGTGCGCCTGGACGAATTTGAAAAGGAGACCCAGGCTTCAGCGGCGCAACTGCGGAAGACTTATCAGAATATTCTGATGGGCGAGCAGGAAGCGGAGCTGGCCAAGCGCGAGCTGATTGAGGCCAACCTGCGGCTGGTGGTTTCCATCGCGAAGAAATATACCAATCGCGGCCTTCAATTTCTGGACCTGATACAGGAAGGCAACATCGGGCTGATGAAGGCCGTTGACAAGTTTGAATACCGGCGGGGATACAAGTTCTCCACCTACGCCACCTGGTGGATCCGGCAGGCCATCACGCGCGCCATTGCCGACCAGGCCCGGACCATCCGCATCCCCGTGCACATGATTGAAACCATCAACAAGCTCATCCGCACTTCCCGCCAACTGGTGCAGGAATACGGCCGCGAGCCCACCTCGGAAGAGATCGCCAAACGGATGGATATTCCCGTGGTGAAAGTCCGGAAGGTACTGAAGATCGCCCAGGAGCCCATCTCCCTGGAAACGCCCATCGGTGAAGAAGAGGATTCGCACCTGGGTGACTTTATCGAGGACCGCGGAGTGATTTCACCTGCCGAAGCGGTGATCAACATCAACTTGAAAGAGCAGACCGAATCGGTGCTAAAGACGCTGACGCCGCGCGAAGAAAAAGTGATTAAGATGCGGTTCGGCCTGGATGACGGCAGCGAGCATACGCTGGAAGAAGTGGGGCAGAGCTTCGCCGTCACGCGCGAACGGATCCGACAGATTGAAGCCAAGGCGCTCCGCAAGCTGCGGCACCCTTCGCGCAGCCGCAAGCTCCGCGCCTTCCTCGACGCCGCCCTTCACGAATAGCAGCCGCCGGCGCCGGCAATGGATTTGTCACAGAGTTTCAGGGACCTGCCCGCTGACGGGATCGATTCCGTTCTGTCTGAATAAGTGGTACAAGGTAAGCGTGCAAGAGTAAGGCCTGCAACCGCAGGCTTTCTGAGGAGGACCTTATGGCCGACACTGCTTCCTCGCTCGATACTTCACAGGCAATACCCGCCATGTCGTTCCCTTCGCGCGTGCTCGGCGTTTTTATCGAACCCGGCGCGACGTTTGAAGATATTGCCCGCAAACCGAACTGGATTGCGCCGCTGGTCCTGTTGATTCTGGCAGCATTTTCAGTGGTTGAAACCATGCTGGTGAAGGTTGGCGCAAGCCAGATTGCCCTGCAGGGAATTCAACGGAGCGGGCGGGCAGCGCAGATGGACCCGGCCCAATTGGACCAGATTGCTACAAGGTCCGCGGCCGTCTTGCGCATCGTCATGCCCATCGGCGCGGTGCTGGGCACTCCACTTTTTATGCTCATCGTTGCCGGAATCGGGCTGCTAATCCTGAATGTTTTTTTGGGCCAGCACGCAAACTTCAAGCATGTGTTTTCGGTAACCTGCTATGCTGACATGCCGAGCGTTGTGGGCGGAGTCATGGCGATTGCGGTGGGGCTGTTCGGGGACGCCAACACCTTCAATCCGCGAATTCCGGCGCCTACTAATCCCGGGTTCTTCATGAACCCGTTAACGTCTTCCCATGCCCTTTTCGCCCTGGCGAGTTCGCTGGACTTTGTTGTCTTCTGGTTTATGGCGCTGCTGGCCATCGGCCTTTCGAGAGTTGTGCAGAAGAAGGTGAAGAGCAGCACCGTCTTCATGATCCTATTCGGAATCTGGGTGCTCCTGGTGGTCGTGAAAGTCGGGTTTGCTTTGCTCTTGTCATGAAGACGGGTCGCGAGGACCGCGCAACATTGCCCTGCCTGCCGGGCTGTGCTTACAATAAATCTTCAGCCCAGTCTGAGACATAATCCCTCAAATGGACGACCGCCGGGCTTGCGTCCCGCGGGATGGGCTGGAACAAGTGTGCCATGGGATTGAAGTTTGAAATTACCGCCAGAGATGAGAACACCCGTGCCAGGACGGGCATCCTGCACACGGCGCACGGCGACGTGGAGACGCCCATCTTCATGCCGGTAGGCACCGCCGGGGCCGTGAAGGCCATGACCCAGGCGCAACTGGAAGAAACGGGCGCGCAGATTATTCTGGGCAACACCTATCATCTTTGTATGCGTCCCGGGCATGAACGCGTGCGCGAGCTCGGCGGCCTCCACCGGTTTATGAGCTGGCCGCACCCCATCCTGACTGACAGCGGCGGCTTCCAGGTGATGAGTCTGAAAGGCCTGGGGAAGGTGACCGAAGACGGTGTGTGGTTTCGCTCGCACCTGGACGGCACTCCGCACTTTTTTTCGCCCGAAAGCGTGATGGAGTTTCAGCTTGCGCTGGGGGCCGACATCATCATGACGCTCGATGAGTGCGTGGATTATCCTTCGAGCCACGAAACGCTGAAGCGCTCAGTGCGTCTGACGGGCCGCTGGGCGCAACGCTCAAAAAAATACTTTGCGGAAAACGCAGCCAGGCTTCAGGGTTGCGACTTTGCAGAAGCTGGACAAACAGAAGTCGGGCCGAGCCTGTTCGGGATTGTGCAGGGCGGCACGGATGAAGGTCTGCGCCGGGAAAGCGCCCTGGAAATCGGCGAGCTCGGCTTTGAGGGTTACGCCATCGGCGGCCTTTCAGTGGGCGAGCCCAAAGATGCTCTCTATGGGATGACCGAACACGTGGCGGGCTTTCTGCCCGAAGACCGCCCCCGTTACCTGATGGGCGTGGGAACGCCTGAGGACCTGGTGAGGTGCGTGGCGCTGGGCGTCGACATGTTTGATTGCGTGATGCCCACTCGAAACGCCCGCAACGGCTCCGTGTTTACGCGGGAAGGCAAGCTGGTGATCAAGAGCGCGCGGTATGCGCGGGACACCGGGCCGCTTGACCCGGAGTGCGGTTGCAGAGTGTGCCGGCGGTACTCCCGGGCTTATATCCGCCACCTGTTTGCGGTGGGCGAGATCACGGCGTGCGTGCTGGCCACCTACCACAACTTGTGGTTTTACCTTGACATGATGAAGAGAGTTAGGCAAGCTATCAGTTTTGGAGGGTTTGGGAAATTCCTCGCGGGGGTCCGCGGCTGCCTTGAACAAGGACCCCGTTCGCTGTAGCGTAGAGTCGAATTCGGAAGCGTCAATCGCAAACCCTGCTGGTTTCTGCACTAAGTGCGATATAATTCATCCTTAATCCCAATTTTGATGGCTCGATTTTGTTCGAGTGTGAGCTGATTAATCGGATAGTTTTGGCTGCGGACCCCGGCTCAGGCGGGGCTCTGGCGCAGTTTCTCTTGTTGTTTGCTCCTCTTTTCCTGATCTGGTATTTCCTGGTAATCCTTCCCCAGCAGCGCAACCGCAAAAAGACCCAGGCCATGTTGTCGAACCTGAAGACCGGTGACCGGGTGATGACGACGGGCGGAATCTATGGGCTGGTTACCGGATTTCGCGGCGACGTTGTGCAGGTGCAGATTGCCAACCAGGTAAAAGTGGATATGGCCCGGAGCGCTATAACGGGAATTCAGTCTGAGGGGGATGATCAGTCCGGGCAGGAAAAGGGCGGTAAAGGGAAGAAGTAGTTTTTCCGCGGAGTTCCTGGAGGACGAAGGATTTAAGCAATGGACCATAATCGGATTCGGAACCGTACGATCTTTATTCTTGTGGTGGTTATTGGCTGCGTCCTGGGACTCATCGGCTTGCCCAAAAACGTCACACAACTGACGAGCAATCTTAAGAACCGCATTCATCTTGGACTCGATTTGAAGGGCGGCACTCACATGGTGCTGCAAGTGCACGTGGACGACGCCGTCAAAGTGACCACCGACCAGGCGCTGGAGCGGTTGCGCGACGAAATGGCCAGCCGGAGCATCTCCTACACCTCCGTCGACCGCCAGGGCATCTCAACCATCATGATTAAGGGCATTCCCGATGCCAAGTCTAGCGACCTCGATGCGCTGGTTTCGCAGCAGTTTTCAACCTGGCTGCTGCAGCGCGTTCCCGGCCAGTTGACCTGGCGCCAGATGAACATGAAGGTCAGCGAAGTGAACACGATGCGCAACCAGGCGCTGGACCAGGCCCGGGAAACCATCCGGCGCCGCATTGACGCGCTGGGCCTCGTGGGTCCTGAGGTGGCTGACTACGGGCAGGGAGACTTCGAACTGGTGGTCCAGTTGCCGGGCGTGAACGACCCGACCCGCGTCAAGAACATTATCCAGGCAACGGCGATGCTGGAATTGAAGATCGTGCGGGGAGGCCCGTATACAAGCCGTGAAACGGCCCTTTCGCAATACGGAGGCGTGCTTCCGCCGGGGACGGAATTGCTTCCGGGCAGCCCGGATTCTTCCAGCAGCAGCAGTTCCTCAAACGGCCAGTCCTGGTACCTTCTGAACCAGGTGGCAGCCGTCACCGGGCGCGACCTGACGGGTGCCCAGCCCTCGACGGGGTCAAACGGCCAGCCCAGCGTCAATTTCACCCTGTCACGCGACGGGGCCACGCGCTTTGGCGAAGTCACCAGCAAGAACATCGGCAAGCAGCTTGCGATCGTTCTGGACAACCGGGTGGTCTCCGCTCCGGTCATCCAGAGCCAGATCACCGACTCG
>DASSJE010000028.1:0-2286 GCA_035691365.1 Terriglobia bacterium
GATGATTACCAGGATGCCAGGCGATGACTGGTGTAAGTTAGCGAGCCTGCGGCTCCTTTACGGCTATATGTGGGGCCATCCCGGGAAGAAGCTGTTGTTCATGGGCAGCGAATTTGGCCAATGGAACGAATGGGACCACGACAGCAGCCTGGATTGGCACTTGTTGGAGCATCCGCTGCATTCCGGCTTGCGGCGGTGGGTGCGCGATTTGAATACTTTTTACCGGGGGCAACCATCACTGTACGAGGTGGATTTCGAACCCTCTGGATTTGAGTGGGTGGATTGCAGTGATTTTGAAGGAAGTGTCATCTCTTTCCTGAGACGGGCAAAGAATCCTGCCGACGTAACTCTGTTCATCTGCAATTTCACTCCCGTGCTTCGGCACAACTATCGTGTTGGGGCGCCGGTGAACGGCGATTGGAGGGAAGCCCTGAATAGCGACGCTCTACTTTACGGCGGGAACGGCATGGGAAACGGCGGCCGTGTGGAAGCGGTTCCCCTGCCGCTGCATGAGAGGCCCTACTCGCTCAGCCTGACGCTTCCGCCCCTTGGCGTTCTGGTTCTCAGGCCGGAGGCCCAAGACTTGTCCTAGCCCGGCGTAGGCGGAACCAAACAGGTGTCCGGTAGGAAAGCGGTGATGGATGCAGAAACGTTGCAAGCCGGGAGGGAACAAGTGTCGGCCGATTCGCATCTGCGCAGCATCGACGAGGCGCTAGGTTATCCATAAGAACGGCCAGGAATGGAGGTTTGCATGGTGAAACGTAACTTGCACGATAACGAAGCGCGGCTCGATGAACTCGGAAACGATCCTGGACAGGTGGGTTCAGACAGCGGCGGGCAATCGGGTGATACTCAAGGTCTCTCACAAGAGGCGGATGCTGCGAATGAGAGTGTCGAGGAACTCTCTGACACGGATCAGCCCTACGAGGCCGGGATCGTGGAAGGTGTTGAGGATGCTGAGGACCACCCCGAGAGGCCGGTGCGCTCCCATCAGGATCAAGGCCGCACTGAGGACATCCCGCCCAAACGCTATTAGGGCTGTGGGTGGGCACACCAGGGCGAGTCGACAAAGGCCGGGCGCAAGGATGTCAAGACTCCAGGCTGGCTGGTGGGACTGACGGCTTGGGCTGGGATGATGCTATCGACCGAAAAGATGGCTCTGCCTACTTCCCTGGAAAGGGCGGTGTCCACTTTGCCGCATTATGGGCCGAGGGGGTGGGTGAAAGGCAATTCACTTCCCCCAGCATCCTAGGCACGATCCGAGACGAGCATGGATGGTCATTAACCACGATATGTCCAAGACCGCGGGAGAATCGTTCCCGGTTACGTCCGGTCATGCGATTGTGTGGGGCCTTGGCCAGGCAAGAAGTGCTTGCGGACGGGGCGCGCATTGCGCTGGATCGCCAACCGCAAGGGTATCGAAGAACAGGCGACACGCCGAAATCAAGCGAGAAATCATGAGTAAACAAACCCGGACCAGCCACCCCATATACGGTCTACTACCCCAGGAAATCGAGGGGTTCGATTCCCTGGCTGAGCTTGCCCTGAATATGCGCTGGTCGTGGAATCATGCCACCGACGAAGTATGGCGGCGGCTTGATCCCAGACTGTGGGAGATCACGCATAACCCTTGGGTGGTCCTGCAGACGGTCTCGCGCGACCAGATCGAGCGTCTATTGGCCGATCCCGTTTTTCGCAGAAACGTTGATGGTTTGGTCGAAGTCAGTCGGCAGGCGACGAAAGCGCCCGCGTGGTTTCAGCAGAATTATCCGCAGGGTTCGCTGACCTGCGCCGCGTATTTCAGCATGGAATTTATGTTGAGCGAAGCTCTGCCCATCTACTCGGGCGGGCTTGGCAATGTAGCCGGCGATCAGCTCAAAGCCGCCAGCGATCTCGGCGTGCCTGTCGTGGGCGTGGGACTGCTGTACCAGCAAGGCTATTTTCGCCAGGTGATCGACAAATACGGAGCGCAACAAGCCCTTTTCCCATATAACGACCCCGGACAGTTGCCAATCACGCTTTTGCGCCACCCGAGCGGCGAGTGGTTGCGGTTGGAGATCGCCTTGCCTGGTTACTCGGTCTGGCTGCGCGCTTGGCAGGTCCAGGTCGGCAGAGTGAAGCTTTACCTGCTGGACAGCAATGACGCGGCGAACTTTCCCGCTCATCGCGGGATTACCAGTGAGCTGTATGGCGGCGGACCGGAGTTGCGCCTCAAGCAAGAGCTGCTCCTGGGGATTGGCGGGTGGCGGCTGCTCCGGGCGCTCGAGATCCAGCCGGAGGTCTGTC
>DASSJE010000029.1:0-8674 GCA_035691365.1 Terriglobia bacterium
ATCGAACGTCCAGGAGCCATTCGGCAAAAAGCGCTCGACGCGCTGGCCGAGCGCGTTGTAATTCTGAGTTGCCGTCGATCCCGAGTCCACCGACACCATCCGGTTCTCGGCGTCCCACTGGTAGGTGTGCGTCCCATCACCTGTCATGTTGCCCGCCGGGTCGTGACTTGCATTGAGGCTGCCCACTTTGGAGACACGGTTTGTTGAGGCACTGAAAGTCACCTGCGGGCAATATCCTGACCCGCCCAGCATACAGGTCATGTTGCCGAACTGTCCGTTCGAGCTGTCCGCCGTGTAGATGTAGCTCTGTGCCCAGAGCGTGTTCGAGCTCAGATCTTTGGCCGTGGCGCTGGCCAGCCGGTTCACCCCGTCAAACGTGTACGCGACGGAGTGCTGGAGCGAGGTGTTGGCCGCGTCCTGATAGAGATAGCCCATCACATTCCCGTTGTTGCCCGTCGCCGCCTGCGTCGGAGCCGCCGTGCAGGTGGTCGGATTCGCCACGCCAGCGTAGTAATTATAAACCAGGCAGTAGTTCGCGGCGTTGGTACTGGATGTCCCTAATTGAATCCGCACGGGTTGAAGGCGGTTGTTGTAGTCGAGGCTGGCGCAGCGGCTGGTTTCTGGGCTCTGTGATTCCCGGAGGGAAGGTGCCGGAGCTTCAGGGGCTGAAGCCCACGTTGTTCAGCCTGCGATGATTGTCGGACCTGAAGGTCCGACCTCCTGGGTCCGCCAGGCGGGGTCACGATTCTCTCTATAAGGCGGCAGTTGAACCCTCACCCGGTCCCTGTTCTGTCGGCGTAGATTCGCGAGGGAGCGTTCTGTTATGCAAAAACAACTGCGGGGTTTCTTCGCTGCGCTCAGAATGACGAATGCGCCGCGGCTTCAACCCTGCTTTGCTTTATTGAGAAAATAGCGGTGGATGGTTTCGTCGGTGGTGAGTTCCGGATGGAAAGTGGCGGCCAGCAGATTGCCTTGCTCCACCAGAACAGGCAGGCCCGCGGCCTGGCCCAGGACTTTGACGCCTTCGCCGACGCGGCGGATGATGGGCGCGCGGATGAAGACCATCTCCACGGGGCGGCCGGAGAGTTCGGGGCACTCGCCCTGCTGGATGGAACTGTCCACCTGGCGGCCGTAGGCGTTGCGCTCGATTGAAATGTCGATCAGGCCCAGCCGCTCCTGTTCCGGATTGAGAACTTCCTTGGCCATCAGAATGGCACCGGCGCAGGTGCCGAAAATGGGTTTGTTGTGGCTGGCAAATTTCTTGATGGCATCTCCGATTTTGCGTTCGCCGAGGAACTTCAGCATAGTAGTTGTCTCGCCGCCGGGGAGGATCAAAGCATCGATGTTTGCAAAATCGTCCACGTGCTTGACCAGTTTGTACTTTGCGCCTATGCGCTCCAGCATTTTGGCGTGCATGGCAAAATCGCCCTGTACGGCAAGGATTCCAATCGTTGGTTGTTTCGTGCTGTCCATAGTGTTGGCGCCGGGCTGGTCCAGCAGGATACTGGACAGGCTGTAGCGGCGGCTTTACGCCGCCAACCCACTTTGAAAGCAATGGCGGGGTGAACCCGCCGCTACGCTCTCTCTGCGGGATATTTCAACAGACTGCTCGATGCCCAGTTCCTATTCTCCCAGGAGATTCCTGATGACAAAACCGATATTCGCGGGCCGCTCGGCGAGCCGCCGCATATACCACGGGAACCAGAACGTTCCGTAGGAAATCAGCACGCCCGACCGCCAACCGTCATGGGCCAGGCGAAGCTGCTCGGCGCGTTGAATTCCATATAACATGTGAAACTGAAAATCGGCTCCGGTCAAGTTTTCTGAACGCGCCAGCACTTCGACGCGATGGATCAGGTTGAGATCGTGCGTGGCGATCACGACCCGAACGCCGGCGCTTCGCGCTTCCTGGCTCAGAAGCTTCCGTGCGAGATCGAAAAAGTTTGCGTCCACATCCTCTTTTCGAGGGAAAGCCACCCGGGGCGATTCAAGATAGGCGCCCTTCACCAGCCTGATGCCCGGACCCATCGGAAGCAGGGAAGCCAGGTCGTCCGCTGTGCGGTAAAGATAAGCCTGGAGGCAGATGCCGACATTAGAATAAGTCCGGCGCAGGTTGCGATACACTTTGAGCGTCGCGTCCACGTACGGACTCGCCTCCATGTCAATCCAGACAAAAGATGATTCGCCCGCCGATTGAATAATCTCTTCAATTTTTGCCTTGCAGAGATCATGGCCCATGTCCAGGCCGAGATGCGTCAGTTTCACAGAGAGTTCGGAGTGCAGTCCGGCGGCGCACAACTGCTGAAGAACGTCCATGTAATGCCGGGCAACAGATTCGGCCTCGGCTTCCGTGGAGACGTTTTCACCCAGATGGGTCAGCACCGTGCTTAGGCCCTGCTCCTCGAGACTGCGCGCGGCAGCCAGCGCGTCGGCGATGTGTTCGCCAGGCATAAAGCGCGACACGCTGCGCCGGACAAACTTGTAACGGGACGCGCGCTCGCGCAACCAGTTGTTCCGGGAAGCCCAAAGCAAGGCCCCCCGCATTAGTCCCGGCATGGGCTCAGGCTCTCAGGATAAGGCCGGTCGAGCCTCCGGGCATTCCCTTGTGACTCGGGTGCCCAGCGGCGGCCGCATCAGCGGTTACGTGACAAGCTTGGCTTTCAGGTTGATGGTGGTGCCGGCCAGCGCCTTGGAAACAGGGCAGCCCGCCTTGGCGCCTTTCGCTAACTCCTGGAATTTGGCGTCATCGATGCCGGGAACTTCAGCCTCGGTTTCGAGGTCGATACGGGTGATGGCGAAGCCTGCATCCACTTTGTCAAAGTGGACGGAAGCCGTGGTGTGAACTCGCTTGGGTGCGAAGCCCGCTTTGCCCAATCCGGCCGAAAAGGCCATCGAGAAGCAGCCTGCGTGCGCGGCCGCAATCAGTTCCTCCGGGTTTGTGCCATTGCCGTTTTCCATGCGCGACTTGAAGGTGAACGGGCCGTCATATGAGCCTGTGGCCATTTTCATGTGGCCGTTTCCTTCAAGAAGTGTTCCATTCCATTGTGCTTCAGCCTTGCGAACTGGCATGCTTCCTCCTTTTGTCGGATGAATTCAGGATTATTGATTCTGTAAAAACCCGCGGCGGTTATTTTCCTGCGTGTTGACCGGAAAAGCCCCACTGAACAATCAGCCGGAAACAAAGCTCCCACACCGGTTGCCCTTCAGGAACTGCTTCTATTTCCATCCCATACGTTCGCGCAGGGAAGTGATGTGCGCAACGTGGTGGCGCCCGTGCCATGCGTATAGGGCCAAGTATTGATCAAGAGGAACAATTCCCATTTCGGGATGGTTCAGCGTCCTGGCAAAATCGGACGCAGCCATCCCCTGCAGCAGCACAGCAAAGCGCTTGTGCAGCGAGTCGACCAGATTTAGTGAGACCACCACCGGCACCGTCTTCGCGTCAGGTAGTTCCGCCCAGAGCTGCTGCTCATAAGTCTTGACGGCGGGCTGATCTTCTGTCATCGCCAGCTTGAAGCGGACGAAGGCGTTCATGTGGCTGTCGGCCAGGTGATGCACTACTTGACGCACAGTCCATCCGCCCTCTCGATAAGGCGTATCGATCTGCTCTTCCGAAAGCCCCGTCACTGCCGACCACAACGCTGCAGGCGCTTCCTCAATTTGTTTGATGAGTGTTTGCCGGTCATGGTTCGAAAGTTTCGCGGGAGGCTGAAATTTGCCGATGGGATATTGCGCGTTTGACATAATCTATCTGCCTTGAACGTTAAAATTCCAGGGATGATTGGGGCTGGGCTATGTTGGCAACGTCAAACAGCCCATGGGAATACCATCTTAGACCTGCACGTACTCAACCGTTGACTGTGCCTCTGGAATCGGGCTGCCAGCTTCACGCAGGCCCTCGATATGGAGGTCAACAGCCTCGCGAATTAGCTTCAACGCCTCATTTCTAGTTTCCGCTACAATGGCGCAGCCCGGAAGGTCTGGCACATACGCCCCCCAACTATCTATGCCTTTCTCGATGATGACGACGTATTTCATCTTTGCTCCCGCCCTTTCAGGCCAGCTTGTTTCAGGATGCTGTTGAGCGTCCCTGGCGGCACGTCCAAGTTTGGCTTGCCAGCGACTGTAACCGTCCCGGGCTTTTCTGGATGCCGATACTGGCGGTCACTGCCTTTGGTCCGAACAAGCCTCCAGCCATCCTGTTCAATTCTCTCAATAACATCTCGAAATTTCATGCCCGTTGAGTTCTAGCCAGAGTTAGTTAAAAACGGCGCTACCAACCTCTCGTTTGCAGCATGTCTTTCGGGTCCATTTTAGCGACGTCGAGGCCGCGCATGGCTTCGCCCAATTCTTCGGAGCACTCGGCAACCACAGCGGGTTCGTTGTAGTGCGTGGTGGCGCGCACAATAGCCTTGGCGCGCCTGGCAGGATCGGCAGACTTGAAGATGCCTGACCCCACAAACACCGCTTCGGCGCCCAGTTGCATCACCAGCGACGCGTCGGCCGGGGTGGCAATTCCACCCGCTGAAAAGTTCGGCACCGGCAGTTTGCCGTTCGCGGCCACCCATTTTACCAGGTCGAGCGGCGCGGCCAGTTCTTTGGCTTTGGCCATCAATTCTTCTTCGCGCAGGGTAGTCAAAAGGCGCATCTCGCTGGTGATCGCACGCATATGGCGAACGGCTTCGACAATATTTCCGGAGCCTGCTTCACCCTTGGTGCGGATCATAGCCGCTCCCTCGCCAATCCTTCTCAGCGCTTCGCCAAGGTTGCGGGCGCCACAAACAAATGGGGCCTTGTACGGCCACTTGTGGATGTGGTGTTCTTCATCGGCGGGTGTCAGCACCTCGCTCTCGTCGATGTAATCCACTCCCACGTTTTCCAGCACTTGTGCCTCGGCAAAATGGCCGATTCGCGCCTTGGCCATCACTGGAATGCTGACCGCCTTCATGATTTCCTTAATGATCTTGATCGACGCCATGCGCGCCACGCCGCCCTCTTTGCGGATGTCCGCAGGGACGCGCTCCAGCGCCATCACTGAGCAAGCGCCGGCATCTTCGGCAATCCTGGCCTGCTCGGCGTTCGTCACATCCATAATCACGCCACCCTTCAGCATCTCGGCCAGGCCGATTTTCAACTTCATTTGCTCGTCGTACTCCCACATGACTCCTCCTCGAAAAACTCGATGCAATCAAATAATTGAGGCGCGGCAAAACGCGCCCACAGTACCGTGTGCCGGAGTCTTCAAGACGACCGGCGATCTGCAGGGAATGAGCCCCAGAAACTCTCTTGATGTTTCAGCTAGAGATGAGGCCGGGCAACCGCGCCCCGCATACCTCATTATTGGCCGAATTGTGTAAATTGGCAATCCGCAGCGGGGCTTGCGGTCGGATTCTCATCCCTTTTAATCTCACAAAGTCAGGACCAACTGATCGTCTGCTTCCAGCGAAATCTCCGGGGTAAACACAAACGTGATTTCATCGCCCTGCTGTTGAACCTTGTAGGGCGTGGGCTTGTTACGAAGCTCACCCGCCGGTTTGCTTCCAGGCGAACTGGGAGCCCAAAGTGTCACCTTGTGGCATGCCAGTTTGCCTTCCGCGACGGAAAGGGAAAACTGTGTCTTCCCGCCCTGCTTTCGCTGGGAAAAGCTACCCCAGGCTGTTCCGGCTGACCAGAAAGAGGAAAAATTGTCACGGGCCAGCAGCGGTTGCGCCACCACGGCCTTCTCGGGTCCGTGGTAACGAAATCCGCTCAAGGCAAGCAGTGGCGCCCAACTTGACATGGGCCGGGCGTAATGATAGCCGCATTCCGTCTCATTCCACGGATTGCGTTTTTCACCGTCAAACCGGCGGCGCGTGTTCTCCACAATCTGCGTGCCTTCCTGGACCATACCCATGCTGATCATCAATGCTGCGGCGGCATATTCCGAACCGCTCCAGACCTCCGCGAAATAAGGGAACGGAACACTCGGCCGCTTGCCGTGCGGGTACTCACAGACCACCAAACCCGCTTCGTTGTTCAAGGCGTAAGCGCGCTGCACGCTGGCGTGATCGGCCAGGTTCTGCTTGTAATTGTAATTCCAGATCGAGCGCAGCGCCTTCTGGACGTGGGCGTCGTCCACCAGCAATCCCAATCCTGCGATCAGTGCAAAATACTGCCCCATCAACTGGTCGCTCAGGCAGCCCTCGCCAAACTGGTAAGTTGGATGCTCAGTGTCGGTGGTTCCCATACCCGCCTGCAATCCTTTGGCAATATTATCTGTGGCGATAGACCCGATTTTCTGGATGTAGAATTCGCCATTGAAGAGATTGGCGTCAACCCACTCGCTTCCTTTGCGAAATAGACGCCGGTATTCCTCGGCCGCAGATGGGTCGCCCATGACGCGCGCCATCTCCTCGCCAGCGCGCAGCGCTGCCAGATACCACATTCCGCAGAACGGATTGGGACCGATAAACTCAATGTCATAGGTGTTGTGCTGAACGCCTTCCATCACCCCGTCCCGATCCGAGTCCCATCCACCCTTGATCCAGGCAAACTCCAGGGCGCGCTTCACGCCCGGCCATTGGCGCCGCAGCCAGTCCGTATCACCGGAAAGCCGCCAGTCGAGATAAGCCTTCACCACGCAGGCCATCTGTCCGTCGGCTGCGGCAGTGCCGAAATGCGCAATCCCGAAGGGAAGGAATTCTCGAAAGTCCATCAGCCCCTGAGCATCGGTTGAATAACCGAATTGTCGCTCGCGCAATGACCGCGACAGGGCAGGGAAAATGTGCGCGATGGCAGGCTCGTAGGCGTAAACGTGTGTGCAACTGCCAAAGCAACATCCCGCACGGTCGTCGCAGCCCTCAAAGCCATGGAACGCGCCGTCGCTGGTTCGAATAGTTGTAGGAGTGGCGAGCGTTGACAGGTTGGAAAGGGCAGCGTCCTTCACAGCCCCCGGCAACGTGGTGTTCCGAACCGTCTCAAGGAATTTGTTCATCCGTTCTTCAAGGTGGGGCAGGTTCTTCGCTGCATACTCGGCCACCGCCCACGCGTCCTTGAATCGCGTGCAGTAGTAGTTGCCAATCACGTCGGTTTCATGGCCCTTCGGAGCCGACCAGCCACAGCGCTTCGGCGTGCGATTAGGGAAGTGCCAGGCCAGCAGGAAAGTAAACTCGGCGGTCGCACCGGCCGGGACTTCTTTTTCAAGGCAGATCGCCCCCACTGTGCTGCGCTGGGTTTCCTCCGGGCCCAGCCGGCCGTCGCTGGTAAAGTCGTCCCAGAAAAGCAGCGGGCTTTCCCACCATCCTGCTCTGGGCCAGCCACGAAGGTAACTGAAGTGTCCTGAACCGTGGCTCAGTGACGCGAGTGCGAATGTTCCGGCCTGCGGGTCCGATGAGCCAAGAAACGGGTTGCGCATCAGCAGTCCTGTCACCCCATCGTTCTCGCGATAGTCGTTCTGCCTGCCGTGGCCGGAATTTGATTGGCCTCCGCCATTGGGTTCCATCCCTACGGGATTATCAATCGACCATGCGATCGAGACCTTTGTACCGGATGCGCCCGGATTTGTGACGCGATAACGCAGCACGGCCAGGGGCAGGCCCGATTCGTCCGCGTCGAGAGGTATCACCGGTGTAAAGGCTTCCATCCGCACGCGCACCGGCAACTCTGAATCTTCAAACTCGATGTGCGCCAGAGGATACTCACCCGTAAAGACACAGTCCCCAAGCCGCGGCAGGCCGGGCACGTTGTCGGAACCCAGGTCGCTGGGACCTCGCGAGTAAGGAGGCATGATGCGTGCTTCCAACACCTTTGAGACAGGCTTTCGGTTGGTGGCTTCCACACGGATGGCCGGGAAAGCATACTGCGGTCGCCGCCCCTTGTCAGGGCGGTTAAAAATCCACCACTCATCCAGTTGCCCACGGCCACCCAGGCTGATGGAACCCGCCGCAACGCCGCCCAGTGGGAAGCCGATCAACTCGCGCTGGCGTCCGCGGAAGACCCTTGGATATTGAATGCCCCTGCTTTTTGCGTCTGACGGTTGGCCCAGGGGTGGGACGGCCGCGTCTGCAACGGTAACTGAATCGGCAGGCAAGGCCAGCGTGCCCACTCCCAGCGTCACCGTCTTTAAGAACTTCCGGCGTCCTTTCCCGTTCTTGCCTTTTCCGGGTTTCTTCGGCATGGTCGTTGCGCCTTCCTCCCCGGGAGAGAATCATACCCGTGCCGGGCGTAGGATGCAAAACCCTTCGCGCGGCCCCACCTTGCGGCCTGGCGCCTTTGCGTAAGTCTGCTTTGGCCTGACGCGATGGAGGCCAGAGGCGTTTCACCAATGCAGGATAAAGAAGGTTTCGCCAGGATCCTATAAGTTCTGCAAGAACGGGTTCGATTCGCGCTCGCGTCCGATAGTGGTGCCGAGGCCGTGCCCAGGGAACACGGGTGTTTCGTCCGGGAAGGGAAGGAGTTTCTCGTGAATGGACCGGAGCAGTTGCTGATGGGAACCGCCCCACAGATCCGAGCGTCCCACGCTGCCCTGGAAGAGCGTGTCGCCGGCGAAGATGCGCGCGTCTTCGCCCGGAAGGTGTAGCGAAAGGCTGCCCGGTGAGTGCCCCGGCGTGTGGAGAATTTCCACCGAAAGAGCGCCCCAGCGCAGCCGGTCGCCTTCCTTCAAAAACTGGTCCACTTCAACCTTGCCGGGTGCCTC
>DASSJE010000030.1:0-7349 GCA_035691365.1 Terriglobia bacterium
CAGGCTTTCCTGAAAAGAACAATTGCCCTCTCACCGCCGCCCGTCAGGATTCCCGGGGATTCTGGAGACCTACGATAGCTCCAATAATCAGCTTCAAAGGGGTTGCACATGCCGGTGATCAATTCGCAAAAGGGCATAACCGGTGATGCCCGGCTGTCGCGGCCGGCCAGAATCCTGCTGGTCGACGAAAACACGCGGGACCTCGACCACTATCGCCGCATGCTGCACGATTGCGGATTTCAAGTGAGGCCTTGTGCAGACTTTAAGGAAGCTGCACGGCTCCTTGACTCGGGAAATTTCGACTGCATCGTCGCCAGCCAGGGCGGACCCAGGTTCGAGGGCCGCACAGTTCTGGAGCGCTCTGTAGCGCGGGACCGTTACCGCCCCGTGGTCATTATTTGCCGCCACCATAGTGTTGCGTGCTACATCGAAGCGATGCAACTGGGCGCGGTTGATTATCTCGAGAAACCGCTCTCCGCGCGGGAAATCAAGCACGCTGTGACAACCCACCTCCAGCCCCGCAACGCTGCGGCATGAATGCAGCATGAAGCCAGCGGTCGAACGCCCGCATTCAGGCGGTCGAGCAGCGCCCGGCAACCGCCATCGATTCTTAACTTCATAGTGAAGAGCAAGGGCGGCTTGAACACGCAAGAAGGTGGCGCCCGCCGCCCTGCCCGCTTATTTGCGCAGCGTGGCCCGCGGCCCGCTGGGAACATCGCTGACCCGCAAGGTCAATGGACTGACTGCCTCGCCGCCGGCGGTCGCCTTGAAGTGGATCTCCTGCCATTCCGGCCGCGTGCCTTCAGGAGCCTCCAGAATGACCCTGATGGGGTAGGCATTATGCGCTGCAACGGGATAGACAGCCGAACCCGACTCTTCCTTCCAGCCTGAGGGAGCGTCCACCGTCAGGCTCACTTTCTGCTCAGCGTCCGTATCGTTGCGTATAATCACCGGCACGCTCACTTCCATGCCCGGCCCCACGCCTGCTTCATGCGGGTAGAGAGATGCCAGATGGTCCAGGCCGTGGGCCTTCCAGAACTGTTGATAGAAGAGATAGGGCCCGCCCAGTTCGACCGACACTCCCTCATGCGACTCAGTCTGGTAGCCTGCGGGCGCGTGGTACGGAATAGGTCCGGGAGTAATGCCTTCAAAAACGTCCCCTGTCGTCGATCCACCCACCAGCGACTTGCCCAGAATGAACTGCACCGGGTACTTGAAGTGGTCCAGCGCTTCCCTGTAAACCGCTTCCCTGCCCTCGGGCCCCGCATTCTCCTGCGTCTGGTGGTAGCTCAGTTCCGTTGCGCCCAGCTCGTAGTAAGGGACGTGCTTCGAGGGAGACATCGTCGTGGACGGGTACACAGGCCCCTGCCCGGCAATCCAGGAGTGGTGCCTGGCGTTTGTGAAGAAGTAAATCTTCTTGGGCTGCCAGGGCCGCAATCCCTCGGTGAGATTGCCAATCAGTTTGTAGTTGTAAGGCGCCGTAACCTGCTCCGGAAAAACCAGCGGGTTGCCTGCCAGGTCAAACGCCTCGTTGGCAATAACGGAAGAAGCCTGGTGGTCGCCATGGTTCTCGCCGTCGGCGTAATCCGGCAGCCAGGTGATCATTACCTCCGGCCGCGTGAGACGAACGTAACGGACGGCCCGCCACAGCGCCGCTCCGTGGTTCCACGTTTCGAGTGAGATCAATGGGCTCTGGCTGGCCGTGTCCTCGCCGTTCAGGAACCAGACGTTCATAATCCCGAGCGATTCAAGCGCGCGCCGCAATTCGATTTCTCTCACCGCGCAGAGCGACGCAGCTTGTTCGTATCCAACCGTGTTGCCTCCGGAGTTGCCACAGGTGCCGAAAACCACCGCGATCCGCTTGTGACCGTCAACCGCCTCGCGCGCGAGGTAGCTGGCGATCTCGCTCTCATCGTCTGGATGCGCCACCATCACCAGAATGTCGGCCTTATAGCGCGCGTCCGGGCCCGGACTCGGCGGAGCCTGCGGCAACTGTCCAAAGCCCACACTGCCCAGCAGAAATATGCAAGAAAGCAAATATCCAAACCTTTTCACCAGTACGTTCATGAATTGATATGCCCCCTTTCCAGCGTTTCTCAGGCGAATAATTTATTGATTGGCTGAGCAGGCATCATACACTGGACCCGCCATTGGGGAACCACAAAAATGCGGTCATTGCGGGATTGAAGCCGACGGCATGGGAGTGGGCCTGAGCGCAGCAGCGCTTTTTGGCAGGGCCCTAGCCTCCTGAAAGGCTTGGGTTCGTTTTGGGTTCGTTTTTTTCAAGTGCGAATCTAAAGGACTTTTCGGGTTCGTTTTCGGGTTCGTTTTTTCCACAGGTGCAAATCTAAAGGACTTCTCGGGTTCGTTTTCGGGTTCGTTTCGGCTAACATATGTAGTCTTTGCCTTTGTTTTCAATAACTTCTCGGCTTCGTTTCTGCAAATAACATCTTTTTTGTCCCATTTGTCTCAAAAAGCCAGCTAACTAGCCCTCCCGCCCGGCCGCAACCGGGACCGTTGATCTGTTGAAGTCGCCTCTCGTCGCGCGCGAAGTCGGGGGCCCAATAGCAACCCCTGACGTCCCCCAAAATGTGATCCACGGGTCCTTCCCAGGCTCTCGTGAGACTACTGCACTAGGCCACGAAAGTCAAGCAAAATCGGCTAAATCGCCGGAATCAGCCGGTGATGCCGCGGCCGCCGAAGCCCGGTCGTTTCCCCTGGCGGCGCCCTTTACGCCGGCATGTGCGCTACGGGGTGTGTGACGGGCTAAAGTTGATGCGGTAGATGTGGACCTCGTAGGGCTTTGCGAAGCCATCCTTGAGAGTGCCATCTGTAATCGGGATGCTGCGATTTTCATTCAGCACAGTGGCAGTGGCGTGTGCGGGGCAATCGCGCAGAGTGAAGCTGGCGGTTGCAGGCCCGCCGGGGCGCGCGGACTCGGCAAACAGGTACGTGCTGCCGTGCCAGCGCTTGAGCATGGTGTCGATGGGAGTCATTCCGTTGCTCGAGGCCACGCGCAAGCCGTTGGCAACCGAAGGCGTATTGAGCACCGGCGCCAGCCGCAGAATCTGCCGATCGAGCGCGCCCACTTCGCGCGCGATCGCGGGTTCATGGAGCAGGCCTGCGGGGTCGAGCCGGGGCGTGAAGATGTGGCAGAAATAAATAATGCCCATGCCGCCGTGGATGATGATCATCCACACTTCTGATTTCACCTCGTCCGGCGTGGGCTTGCCGGCGTGGGCGCCGATGGCCGTGGTCTCGATGTCTTCATAGACCGGCTTGCGGTAGTGCACCCAGTTTCTCAGCTCGTCCATCCCTTTGGCCACGTACCAGAGCGGCTTGTGGACGTTCACCGGATAGCTGTCATAAGAAATAATGTCGGAGCCGCGAAGGTATTGCGGATAATCTTCATAATGGCCTGTGCAGACGCCGCGCATGTGCGTCTTGTTGTCGTCCACCGATTTCCCCACGCCCAGATAGACAGGCCGCGTGGGGTCGCTCTCGCGGTACTGATGGTAGACGGTAATCACCTCCGGCGGCGGCACGCAGGGCCCGTAACCTTTGCCGCCCGGCAGCTCCTGCGCGTTGTCGGGCTCGTCAATCTGGCCCCAGGCGCGCGTCAGGCTTCCCCACTTCGCCAGCAGTGATTTGCGCTCACTGGGATTCGCCACCTGTTTGTAGGCGTCCAGATAAAAAACTCCCATGCCGGCGGCGGCCAGCGGCCCGGGCTGCGCGCCTTCCGGAAGCGCCACAAAAAGGTTGATGCCCAGCGCTTTGTAGGCCTGGGCCGTGGATGGCTCCTGGTACCAGACGCCGATGGGGAAATAGGTGGGATCGCCATTCGGAGCGGGGCCGTTCGTCCAGCGCTTGTAATAGGCCGGGCCGTCCGCCCAGGGCAGATAGCGGTCGCCACGACGGGCTTGCGCGGGCTCGAATACCACGTCCACCCAGTAGTTGGCGCCAAGCCGGCTTCTGGTGGGGAAGGCGCTCTGCGCGCTGTGCACATAAACACCGTTGCCGCCGGCCCGTGTGCTCTCGAGAAAATCGAGCATTCCGTCGTCGCGCCCGGCAACAAAGTAATAAGGATCGGCGGAATAGTGCCCGGCGTTGGTGTGGTACGACGCAACGTAGACCGTGTTCGCGCGAACGGGCACGCGCCGTGCGAAGTCAGCCTGCTGCCAGCCTGAAGGCGTCTCATTGGTGAACGCCGCACGGGCCAACTTCTCCCCTGCCGCAGACCAGAGCGTCGCCACATGGCGGCCGGTGTTTGCAGCCGACTTGTAAAACCGGATGGCGGTGATCCAGCCGTCCTCGTGGACGCTGAAACGGACACCTACTTCCGTTGCCGCCGTGTCGCCGGAGTCCGCAACTTCCGGCAAACCTTGCCCGCCGCAGATGCTCGTCGCAGCCCAGTTGATGGCTTGCGGGCCGCGCGGCGCGCTCGCGGCGTATCCCGAAAGGACCGCTGCCGCAATCGCCATGGCCACCAGAGCCAGCAGGACGGGCACCCGGCGTCGAGTGGCGTGCGTCGAGATGTTTGCGAATTTATGGGACATGTCTTTCGCGCCGCCGAGGCTCAGAGGATTCTATCAATTTTTGAAAACGTCCGATGTGCCACGCCATCGTGAGAGGGGTAGCATCAGACCACAGGGGTCGCGGTTTGCGGCTTTTGATTCCGTCGGAAGAACCGCGGACCTTAACCGCGGATGTACACGCTACCCATCTATCGCAAAAATCTGCACAGCCGGATCACTGCACCCCGATCGTGCCCAAGTCGTACCAGCCGTCCGGCTGGCGGCCCTCGATGGCCAGCTTGATGGCTGGCTGTTCAGTGCGCGGGTCGAGCAGACCCACGCGGAAGTGATACTCGCCGGGCTTGAGAGTTTCAGGAACGAAAAGCGTTCCATCAAACATCGCATCGCCCGGAAGCCACTTTCGCACGTCGGCCGGCGTTTTGATAATCGCTTTGCCATCGGGAGACGAAAGCTCGACGGCAAGAATATAATCGCGATAAACCGGAGCGACGCCGGCGTTCAGAAACCACATGCTGACCGGCATCATCTCGCCGGGCCGGACCTCTTTGGGATATTCCAGCCGGCGAAGAATGAAGCGATAGCTCATTTTCTTTTCAAATTCCTCGAACTGCTCCTTCCACTGCGGCGGGATCGCCGAAGATTTGATGTTGACCGAGCTGACGTGCCAGCGCAGCGCCTGGTCGAGGATGTAGTTGACGTCGTATCCAAACTTGAGCCAGGTCCCGGCAACGCCGCAACTCTCGAGCGACACCGGACTGCGCGTCCAGGCATCCTCGATGCCGGCCTCTACAACCTGCTCGGGATAGCGGTCCATCATCAGCGAGCGCCCGGATTCCTTCTCGCCCTCGAGCATGCCCATGTCGCCCCAGCAGTCGAGCCGCCAGCCGCTGCCGTGCTTCACCGCGTAGGACAGGGCATGGGCCTGATCAAAATTCATCAGCAGGGGCGTGCGCTTGAAGGCGTCGAGGTAAATATCAATCAGGGCCTTCTGGTACTTGAACGCCGGCATGTAATGGCTCCAGCCCTCGCCCCAGTAGCCGACTGAAGAGATGTCGACCATTTCAAGGTTCGGATTGCCGTCGTAGCGGGCACCGGCCGCCGCAACGAGTTCGCCCCAGTATTTCAGATAAAGCGGGTCGCTGAAATCGGGCTGCCAGATGTTGCCGTCCTCGTCAGTGGGCTTGTTGGCGCGGCGCGCGCCGGAGTTGCGGTACCATTCGGGAAGCGGGTGGCGCTCGTCGTAAGGCATCATGCGAATGGCCAGCGTCTGGTGGTGCAAACGCGCCTGCTCGAGCGCCGAGTCAATGATCCTCCAGTCGTACTTGCCGTGCTCCGGCTCGAGCACGTTCCAGAACCACCGGCAGTAGGAGATGGAGCTGCCGGGAAAATCCGGCTTTTCCGCCGCAGGCTGCAAGACGGCCGTCGGGCCTTCCTCCGACCAGCGCAGCCCGGAATTCAGCGCATCGCCGTTGAAGCGCTGGAACGTCTGGATGCCCATGCCGGGATTCACCAGCACGGTGTCAATCTCTTTCGGGCGCACAATCACGCTGTCGTTCTGCGCAAACACCAGCGCAGCCGAAAGCATCAGCGCCGCGGCAACAGCAGGAATTTTCATTCGAATCATCAGAATCTCCTTTGCACCCCCACGTCATCCTGAGCGCAGCCCTGTCCCGGATGGGACGGGGCGCAGCGAAGAACCACTGCATTTTCGGGCGAAATACAGGGATGCTTCGCTTCGCTCAGCATGACGGGTGGCCTCGTCTCAGCAACCGGCTAGAGCTTGATGTTCAGCAACCGCGCTACCCATCTTTCGCAAAAAACTGCACAGCCGGATCACTGCACCTCGATTGTGCCCAAGTCGTACCAGCCGTCCGGCTGGCGGCCCTCGATGGCCAGCTTGATGGCCGGTTGTTCGGTGCGCGGATCGAGCAGACCCACGCGGAAGTGATATTCGCCGGGCTTGAGTGTTTGCGGAACAAAAAGCGTTCCATCAAACATCGCATCGCCCGGGAGCCATTTCCGCACGTCGGCCGGCGTCTTGATAATCGCCTTGCCTTCGGGAGACGACAGCTCCACGGCAAGAATATAATCTCGATAAACCGGAGCGACGCCGGCATTGAGGAACCACATGCTGACCGGCATCATCTCGCCGGGTCGGACTTCTTTTGGATATTCCAGCCGCCGCAGAATGAAGCGGTAGCCCATCTTCTTTTCAAATTCCTCGAACTGTTGCTTCCACTGCGGAGGGATCGCCGACGATTTGATGTTGACGGAGCTGGCGTGCCAGCGCAGCGCCTGGGCCAGAATATAATCCAAATCGTATCCGCGCTTGAACCAGCTTCCTGGAACGCCACAACTCTCAAGTGAAACGGGGCTTCGTTCCCAGACGTTTTGAATGCCCGCGCGAACAATCTGTTCGGGATACTCGTCGAGCATGGCGCCCCACGGGCCCCGCATGTCGCCCCAGCAGTCGAGCCGCCAGCCCGCGCCGTGCTCCGTCCCGTAAGTGAGCGCCTGTTGTTCATCGAAGTTCATCAGCAGCGGCGTGCGCTTGAAGGCATCGAGGTAAATATCAATCAGCGCCTTCTGGTATTTGAAAGGCGGCATGTAATTGCTCCAACCCTCGCCCCAGTAGCCCACCGAAGAGATATCAACCATTTCAAGGTTCGGATTGCCGTCATAGCGCGCGCCGGCCGCCGCAACCAGTTCGCCCCAATATTTCAGGTAAAGCGGGTCGCTGAAATCCGGCTGCCATATGTTGCCGTCCTTGTCCGTGGGCTTGTTGGCGCGGCGCGCGCCGGAGTTGCGGTACCA
>DASSJE010000031.1:0-5102 GCA_035691365.1 Terriglobia bacterium
CAGTCTGGATGGACTATTTAATACCTGCAAGTGACTGAAAACACAATAAGGCGTATTGGGCCGCTAAAACGCGTGGGACAAAAAAATTTTATTTGCAGAAACGAAGCCGAGAGGTTGTTGAAAACAAAGGAAAAGGCTACATATGTTAGCCGAAACGAACCCGAAAACGAACCCAAGAAGTCCTTTAGATTCGAATCTGTGGAAAAAACGAACCCAAAACGAACCCGTGGCTCGGGTCCGGTTAGCCCGCGCCTCCCGCGCCACCTTTTCCGGGCCTCTGCTGACTCCTGCCAGGCGGGCTGCCGGGAAGGTTTTGACCTGCCCAAGCCAAAGCGCACGATTTGACTTCCCTTCGTCCAGTCATTAAAATTGAACGTTTGCCCAAATGTAAAAATATCCTCTTGAGGGGGTTGCTATGGCAGTGAAGGTAGGCATCAACGGTTTTGGCCGGATCGGACGGAATGTGGTTCGTGCCGCGCTGAATGACCGGGAGATTGAAATCGTTGCGGTCAATGACATTACTGATCCCAAAACTCTGGCACACCTGCTGAAGTACGACTCGGTGCTGGGGAACCTGAGCGTCGACGTTTCGAGCGGCGAAGACTCCATTACGGTAGACGGGAAGACGGTCAAGGTTTTCAAGGTGAAGGACCCCGCGCAGCTCGACTGGCCGTCACTGGGCGTCCAGGTGGTGCTGGAATCCACCGGACTCTTTACCAAGGCGGAGGACGCCGGGAAGCACCTTCGCGGCACGGTCAAGAAGGTCATCATCAGCGCGCCGGCCAAGGGTGAAGACATCACCATCGTGCTGGGCGTGAATGAAAAGTCTTACGACCCGGCCAAGCACCATATTATTTCCAACGCCTCCTGCACCACCAACTGCCTGGCGCCGGCTGCCAAGGTTGTGGACGAGAACTTCGGCATCAAAAAGGGCGCCATGACCACGGTCCACTCCTACACCAACGACCAGCGCATCCTGGACCTTCCGCACAAAGATCTGCGCCGGGCCCGCGCGGCCGCTCTCTCCATCATCCCCACCACCACCGGGGCTGCCAAGGCCGTTGGGCTGGTGCTGCCGCAGTTGAAGGGCAAGCTCGATGGCTATGCCATGCGCGTTCCCACGCCGAATGTTTCGCTGGTTGATCTGGTCGTCATTCTGGAGAAACCGACCACCACCGAGGGGCTGAACGCCGCCTTCAAGAAAGCTGCCGAAGGGCCGCTGAAGGGGATCCTCCAGTATTCCGAGGAGCCGCTGGTTTCCATCGATTTCCGCGGCAACCCGTACTCCTCCATTATTGACGCTCCCTTCTGCAAGGTGATCGACGGCGACCTGGCGAAAATCACCGCCTGGTACGACAACGAGTGGGGATATTCCTGCCGCGTCCGCGACCTGATCAAATATGTTGGGAAGAGCCTGTAGGCAGAAAGCAGAAGGCAGAAAGCAGAAGGCAGAAAGCAGAGTTTGTGGATCTTTCGCCTTAACGCCTTGGGCGAAAAGGGAATATGCGTTCTATTCGGCTGATGCCCAACACAGCAGTGATTTGATGCGGGCGGCCTGACATTTCATCTTATGTCCCCAGAGCTCCGCGGCTACCGGGATTTGAAGGTCTACCAACTCGCATTCAGTTTAGCGATGGAAATATTCAATCTGTCTAAAACGTTCCCGCAGGAAGAACGTTATTCACTGACCAGCCAGATTCGGCGCTCGTCTCGGAGCGTTGCTGCGAACATTGCCGAGGGTTTTCGCAAGCGGCAGTACCCGAGCATGTTCGCCAGCAAGTTGGCTGATTCGGATGCTGAAGCGACGGAGACGCAGGTTTGGTTGGACTTCGCGCATGGATGCGGATACTTACCAGGGGAAGTACGGAAACGGCTCACGGTGGGCTTTGAGGAATTGGGTAAGATGATTGGAAGTATGATTCGGAACCCTGGCAAGTTTACCGCCAGGTGAGCCGGATGCCTACTGCTTTCTGCCCTCTGCCTACTGTTCTCAACGAGGAGTGAAAGATTATGGCCAAACTATCGATTCGCGATGTTGACCTGAAGGGCAAAGTGGTTTTCGTGCGGGTGGACTTTAACGTGCCGCTCGACGACCAGGGCGAAATCACCGACGACACTCGAATCCGCGCCAGCCTGCCGAGCATCCAGCTTGCGCTGGATCGCGGCGCCAAGCTGGTTCTGGCCTCCCATTTGGGCAGGCCCAAGGGAAAGGTCAATCCCAAAATGAGTCTTCGGCCGGCGGCCGAGCGCCTGGCCGTTCTGCTGAACAAGCCGGTCAGCTTTGCCACGGACTGCGTCGGCTTGCAGGCAGAGAAAAACGAAGCGGAACTGAAGGAAGGCGGCGTACTGCTGCTCGAAAACCTGCGCTTCCACAAGGAAGAGGAAGCGAATGATGCGGAGTTTGCCAAGCAACTGGCGGGCAAAGCCGAGGTTTACATCAACGACGCGTTCGGCTCCGCCCATCGCGCCCACGCTTCAACTGAAGGCATCACGCACCACGTTCCGGTGCAGGCGGCCGGCCTGCTGATGGAAAAGGAACTCGAATATCTGGGCAAAGCTCTTGGGAACCCTCAGCACCCGTACGTGGCCATTGTGGGCGGCGCCAAAGTTTCCGATAAAATCAAGTTCCTGCAAAACCTGATGGGCTTTGCCGATACCATCCTGATCGGCGGCGCCATGGCCTACACTTTCCTCAAAGCGCAGGGCGTGGAAGTGGGGCTTTCGAGGGTTGAGGCCGACAAGCTGGACCTGGCCAAAGAACTGCTGGCGCAGGCCAAACAGAAGAACGTGGATTTCCGCCTGCCCAAGGACCACGTCGTGGCTGAGAAACTCGATGATTCCGCTGCGGCGGAAACAGTCAATTCCGTTGCCATTCCCGCGGACCGCATGGGACTGGACATCGGGCCCAAAACCATCGCCGGGTATGTGGACGCCGTCAAGCAGGCCGAAATGATCATCTGGAACGGACCCATGGGCGTGTTTGAGATTGACCAGTTCGCCAAAGGCACCATGGAAGTGGCGCGCGCGGTGGCTGAATCGGGCGCCGTGTCCATTGTGGGCGGCGGAGATTCGGCGGCGGCGGTCCACAAGGCCGGCGTCGAAGACAAGATCACACACATTTCGACCGGCGGTGGCGCTTCACTCGAGTTCCTCTCGGGGCTCAAACTGCCCGGCGTTGAAGCTCTGCCGGAAAAGTAGCAGGCAGAAGGCGGAAGGCGGAAAGCAGTTGGCAGTCGGCAGGAGAAAGCACAACGAGGATGTCGGGCCATGTGCGAAGTGGAAAACAACTCGAAGCGCGGCTTCAGAAAGCTGCGGGCTTGCCAGTCGAAGCATGCCACTGCAATGGAAGTCTTTGGGCGTTAGGGCACGGCAACGGAATTGATTCGGCTGCCAAAAACTTTCTGCTTAGCGCCTACTTTTGAGAGCGGGGAAGAATAGATGCGGCGACCTGTGATTGCCGGAAACTGGAAGATGTTCAAGACGCGCGGTGAGACTGTCGCGTTCATCGAAGCGCTGAAGGGGCGCGTGGCGAAGGTTCAGCACTGCGACGTGGTAGTCGCTCCTCCGTTCACGGCGCTGGCGGATGCTGCGCAAGCTGCCAAAGGAAGCAAGATCGGCATTGCCGCCCAGAACGTCCACTGGGATTCCGAAGGCGCGCACACGGGCGACGTCGCGCCCGGAATGCTTCTGGATGCGGGCTGCTCGCACGTGATCATCGGCCACTCGGAGCGGCGACACGACCATGGCGAAACCGATGAACAGGTGAATCGCAAGCTGAAGGCCGCGCTGGCCGCCGGATTGACGCCAATTGTCTGCGTGGGAGAAACGCTGGAAGAACGGGACGCAGATGAGACGCATCAGGTGCTGGAACGCCAGTTTCAGGGCGGGTTCGCCGGGTTGACCCCCTCTGACTTTTCCCGTATCATTATGGCGTATGAGCCCGTCTGGGCAATCGGCACCGGCCGTACCGCTACCCCGGAGCAGGCGCAGGAAAGCCACGCGTACTTGCGGGAACTGGCGCGGGAGCAGTTTGGTGAGGAGCAGGCCCAGGGCGTCAGAATCCTTTACGGGGGAAGCGTCAAGCCTCAGAACATCAAAGGGTTGATGGCCCAGCAGGACCTCGACGGGGCGCTTGTGGGCGGCGCCAGCCTCAAGGTTGACTCCTTTGTGGCAATTATTGATTATCCGTCGGCATGAGGAATGGCCGGACGGCGGACAGGTTTGAAAGGAATTTTATATGGTAGCGGCAGTAACTGCTCTCCAGGTTATTTCGAGCGCCCTGCTGATTGTTGTTGTGCTCATTCAGGGTGGAGAGAACGTTGATATGGCGGCAGCGTTTGGTGGCTCCAGCCAGGCGGCGTTTGGTCCCCGCGGCGCGGTAACGACCCTCGCCAAGATCACCTGGGTGCTGGGCGCCATCTTTATGGCAACCTCGGTGACGCTGGCCATCTGGGCCACGAAGGCGACGTCAAACTCGGTGATGCAGAACGCCCCGGCCCAGTCGCAGTCGGTCCCGATCTCCCCGGCGGCGCCAATCAAAAAGTAAGGGAGGAAGCCGGCCTTCGCGACGCCATGCTTCACAGCATGGGCCAGTCAGATTTGCCTCCCACGCGGAAGTGGCGGAATTGGCAGACGCACCAGCTTGAGGGGCTGGCGGTCGCAAGACCGTGGGGGTTCGAGTCCCCCCTTCCGCACCATGTTTTCAACAACTTAGCTGGCATTGAGCCTCCCTGAGACCCATCGTAATCATATCTCAATCACAAAGGTCAGTTTTCAGGGCCAGTTGGCGTTCGTCACTCCCTGGGCCTCCCAGAATTTCGCAAAAGTCGTGAGGTCACCGATCCACATGTCCAGGCCTTGGTTCTGGATGGCGGCCAGCAATTGCTTAAGCGCCTGGATGCGCGCGGTGGTATCGATTGGGTGAAGGAGCAGCACGGTGGGCGCGTTGTTGTCGTAGTTAAACTTGATGACGTTCATCCACGCATCGACGTACTGGCTGACGTTTGTGGTGTCAAGGCCGGTCAGGCCGGCGGCCGGCGATGCGTCATCCGAAATGGACATGGGATATTCCATGACGCGGTAAGTGGTCACCGTGGAAGGCG
>DASSJE010000032.1:0-3690 GCA_035691365.1 Terriglobia bacterium
ATGACTTCAGTCATGCCGCAACGAGCCCCGCCAGGGAATCCGCCTTGAGGCGCTGAAAAACGCAGCGGCTGAAGCCGCATTTTCTCAAAGCCCTTCTTCGGCGCGTCTAAAGACGCGCCCTGATACGAATCATTTCTCTCCAGCACGAGCCCGGGCCAAGCAGCTTTCGCCACTATGCGCTGCGAGAAAAACGAGTCGTGGACGGCGCGGTATCGGGAGAGGCAAGCAACAGGCAGCGGGGAGAGGATATTTCTGATCCCAGGTTGCTGATCCCAGAGCCTGCCCTGAGCGAAGCCGAAGGGTTAGCGCCCAAAAGCGCGGCGCGAACCCGGGCCACCTGCCTACGCAGGCGTTCCTGCGCGGGCTGTCAGCTGAGGCAAAGGGATGAGGCCGCGAGCGAGACGGCTGAGATCAGGCGCTGCCGTTCAGGTTCAGTCTTCACAGGCGCGCAGCTGAGTTCCGGGGTTTCGTCGTAGGTCTTGCCTTCCAGCAGGCGCCCTGTTTCGTGCTTCCGCACGCCACCCCATTGCTTAAAGAAAAATGCGACGCCCGCTGCGCGGCACTGCCGCTGGATCGACAGTACCCAGGCTGGGTCCATCGGACGTGCGCCGGGACCGCTTTCACCGCCCACGATGACCCAGGCGATTCCAGAGATATCGACGCGTCCGAGATCCTCGAGCAGAGGCTCAATGGACAAGAACGGCACGGCCGGCCGCCCCTGCTGCAGGTGCCCGATCCGTGGCACTCCGTAGTTGCGATCCTCGACGCTCACGCCCCACCAGATGTTTGGTTCATGGGCCGCGAAACGCAACCTGTTATTCAGCAGATCGCGCATGCGCTCGGACCGCTTCGTCAGGACCTGGTAGGTGTGCCAGTTCGCCGCGACCATTACGCGGCAGATTTCCTCAACGTACGAATCAGGCACGCCCTCGTGGAAAAGGTCGCTCATGGAATTCACGAAAATGCGACGCGGCGTCCGCCATCTCATCGGGTCCGCCATCTTCTCTGGAACCAGGCGCAGGGCGAATCCCTGTTCAAACGGATGACCGCGAACGCCTCGAAAGCGTTCTGCAAACCGTTCCGCATAGCAGTGCTTGCAGCCAGGGCTGATTTTCGTGCAGCCACGAACTGGGTTCCAGGTCGCGTCGGTCCACTCGATTGTGCTTTTCTGCGCCACAGCTACCTCCCCACCAGGTAGTTCGCAATTCTCAAGCCCGCGTTCGCGCCGGCCTTGTTGCCAGCAGCGAACAGCAGAAGGTACAGCGGACAGTTTTTTGAATTTTCGAGGACCATCGCTTCGGATACCGCCACGAAGATCGATTTTAGTCGCTCGACCAGAAAACTCTGGATGCTGGGGATATCCGCGGTCTTCGTGATGCGCTGCGCGGGTTCGTCTTCTTCAAATAGTGAGTATTCATGCTTCGCTGAATAAAACTTTTCGCGCCACGATGCTGTGCCGAAGGTCGCGGTCAGCCGCTTTGCCCATGCCTCGGGTGGCTCCTGGCCGCGCACGAGTAGGCGATTCACTGCAAAGAGCGGGAACAAGTACCACAGGTCGATGCCACGTGTCCCTGCGATCACCTCCAGCAGCGGCCAGTCGACATCCATGCCGAAGGGATCTAGGAAAAGCACCGCCCTATTCTTCTTCCAGTCCATCGACTGACACCACTTCTCCAGAACCGTCGCCGCGTCGCCCTGCCTTATATCGATGAACGGTGCGCGGGCTGGGAAACTCTTTTTCAGATCGAGCAGCTCCGCAGCGCGTACAGGATCGCGCTCGATGAACAGGTAGTGATCGAATGGTGGATCGACCTCCAACGCGCGCACCGCGCTACCCTTCGCATACTCCTCAGCACCTTCGGAAAGTTCTGGGAAGAACGTGGACAATGGCGAGATCTCAGGGCGCTGCATGTATCCGGTCCCAGCGAAGGCATCGCCGTAATATGTCGTGTAGTAGCGCGCCGCTGGATTGCTTTTGAAGATTCGCGTGTACGCGGACAGGTAGTCCTGCAGGGCAGAAAGTTTCTGCTCCGTCCAGCTGCCGCCGAATGCTTGCTGGGTCATCACAGCTATTCTCCTGCATTTTTCGTCCCAGGCGATGCTCGACGAGTTACTCAGTAGCTTCTGGCCCTTGCTGCCGTTGGGGTGGACCGTCGTGCACGGAGGAGATCGACAGTAGAGGCAAACTATTTTATTTCAGTTCCTAAAGCTTTCTTGCAATTCCTCTACCCGCTTGGCCAGGAAGCGGCGCTCCGGTTCCTGACGCGATCTGCTGCCGGTTCCCCGAGTTACCCGGAAATCAGCGGCGGCAGGTGGGCCCGCACCCAGTCGGTGGCCTGCTCATAGGCGTAGGCCATTTGCAGCACGGCCAGGTCGGCATTATGCCGGCCGATGATCTGCATGCCCATGGGCAAGCCTTGGGTGCCGAAGCCGACCGGCACATTGATAGTAGGGAAGCCCAGCAGGGAAGCGGGCACCACGACTTCCATCCAGCGGTGGTAAGTGTCCATGGTCACTCCGTTGATTGATTTCGGCCAGTGGACGCCGGCATCGAAGGGAAAAACTTGCGCGCTGGGCAGCAGCAGGTAGTCGTATTTCTCGAACAGCTTCTGCACCGCCACGTACCACTCGGAGCGGGCCCGAGAGGCGTTGTACACCTCGAGAGCGCTGAGCTTGAGGCCGCCTTCCACCTCCCACTGCGCCTCCGGCTTCATCAGTTTGCGTTTAGAAGCATCTTTGTAGAGCTCCACCAAGTCGCCCGCGACCAGCCAGTGGCGCAGCGTGACCCACGTTTCCCACATGCGATCGGCAGAGTAGTCCGGTCGCGCCTCTTCCACCACGCAGCCTGCGGCCTCGAAGGCCTTGAAAGAAGCGCGGCACAGTTCGGTTATGCCAGGCTCCATAGGCAAGTGCCCGCCCAAATCGCCCAGCCAGGCCAGGCGTGCGCCTTTGAAGTCCCGCTTAAGAGGCTCGGCAAAAACCGCGGGGTCCTGCTCCAGGGAAAGCGGCGCGCGCGGATCATACCCGGCCATCATAGAAAGCAGCATGGCCACGTCGCTCACCGTGCGTCCCATGGGACCGTTCACGCTCAACTGCTCCAGGAACAGCTCCTCACCAGCCGACGGCACGCGGCCGAAAGAGGTGCGAAAGCCGATCACGTTGTTGTAGGCGGCGGGATTGCGCAGCGAGCCCATCATGTCGCTGCCGTCGGCTACCGGCAGCATGCGCAGGGCCAGCGACACGGCGGCCCCGCCGCTACTGCCGCCGGCGCACTTCGACTGGTCGTAGGCATTCAGGGTGGTGCCGAAAACCGCATTGTAGGTCTGCGAGCCCAGCCCGAACTCGGGGGCGTTGGTCTTGCCGATGATGATGACCCCAGCCCGGCGCAGCCGCTCCACAAAAATGGAATCGTAGTCGGGCACCGTATCCAGCAGCGGCGAGCCCCAGGTGGTGCGAATGCCGCGCGTGGCCGCCAGGTCCTTCACGGCGTGGGGGAAGCCGTGCATCCATCCCCGGTATTGGCCGCGCGCCAGTTCGGCATCGCGCTCCGCCGCCTGCTTCATCAGCCCATCGCGGGGCTGCAGGGAGACGATGGCGTTGACCTTGGGATTCAGCCGCTCGATGTGTTCCAGGTAGGCGGCCATCACCTCCTGGCAGGAAACCTGGCGAGTGCGTATGGCGAGG
Source organism: Terriglobia bacterium (assembly GCA_035691365.1). GTDB lineage: Bacteria > Acidobacteriota > Terriglobia > UBA7540 > UBA7540 > SCRD01. The sequence goes on from DASSJE010000032.1 coordinate 3,685, forward strand.
GAGAGA
>DASSJE010000033.1:0-8686 GCA_035691365.1 Terriglobia bacterium
AAAACATGTTCGGCCTCCATCCCGCCGATCCCGACATGCGCGCGCAGTCCAACTTTAAAGGGGACGATGACCATCCTGGTTACTCCGATGCGCAGATCAGCGAGGCGCTGGTGGCCAAGGCGGTGAACGCGATTGCCGCCAGCCCCTACTGGGACAAAAGCGCCATCATTATCACCTGGGACGATTCGGAAGGCGATTACGACCACGTGCCGCCGCCCATCCGGGCAAAGGGTCCGGACGGCTCCGTCATCAGCGACGGCCCGCGCGTTCCCCTGATCCTCATTTCGCCTTACGCGCGCACACACTATATCGCCCACGCCCAGGGAAACCAGGCTTCCGTCGTGAAATTCGTCGACGCCGTTTTCAACCTGCCCCCGCTGGCGTTTCTGCCCGACGAAGAACGCGGCCGCAGGCTCGGCAGGAGGGAGTTCGGCCAGAATGGGCTGGGTCCCGAAGACGCCATCACTCCCGGCGTGAGCAATCTGACGGAAGCCTTCAGCCCTGCGCGGCTGCTGGGAAAAGCCGGGCCGCTGCCGCCGAGCTACGTGGAGATTCCGGATTCGCTGGTCCTCCATTTGCCGCAGGAAACGGGCTATGGCTGCGCGGAACTGGGGATCCTCACCACGGACCGCGCGCTTCACATCGCGAATCAGGTTCCCGATGATTTCAATCCCCGCCCGAAAACCACTCCGGGCTTGCAAGGCCGGTAGGGAGCAGTGGAAGGCGCTTTCCTGTATTGCAACGCTCTGCTCGCAATCGCTGTTTGTGTCTTCTTCTGCTGCGCGTCCGAGTTGGAATGCGTGCCGAAACCGCGCTATTATGTCCTGTTTGGAGGGAATGTTTCCCCTGCCTCAGGTTTTCATGCACGAGGGGCTCGCCAGCGATTCTTTCCTGAATAAAATTTCGGGTGCCGGCGCTCCCGCAAAACTCAGTTGAATTGAGGACGAAGGCGATGCTGATATCCCGTGTCCGGGTTTGTACGCTTTTGGGGTTCGTATTCGCGGCAGGGATTGCGGGGTTGAGGGCGCAGTCCCCGATCGATCTGCAGGTTGACGCCACCCAGGCCCCGCTGAAGATTATCCACACACGAATGTCCATTCCCGTTTCTCCCGGGCCACTGACGCTTTATTACCCCAAATGGATCCCCGGCGAACATGCTCCCGACGGCCCGATTGACAATGTGACCGGATTGAAATTCGAGGCCAACGGCAAAATAGTCGCCTGGCGCCGCGACCTGGTTGACATGTTCGCGTTTCACCTCGACGTTCCGCAGGGGGCCAGCGTTCTTCAGGTCAGTTTCGATTACGTAGAGCCTTTAGAGACTTCCGGTTTTACCGCCGGCGCCTCGGCCACGGACAAGCTGGTGGTCATCAATTGGAACCAAAACCTTCTCTATCCCGCGGGCCGCCCGGCCCAGGACATCATCTTCAAGGCGAGCCTGAAGCTTCCCGCAGACTGGAAATTTGGAACAGCGCTTCCAGTTGTCCGCCAGAATGGCAACGAAATCGAATTCAAATCTGTCTCTCTGAACCGTCTGGTCGATTCACCCGTCAGCGCCGGGCAGTTCTACCGCGTGGTGGATGTGACCCCGCCCGGCGAGCCCATCCACCATGAGATCGACATTGCCGCAGACAGCGAAGCCGCGCTCAAGATGAGCCCGGAACTGCAGCAGGATTATACGAATCTTGTGGCCGAGACCGGAAAGCTGTTCGGGACCCGCCACTACCGCGACTATCATTTTCTGCTCACCTTGAGCGACTACGTCGCGCACTTTGGACTGGAACACCATGAGTCCGACGACAGTCGCGTGGATGAGTTTTCATTGATCAATCCTGGCTTGCGCCTCAACATGGCCACGCTGCTGCCACACGAATTTGTCCATTCCTGGAACGGCAAATTCCGCCGTCCGAAGGACCTGAGCCCTCCTTATTACGACCAGCCCATGAAGACCGACATGCTCTGGGTTTATGAAGGGCTCACCGAATACCTGGGCGACCTTCTGGCGGCACGCAGCGGGCTGTGGAGTCCCGATGAGTACCGCGAGAACCTGGCGTTGGTTGCCGCAAGATATGGACCCGGCCGGCCCGGCCGGACCTGGCGCCCGCTGCTCGATACGGCAGCGTCCGCGCCCATCCTTTACGGCGCGCCCGGCCAATGGGCCAATTGGCGGCGGGGCGTCGATTTTTACGACGAAGACGTTCTGGTCTGGCTGGAGGTCAACAGCATCATCCACCGGCAGACGCACGGCAAGAAATCGCTGGAGGATTTTTGCCGGCTGTTCTATGGCGGGCCGAACGACGGGCCGCAATTGAAGACGTACACTTTCCAGGAACTGGTTGCCGCGCTCGACAAGATTGCCCCATACGACTGGGCGGATTACTTCCACATACGGCTGGAATCAACCTCGCCCGAAGCCCCGCTCGGAGGCATCGAAAACAGCGGCTGGAAAGTGATTTACAGCAGCGATGAGCCTGCTCTCCTGCAGAATTCGGAATCGGTGCACAACGATATAAACGAAATGTATTCGATCGGCCTCTTGTTGAAAGACGATGGCGAGGTTGAAGATTCCAACGTGACGATGCCGGCCTACAAAGCCGGAATTTCCCCCGGCATGAAACTGGTTTCGGTGAATGGGCGGGAGTTTACGCCACAGGTGCTGCGGCTGGCGATCGAGGCCGCCGTGAAATCGACTGAACCCATCAGCCTGCGGGTGTTGAGTGACAACTATTATAAGACCTGCACGGTTGATTATCACGGCGGTGAAAGGTTTCCGCGTCTGGTGCGGGAAGCCGGGCGTCCAAATCTTCTGGACGACATGTTAAAGCCGCTTGCAGTACATTAGCTTCCGAAACAATTTTAAATAATCACTTGAGATTTCCCAGGGTCTCCTTTGCTATGCGGACTTTAAAAAGTATGTGGGTGAGTTCTTGCCGGTTTTTCAGGGGGGCTGGCGCCGGCCTGGTTTTTCCGGGGCTTTGCACCTTCGCGCTGGTGGTTACGGGAGCGAAAGCGCAGGTTCCCTCCATGCCATCACCTCCCGGGGCAAAAGTTGTGACGCTGACGCATCATCGCGGATACTTCAACGAGCCTTCCGTGGCCATCAATCGCCGCAATCCGCAACAGGTGGTCGTGGCCTATCAGACGGGCGCGCACATCGCCTATTCACAGGATGCCGGCCGGAGCTGGACAACTGCGTCCGACGCCGCGCCCGGCAACTATGCTGTGTCCGGCGACGTCTCAGTGGCTTTTGACAACAGCGGCCATGCCTTTCTTTGTTACATTGCCTTTGACAAGCTTGGGACCGATGAATACTGGGGACACAACGCCACCCGGAACGGCGTGTTCGTCCGGCGCTCGCTTGACGGCGGAAAGACCTGGAAGGAAAACCCCATAGCCATAATGGAACACCCCACAAAGCCGGGCATTCCTTTTGAGGACAAGCCTTATATCGTGGCTGACAACACCAGCGGGCCGTATGCGGGGAACCTCTATGCCGGATGGACGGAGTTCACTTTGACGCAGTCGGTGATTCTCCTTTCGCGCTCGACGGACGACGGTGCCACGTGGTCAAAGCCCATTCGGATCAGCACCCATGCTGGACTGCCCCGGGATGATAACGGCGCCGTGGAAGGTTTTACGGGCGCGGTTGGGCCGGACGGCACGCTTTATGTGGTGTGGGCAGATGGCACGCACGTGGTGTTTACATCGTCACGGGACGGCGGCCGCACTTTTGCTCCCTCGCGCGAAATTATTCCCATTGGGCCGCCGTATTTTCACATCACTGAGGTTGACCGGACGGATGGCTTCCCGGTGATTTCGATGGATCCTCATGGCGGCAGCGGCGCCGGGCTTCTCTACGTGACCTGGAGCGATTACAGCAACGGTGATGTTGACGTCTTCTGCTCAACTTCGGCTGATAGCGGGCAGGCGTGGTCTCCGGCCGTGCGGGTGAATTCAGACTCGATCCACAACGGCGCCGATCAGTTCTTCCAATGGCTGGCCGTTGACCCGGTGACAGGCGCGGCCAATCTTATTTTCTACGACCGGCGGGACGACCAGGACAACCGAAAGGCCGTTGTGGTGCTGGCCCGTTCAATCGACCACGGCCGCACCTTTCAAAACTACGTCTGGATGAGCAATGCGTTTGATCCCGATAACGATTTTATCGGCGACTACACGGGGATCGCGGCATTCGGCGGGCGCGTTTATGGGGTATGGACGGAGGAACGTCCTCGCGCCCCCGGCCACACGGCCGAAAGCCCATTGCACCATACGATCGTCCGCGCAGGCGTTGCAGACTTTGCCGGCACAAAACTCTCCGACTGATCATGGCGCCATGCTGCCGGGATTGAGGGAGCGGGCAGCTACAGGTGAGGAACGCGCCGGGACTTCATCTCTTCAAGGTGCTGCCTTAATCGTTCCAGAACTTCGCCGTCAGGCTCATCGCGCAGTTTATGTTCGATTTCCGTGAGCGCGAAGTGGACGATGTCATGGTGGTGGATCTCTTCCGGTTCCAGGCGCTGACTGCAATCGAGCCAGATTTTGTGCAGCAGGTCGATTTCCTTCGGGGTCAGATGAGGGGCGTGCGGTCCCAGGTAGTAAACCTCTTCACGCCCGCGCGGCGAGTAGACTTCCACGGTCAGCTGAGGCTTGGGATCGCGCAACCCTTCCCACGCCAGGCCGGCCCGGCGCGCCTCTTCCGCGGCAGACATCTTGGTTGACGATCCCAGCACGAGGGTGGACGATTGAAGGTTCTGGCCCGCCCGTAAAATGCCGTCCCACACATCCGTTGCCGCAATCACCGCCAGCTTCACGCTCTTGCCGTATTTTTCTGACAATGCTAGCGCGCGCGTGAACAACTCCTGCTCATAGACAGTGAACAACTGCTCCGGCTCCAGGCCGTGCTCGCCGGAACCGGCGCGCAAGAGGACCCGAATGTGGAGCACCACAACATCCTGGCGTTCAATATCGACCCGTTCCAGTACGGATGCCAGGTGGTAAAGCTTGAAATAGTCGGGGACCGGCACCAGGATGTTTCCCGGCCGTGACCCAACCCCCGCAGCCGTGATTTCCGCACTCGGCTCCAGATTGAACTGGTCGAGTTCAGCGCGGGATGCCCGGCGCTTAGAATGTCTTTCTGAAATGGTAAAAAGGACGAAAAACAGAATCGTAAATGAAACTCCGGTAATGGTGGCGACTTGCTTGGTAAACAGATTGATAATCGCGGTGGCAAACAGGGTCAGTGTAATCAGCCCCAGCCCGACGGGAATTTCCAGGCTGAACACTTTCAGGTTCAAGGGTACGCGGAACTCGCGCGGGCCGGCCTTGGTGTAGCGGAGGACCAGGACAGCCAGGCCCTTCATGGCAAAACTCCAGATCACTCCGAATGCATAAGCTTCGCCGAGCACTATCACGTTGCCGCGGCTGAGGAAAATGGTGAGCAGTTGCAGGGCCACGACGAGATTAATGATCCGATGTGAAGTCCCGAAGCGCCGGTGCGGCTGCCGGAACCAGTCTGCCAGGACCCCGTCCTCCGAAACGCGGTTGAGCACGCCGTTGGAGCCAACAATGGCCGTGTTGACCGCGCCGGAGAGGATCATGATGCCCACCACCACCACAAAAGCGTGGAACAGCAGGCGCAGCATAAACGGCCCCACCACGTTCATGGCCAGGCCGGCGATCAGATTGTCCTTATACCCGAGCCGGGTGTGGGCGTCGGGGATGATCATGAACGCAAAGAAGGAGACCAGCGAGGTGAACAGCATGCTGTAGATGAAAACGATGAAAGCGGTCTTCTTCAGGTTGGGCAGTTTGGGATGCTCGATTTCGCGGTAGACCTGGGCCAGCGTTTCCAGTCCGCTCATGGCCAGCACGGAGTGGCCAAAGGCCACCAGAATTCCGATTACCCCGATGATCTCCGGCAGGCGGCTGGACCGCAGCCATCCCTCCGCTACCACCGAAAAGTGGAGGTTGGAAGGCAGGGGCGCCGGCGGAAGGTGGCCGCCCTTGATCCAAAGCGTGTAGCCGCACCAGCCGATCATCAGGACCACCAGGATGGTGGTGAACTCCATGATGCGGACGGCCTTGTCGCTGGATTCCTCGATGCCCTTGACGTTTTGCCACCAGAAATAGAGCGTGACCGCCGCCGCAAAAACAGCGGCTGTCGAATTGGTGGGCAGGACAATGTTGAGGTGAACGTAATTGAACAGCTCGTTCGCGAAACCTACAAGATACTGGCCGGCGGAGACTCCGCTGATCGGCCCGGTGAGGATGTAGTCAAACATCAGGGCCGAGACGGAAAACTTGGCCAGCGTCCCGCCCATGGCTTCCTTCACGACGCGGTAAACGCCCCCGCGCACGAACATGCTGCAGCTTTCCACGTACATCTGGGCGACAGCGTACGCAAACAGCATGACGGCCAGGATGAACCACGGCGCCGAAGCTCCGAACGCCTGCTCGGCGATGCCGCCGGCGTAAAACGCCGAAGACCCCAGGTCATTGAGAACGATGGCCGCCGCGCGCCAGAAGGAGATAAACGTCAGCATGGCCGTGGTGGCGACCATGACGCGCGGAAGCGCTTTCACTCGCTGCAAGGGAGATGGTTTTTCTGAGGTGCTATTTCCCATCGATGGGTTCGCCGGGAGTAAAGATCATGGCGTAACTGATAATAAAAGCGAAATGGAAGTCCGACACCCGCGACTACCCGGCCTCAAAGTAGTCTCGTATATTCTCACACATCCACGCCGCCATGGCATTTTTTTTCTTATAGGAGTTATAGACCATGCTTTAGCAACCCATGCCTGAGCTGGAGCCATCCGGGCGCCAAACCTTCCGCCTGCGTACACTGCCGCCCTTATGTTGAAGCTCGATCTTCCCGCCGGCCGCACGCACAAGCAAGGGCGGAATTTGGCGGGCCGGAATGGCCTTGCAGGTGTAGAATAGCTCTCCGCACTTTTTGGGGGCAGATTGCAGGCCCTTGTCATGGGTCTGTCGCCAGCAGAGATAAGGCCCATGGAAGGGGGAAAATCCTGATGTCGCAAGCGCAAGTTGACTCCTTATTAGGGGTACTCAATCCAAATGCGCCGAAAGGCGGGAAGCAGAAGAAAGTATTCATAATTACGGACATGGAGGGCGTGTCGGGCGTGTTCAGCACGGAACTCCAGTGCGAACCGCTCGATAGTCCCCGCTTCCAGGAGGCGCGCAAGCTCCTCACCGGGGAAGTCAACGCTGCCGTTGACGGGCTGCTCGAAGGCGGCGCGACGGGCGTTGTGGTGTGGGATGGCCATGACAGCAGCCGGTCACTTTCCGCGCTGGACATCAATCCCAAAGCGCTTTTGCTGACGGGACAACCGGTCGCTCCCACGCTGGAGCTCGATTCGTCCTATGCGGCGATGGTTTTTATCGGCCAGCACGCCATGGCCGGAGCGATGAACGGAATCCTCAACCATTCCTTCAGCTCCTTGGGCGTCGAGAATATGTGGGTGAATAACAAGCCGGTGGGCGAAATTGGCGTGCGCGTAATGCTGGCCGGCACCTATGGTGTCCCTACCATCATGCTTTCCGGAGATACCGCAGCATGTGAGGAACTCCACGCGCTGGTGCCGCAGGCCGAATGCGCTGCCGTCAAATCCGGAGCCAGCCGGACGGCCGGCTTTATGCTTCCGCATCCCACGGCTGCGGCCCTGATCAAGCAAAAGGCCCGCCGCGCCATGGAGCGGCTGGGTGAAATCAGACCCTACAGCGTGGAGGGGCCCGTGGAGGCCAAAATCCAGTTCACGACCCGGGGCGTGCAATACTTCCGGGCGCGTGAGGGCGTCGAGCAGATAGATGAACGGACGTGGGCCTTCCGCGGCAAAGACCTCAAGGACGCCTGGCTGAAATACTCGTCATCGTTTTAATTTGGGACTGCCGGCGTTGGACAAGCTTGCCGGGAGACCTGCAGAAACTCTGACCTGAAAACCGCACACCCGCTCTGCGGACCCGGGTTGCCATACCATATTCCATTGGGAGAATGAAAGAGCGGACCGCCCTTTACCGGAGGCGTCACCCACCACCTGAAGGCGCGCATGCACCGCCACCGGCGCTGACGGATACTCCCGAAGTTGCGAAGGTGGAGAATTGCTGCTCGGTCTTTCTTGAGCCGCATTTGGGGCACACCGGGGCCGGCTGGTTCCTGCTCAGCACCAGCTTCTCAAAGGTCTTTTTGCACTTCCGGCAAGTGTATTCGAAGATAGGCATAGAGATTAATCACCCGCAATTTTTGTTTTCAGGAGCGTCGTCCCGGCCCGACCGGCCCGGGGGGCGCGGCGATCACGTGAAGCGGGATACGCCGGGAATCCTGGGCAGGACAAAAAACCACAGCACAATGAAAATGACAAGGGCCACGAGGCCTTCCATGGTTTGCATTATACACCATTGGGAGTCGCCGCCGATGTGACTGAATCACCCCGGGACCACCATCCCCGATTTATCCCCTGGCACTTGCCTGGCTGAGCATCGCGCCAAAGCTTGCCCCGGAGCTTCGAGGCGTGATAGATTGCGAATCCTGCGGACGCAACTGAATAATGGCTGGGGCATCGCCTTCATCAAAGCCAGCGGCGGGAGAGTGTAATGGATCCTTTAGCGAAAGTTCAAATTGGAAAAACTGACCTGCGGGTGACGCGACTGGGGCTGGGTGGCGCGCCGC